>CAZVDH010000234.1:0-1534 GCA_964625595.1 uncultured Oscillospiraceae bacterium | reverse complement strand
AGCCGATAACCTTAACAATCATTTTATCGAATTTCTTAACTTAATGACATTGGTGCTCACACTGGTGTGGCAATCTCCATCTTTAGGAGTATGCGGTTTCGATGACGAGGGAGATTCCCACACCAGTGACATCGGTCTACTCTTCGGAATGACACTTTATTTGAGAACGCTACCTGCTGTACGACGGGGATTCACACACCCGAATTTCCGGTTATTGTAAACCTACTCAGCTCACAAACATTACGAGGTTTCCTATGGACAAAACGATTTATGCCCTGGGTTTTTTTGACGGGGTGCACATTGGCCACCAGGCCCTGCTCCGGGCCTGCCGGGATCTGGCAGGGGAGCATCACACCCGGGCAGGCGTGGTGACTTTCGCAAACCACCCGGACGCCCTGGTTTTCGGCGCCGCCCCGGGCCTTATCAATACCCCGGAGGACCGGGAGCGGTTGCTGACCGTGGACTACGCCATGGACAGCGTTGTGACCCTGCCCTTTGACCGGGTCCTCCAGGACACCCCCTGGGTCACCTTTCTGGAAAACCTGATGAAAGACCAGGGCGCCGCCGGGTTCGTCTGCGGGGAGGATTTCCGCTTTGGCCGCCTGGGGGAGGGGAGCGCGGACAGCCTTTCCGCGTTCTGCCGGGAACGGGGCCTGCCCTTTGCCGTGGTGCCGGAGCAGCTTTTGGAGGGGATTCGGGTTTCCTCCACCCATATCCGGGGCCTGATTGAGGCGGCGGATATGGCCCGGGCGGCAAAATTCCTGGGGCATCCCTACCGGCTCACCGGCACGGTGCGCCATGGAAAGCAGTTGGGCCGCAAGCTGGGCTTTCCCACCGCCAACATGGCGTTCCCGGAGGAACTGGCAAAGCCCAGGTTCGGGGTGTACGCCTGCGTGGCCCGGCTGCCCGAGGGGACTTTTCCCGCCGTGACCAACCTGGGCCTGCGGCCTACCGTGGACGGGCAGTCGGTGACCGTGGAAAGCTGGCTTCTGGATTACAGCGGAGAGCTGTACGGCCGGGAGCTGACCCTGGAATTTCACGATTTTATCCGCCCGGAGCAGAAATTTGAAAGCCTGGACGCTATGCGGGAAGTAATTTTCCGCAACGCCGACCAAACAAGAGCGGTACTTGGCAATTGCATATAGGAAATTACGTTTATCGGTTTTACTCCATTGGCCGATAAATTGGTATTTGGCGGGCAGTTAAGGCGCGCGGGCGGTTAGACGCCTTGCCCCCCGCGTTTACGAGGGGGGTGTCACCAGTGCGCACACTGGTGACGGGGGGAGCCCGTCGCCCACATATCTTTCACAAAAAGGCATGAAGAATAAGGACGGCAAACACAGAAAGATAATACTGTTTGACGCACTGCTGCCGGGAATTCGTACTCCCCCCGCCCCAGTGTGCGCACTGGGGCACCCCCCTCACAAGTGCGGGGGGCAAGGACGCGCGTACCGCATCGGCACCGCTTGCCACTGCCCAAACTGCCCGACAAATTCCAATTTAGGCTATCGGCTTTATGCAGCAAACAGAAAAA
>CAZVDH010000233.1:0-1552 GCA_964625595.1 uncultured Oscillospiraceae bacterium | reverse complement strand
AACCCCTCAGTCAGCTACGCTGACAGCTCCCCTTACACAGGGGAGCCCTTGCCGTGTACCGCATCTACCCGCACACCTCTACCTAAACAGCTCTGCAAATTCCAATTTGTTGAGCCGCTGCATTAAGCCGATATGTACATAGAAAAATGTCCAATACCAACACCCGGCGCTGCCTTACAATGGTAAGACTGCGCCGGGTGTTGAGTTTATTTCAGGCATTCCAAAGCCGCCTGGATCTGGGGATCCTCCTGGGGCGTCAGGCGTTTATAGTAGATCAGCGCGGCGGTTTCCCCCTCCACCGGAACCGCCACATCCGGCGTAACGCCCACTCCTGCCAGGTTCCGGCCTTTGGGGGTGAAATACTTGCCCGTGGACAAACCCACCGCGGAGCCGTCGGGCAGGCGGAAAGTATTCTGAAAATACCCCTTTCCCACGGTCTGCTCGCCGACGATGACGGCCTTTTCATACTCCTGGAGGGCCGCCGCGAAGAATTCCGCCGCGGAATAGGAGTTTCCGTTCACCAGCACCGCCATAGGTACATCCAGACACGCTTCATCCGAGTAGTCAACCCGCTCTTTACCGGTGTAGTCTACCGTCCGGAACACTTCTCCTGCCGGCAGGAGCATGTCCAGCACCTCCACCAGCTCGGAGGCATACCCGCCGGGGTTATTCCGCACATCAAAAATCAGTGCCTTGGCGCCCTGCTCCAGGAGGCTGTCCACTGCCTGCCGGGTCTCGCTGGCGCACCGGGCATCGAAATTTTCAATGGTCACAAGGCCCACATTTCCGCTGAGCATTTCCCCCGCCGCAACCGGAGTTTCCAGTTTTTCCCGGGTCACGCTCTTTTCCAGGGTCACGCCGTCCCGCTCCAGGGTGATGGCCACCTGGGTCCCCTCCTTGCCCCGGACCAGCTCCCGGGTCTCGGCGGCGGAAAGGCCCCGAATGTCGGTGCCGTCCACGGCGGTGATCACATCCTCCGGCTGCAGACCCGCTTCCTCCGCCGGCCCTCCGGCGTAGACCTCCATGATCCGCATACCGCCCTCCTCCTGCTGTATGGTAATGCCGATACCCACATAGGCGTTGTTCATCTGCTCCATATGGGCTTCATACTGGGATGCCGGGATATAGTAGCTCCACCGGTCATCCAGGGCTTCCACCATTGCCTTTGCGGCGGCATCCTCCATCTTCACGGTATCCGATTCTCCGATAAACTTTTCCGTGATGAGGTTTTCCAGCTGGTCCAGCTTGGAATCCTGGCAGAAGTTCAGGGTGAGGGCAAAGGTCAGCCCGGCGGCAGCCAGGGCCGTCAGGACATAGGACAGGGGGCGAAGATACTTTTTCATTTAATCACAGCTTTCAAGAGAGAAACATTTCATTTGTCTGATTCTTTTTTTGTTTTTTGTAGGCAACTTGGGATTTAGCGCATCGTCAGAACGTGTCATTACGAACCAGTGCGCACTACTGACCTGGGAATCTCCATCGAATTCCGGGCTGCCCATCGTCATCCATTCGTAGGGGCGGTCATTGACCGCCCGCAAAAATGTACCGAATT
>CAZVDH010000232.1:0-1580 GCA_964625595.1 uncultured Oscillospiraceae bacterium | reverse complement strand
AGTAAGCCTATTTGACTTCTTCCTTAAGTTAATGACATTGCCTGTGCAAGGGGAGCTGTCAGCGTAGCTGACTGAGGGGTTGTAACGTTGGACTTCCCAATCTACCCATCGTCAGAACGGACAGTGTCCTTTGCGGTCCCTTTTCGCCGATTCGTTGTCAGTTTTAAAACATTTTACTGCACAATCCCTCAGTCGCTTCGCGACAGCTCCCTTTACACAAGGGAGCCCTTGGCGTGTTCTGCATCGGCCCGCAAACCATTCATCAAACAGCCCGTCAAATTCCAATTCGTTGAACCACAAAACGATACCGAGCGGGTTAGGGTGGGAACGATTACAGACCAGGCTCGTCACGGCTTGGCTCTGAGCCCTGCTCAGCCAGATCGCTGATTCTTTGGGCGGCGTCCTTGGGGATGACCCGGCGCTGGTTTTCCCGCATCCGCTCCCAATGCTCCGGGCTGTCCAGCAGGGCAAGAACCCGTTGCAGATCCTTCTCGTTGGGCTCCACCGCCTCCGCCATACCCTCAATCGTATAAAACCGCCGGTTCCGGGACTCGCAGCCGGGAATGGGCGGCAGCAGCGCCAGGGGCACCTCCATGACCGCCGCTTCGGTGGTGGAAAGCCCCCCGGGCTTTGTAAAGTACAGGTCGCAGGCCCGGAGGTATTCCGCCATCCGGTCCGTCTGGCCCATAAGGCGCACCTGGGAGCCGTAACGCTTTTCCAGATGTCCCAGTACGGAGGTGTTGTTTCCGCAGATGACAATGGGAGAAAAGGACGTTCCTTTTGTAATACCGCACAGCAGGGCCAGGGCCTTTTCCAGCTTCCCCGCGCCGATGCTGCCCCCGGATACCAGCAGATACCGTTTGTCCATATCCAGTCCCAGAGCCGCCTTGGCCTGTTCTTTGGTCCCCGTTTCCAGAAAATGCTTCCGCACGGGAATGCCCAGAGGATAGATCCGGTCTTCCGGGATGCCCCGCCCCGTAAAATCCCCAATGAGCTCCTTTGCCGGAATCACATAGGCGTCACACACGCATTCCTCCATAAAGGGGATGCAGGTATAGTCGGTGGTGATGAAAATGGTTTTGGGCACCGGGGTGCCGTGGAGGCGCAGGTATGTCAGGATCTCCGCCGGAAAGAGATGGCTGGTCACTATGGCGTCCACAGGGTTTTCCGCCAGGTAAGCGGCCAGAGCCTCGGAGGCGTGGCCGTTGGCATAATACACAGGCGACCGCCAGGGGAGCCTGCGGTAGGCGTTTCCCAGGCCGTAGATGGCGCCGAAAGCCCCGGGCGCCGTCTGGGCCAGGGAGATGTAAGCGTTGTCCACCCGCCCCGCCACTTTCCGGCCGCACAGTTCCAGCGGGTTCAGCATGGTAACGCTGTGCCCCCGGCGGAGCAATTCTTCTTTCACGGCAGCCGCGGCGGAGTTATGCCCCCCGCCGGTGCCGCAGGATAATACCAGGATGTTCACTTCGTTTTCCCTCTTTGTCTAAGTGTGGTTTCGGCTGCCGGTTGAAAACAGCAGCCAGGAAAATTGGAATTTGTAGGGCAGTTAAGGCACGCGGGTGGATAGACGCCTTGCCCCC
>CAZVDH010000231.1:0-1606 GCA_964625595.1 uncultured Oscillospiraceae bacterium | reverse complement strand
ATCTCCATCTGGATGATCTTCCGGGACACCGCGTCCAGCTCCGTGGGCATGGAGTCCATCTCCGTGCGGATCTGGGCGCAGGCCTCGTCAATAAGGTCAATGGCCTTGTCCGGCAGGAACCGGTCGGTGATATACCGGTGGGAGAGGGTAGCGGCGGCGATGATGGCGGAGTCGGCGATCTTCACCCCGTGGAACACCTCATAGCGCTCTTTCAGCCCTCTGAGGATGGCGATGGTGTCCTCCACCGTGGGCTCATCCACCTGTACCGGCTGGAACCGGCGCTCCAGCGCCGCGTCCTTTTCGATATACTGGCGGTACTCGTCCAGGGTGGTGGCGCCGATGCAGTGCAGCTCGCCCCGGGCAAGCATGGGCTTTAAGAGGTTTCCCGCGTCCATGCTGCCCTCGGTCTTTCCCGCGCCCACGATGGTGTGCAGCTCGTCGATGAACAGGATGATTTTGCCCTCGGACTCCTTGACCTCCTGCAGCACCGCTTTCAGCCGCTCCTCAAATTCGCCCCGGTACTTGGCGCCCGCGATCAGGGCGCCCATATCCAGGGAGAAGATGGTCTTGTCCTGCAGACTCTTGGGCACGTCTTTCTTCACGATCCGCTGGGCCAGGCCCTCGGCGATGGCGGTTTTGCCCACGCCGGGTTCGCCGATGAGGACGGGGTTATTCTTGGTCTTCCGGGACAGGATCCGCACCACGTTCCGGATCTCCTCGTCCCGGCCGATGACCGGGTCCATCTTCTGCTCCCGGGCACGCTTGACAAGGTCCGTGCCGTACTTTTCCAGGGCGTCATAGGTGCCCTCCGGGCTGTCGGAGGTGACCCGCTGGTTGCCCCGGACGGACTGCAAGGCCTTTAACACGGCCTCGACGGTGATGTTATAGGTGGAAAACAGGTTTTTGACCCCGCCCCGGGCGGTTTCCAGCAGGCCGAGAAGCAGGTGCTCCACAGAGACATACTCGTCGTGCATGGTCTTGGCCCGTTCCTCGGCGGCGTTCAGGGCCGCGTCGGCATCGGCGGAAATGTAGAACCGGTCCGCCTCCCGGCTGGCTTTCACAGAGGGGATCTTCCGCAGCTCGGCATTCGCCGCCGCTTCCAGGCTCTCCACCGTAATTTCCATTTTCCGCAGGAGCTGGGGCACCAGGCCGCCCTCCTGCTGCAGCAGGGCCAGGAGGATATGGACCTGTTCCAGCTGCTGATGGCCGTTATTCACCGCGATTTTCTGTGCGCTCTGGACGGCCTCCAGAGATTTTTGGGTATAATTCTGAAAATTCACAGCGATCCTTCCTTTCGGGTTTAGCACTCGTGCGTTGAGAGTGCTAATTCATTTGTCTTTACTATACCCCATTTTCGGAAAAAGTCAACCCCCGGGCATGTAATTCACAAATGATTTACAAAGCCGCGCAATCATCCCTTTCGGTTATCGGCTTTTTGCAGCAAACCGACAAATTGGAATTTGGCGGCGAGTCGCCGCTGACAAGTCGTGACGAACGTGGTGTGTAATCGCTTTGCTTTTGGGTACCGCTCGGTATCGTTCTGTGGTACGGCAAATTGGAATTTGACGGGCAGTTAAGGTGCGCGGGTGGTCAGACGCCTTGCCCC
>CAZVDH010000230.1:0-1631 GCA_964625595.1 uncultured Oscillospiraceae bacterium | reverse complement strand
CCCGCCACCAGTTTGAGAACTGGTGGCACCCCCCTCATAAATGCGGGGGGCGAGGGCGGCTTCGCCGCCAGCCCGCCAAATTCCAATTTATCTGTCTGTCAGGCAAAGCCGGAGTCCATATTATAAAAACAACGGATCGGAGTGAAACACCGTGACAAAGGAAGGAATCAGCGCATTGCTTTCCAAGCAGCGTTCCTTTTATGAAACCGGGGCCACCATCCCCGTATCTTTCCGCCAGGCCCAGCTGGACAGGCTCTACGCCGCCGTCAAAAAGTATGAGCCTGCCATCCACGCCGCCCTCCGGGAGGATCTGGGCAAGAGCGACTATGAAAGCTTCATGTGCGAGACGGGGCTGGTGCTGTCGGAAATCTCCTACATGCGCCGCCATGTCAGGCGGCTTTCCCGGGCAAGGACCGTGGCGACCCCCCTGGCCCAGTTCGCCTCCCACAGCTACCGCCAGCCGGTGCCCTACGGCAATGTGCTCATTATGAGCCCCTGGAACTACCCTTTCCTGCTGACCCTGGACCCCCTGGCTGACGCCATCGCCGCGGGCAATACCGCCATCGTCAAGCCCAGCGCCTACAGCCCTGCCACCAGCCGTGTTATGGAAACCTTGCTTTCCGAGTGCTTCGAGCCGGAATATGTGGCGGTGGTCACCGGGGGCCGGGAGGAAAACAGCGCCCTGCTGGACGGGAACTTTGACCTGGTGTTCTTCACCGGCAGCCAGGCGGTGGGCAGGGAGGTTCTGCGCCGGTGCGCGGAGCACCTGACCCCCGCCGTGCTGGAGCTGGGGGGCAAAAGCCCCTGCATTGTGGATCAAGATGCGGACATTCAGCTTGCCGCCAGGCGGATCGTTTTCGGCAAGTTCCTCAACTGCGGCCAGACCTGCGTGGCCCCGGACTATGTGCTCTGCCACAGCGCCGTCAAGGACGCCTTTGTGACGGAGGTGGTCAGTCAGATCAGAAAGCAGTTCGGCGGGCACCCCCTGGAAAATCCGGACTACGGAAAAATCATCAACGAGAAGCATTTCAGAAGGCTCTGCGGCCTGATTGACCCTGCCAAGGTGGTCACGGGGGGCGAAACCGACCCGGCGGGCTTCCGCATCGCTCCCACGGTGCTGGATAACGTCACCCGGGAGGACCCGGTGATGGGCCAGGAGATTTTTGGCCCCATCCTGCCAATTCTGACCTTTGACCGGTTTGACGAGGTGGTGGCGGCGCTGAAAAAGGCCGACAGGCCCCTGGCGCTGTACCTGTTCTCCCATGACCGGGCGCACATCTGCCGGGTCAACCGGGAGCTTTCTTTCGGCGGCGGGTGCGTCAACGATGTGGTCATCCACCTGGCGACCAGCAACATGGGCTTCGGCGGTGTGGGAAAAAGCGGCATGGGTTCCTACCACGGGGAGGCGGGCTTCCGGGCCTTTTCCCACGAAAAATCCATGGTGGATAAGAAAACCTGGCTGGACCTGCCCATGCGCTACCAGCCCTATCAAGGGAAGCTCTATGAAAAGCTCCTGCACCTGTTTTTGAGATAAGGAATTGGCAAACAGGTTATCGACTGTTAATAAGCTGATCGTGAAATTGGAATTTGTAGGGCTGGCGGCGCAGCCGCCCTTGCCCCCCGCACTTGTG
>CAZVDH010000229.1:0-1665 GCA_964625595.1 uncultured Oscillospiraceae bacterium | reverse complement strand
CGGAGGTCATGACGATCTGCTTGTGCTCCTCGTAGAGCTTGTTGAAGGTATGGAAAAATTCCTCCTGGGTGGATTCCCGTCCGGCGATGAACTGAATGTCGTCGATGAGGAAGAGGTCGGATTCCCGGTACTTGCTCCGGAACTCCACGTTCTTGCCCCCGGCGATGGCGGCGATCAGCTCGTTGGTAAATTCGTCGCCCTTGATGTAGACGATGTTGGCGTCGGGATTAGAGCGGCGGATACCGTTGGCAATGGCGTAAAGCAAATGGGTTTTTCCCACGCCGGAGGGGCCGTAGATGAACAGGGGGTTATACACCTGCCCCGGGTTTTTGGATACGGCGATGGAGGCGCTGTGGGCGAACCGGTTGGAAGGGCCCACCACGAAATTGTCAAAGGTGAACTGGGGGTTAAAGTCCATGGCGGTGGCGGGCTTTTCCTTTTTCAGGTAGTTGTCCCGCTCCGCGTCTCCGAATACCAGGAGCTTGGCATCGGAATTGAAGATCTCTTTCAGGGCATCCTGGACATAATCCGTGCACCGGCGGCGGATGATCTCCCGGCGGAAGTCCGAGGGGGAGTAGAGAATCAGGTTGGATTCGTTCAGCTCCACCACCTCCGCGTCGTCGAACCAGGCGGACACCGTTACGGAGCCAAGGCGTTCCTCCATGTGGCTGAGGACCTTTGCCCACACATAGGCGGATGAATACATATTGCGCTCCTTTCCTCTGTATCTATGGGAAGCGGGAAAGCGCTTTGGGGCGCATTTCCGGGGCTTCCAAAGCAGCCCAAAAGGCAGAAAAACGGCTGTTTTTAGGCACAATTGTTCACCCTAAATTATATCACATTTTTGGGTAAATTACAAGGATTTTTTCCGTATCCGTCCGGTAAAAACCGTATAAAAAACGGCGGAAAAAAGGGACTAAAATTGGCAGGTCAGGGCCTTGACAGCGGACAGAGAGCAAGGGCCGCCCGGGGGTTTAACGGCCGTGGGCCGGACAAGCCCCAGGCGGCAGCCGCAGTGCGTTGTTCTGTGCAGATTCGGCACAGGCAGCGGCGCGGGAGGAACATATTCGGCGAAACGGAATAGCATGGAACGAGCGGTGACGCTCAATCCAAATATGCGGAGGTAACTTCTATGTGCGGTAATAACGGTTGCTTTGGTGGAAACGGCTGCTGGTGGATCATCATTCTGATTCTGCTGTTCAGCTGCTGCGGCAATATGAACGGCTGCTGCGACAACAATAACAACGGCTGCGGCTGCTGCTAAGCACCTGGGGGGCGGTCTCCGCCCCCTTTTTTTCGCCGCGGGAGAACCGCCCCGAATTCCCGGTCATTGCGAGCCAGTTCTCAAACTGGCGTGGCAATCTCCATCGATAGAAGAACCCGGTTTCAAACTTCGGGTCATTGCGAGCCAGTTCTCAAACTGGCGTGGCAATCTCCATCTTTAGGAGAACGCGGTCTCAATGACGAGGGGGATTCCCACACCAGTCTGCGGACTGGTTCGGAATGACACGTATTTTGAAGTGTGGTCTGCTGTACGATGGGGATTCCCCCACTACTGGGCCGCAGAGCGGTACAGAGCGCAACCGCATCTCATATCTCATATCTTATATCTTATACTAATCTTTAATTAAAACATCCCGAAATCCATTGTCTACCAGTAATGGA
>CAZVDH010000228.1:0-1695 GCA_964625595.1 uncultured Oscillospiraceae bacterium | reverse complement strand
CAATTTACAATTTCACGATCAGCTTATTAAAGCCGATAACCTTAATTGGAATTTGTAGAGCTGTCTGGGCAGCGGTGCGCGGCCCGATGCGGTATGCGTCCTTGCCCCCCGCATTTATGAGGGGGGTGCCCCAGTGCGCACACTGGGGCAGGGGGAGTACGAATTTCCGGTCATTGCGAACCAGCGCGCACACTACTCCGCGCTAAGAGCCGCCCTTCAGGCGGTTGCGCTCTGTACTGGCCTGCGGGCCTAGTGGCGTGGCAATCTCCATCGAATTTCCAAATCATAAACGTCATACCTCGTAGGGGCGCTCATTGAGCGCCCGGCAGGGGAAGTTTCCATTTTCGTATTTCTTTCGGCGAAAAGCTGCCATTTGATGGGAATTTATGCTGGAATTCGGTGCGTTTTCGCGGGCGGTCAATGACCGCCCCTACGAATGGATGACGATAGATAGCCCGAAATTCGGGGGAGATTCCCACACCACTTAAGCGGACTGGTTCGGAATGGCACGTTCTGACGGTGCGCCAATCGCAATGACCGGGTATTCGCCAAATTTCTATTTCAAAATCGCCGCGAAGCGGCACCATATCTTATATCTCATATCTCACCGTCCCCGTCCGCCTGACACCTTATTTTTCTCAAAAAGGGGTTGCAAAACCGGAATGACAGTGGTATAATACCAGCGTAAGTTGTATGAAGTATGGAAAGAGAGGGGCGCGCCCCTCTCTTTTTCTTGAGGTTTTTTGCCGGGGACGCAGCCATCCGCCGAAAGGGGAGCGGGCCGCCGCCCCCGAGAAAGGAGCACCCATGAAGATCACAGACCAGGTCGCCGCCCTGGCAAAGCCCGTGGTGGAAGCCCGGGGCTTACAGCTGTGGGATGTGGAATATGTCCGGGAGGGTCCCCAGTATTTTCTCCGGCTCTACATTGACAAGCCTGAGGGCGTGAGCATCGACGACTGCGAGGCCGTTTCCCGGGCCATGGACCCCATTCTGGACGAGGCGGACCCCATTGACGGCAGCTACTGCTTCGAGGTCTGCTCGGCAGGTCTGGAACGGGCATTGAAGCGCCCCGGGGATTTTCAGCAGTTCCTGGGAAGCCCCGTCACCGTGAAGCTCTACCGGCCCTGGGGCGGCCTCAAGGAGCTGCCCGCCGTCCTGCGGGGCTACGAGGACGGAAAAGTCACCGTGGAAGCGGGCAACGAAACCATCACTTTTGAAAAATCCCAGGTCGCCCTTGTGCGGCTGCGGGTGGAATTCTGACAGGAGGAAGACAGAATATCATGGCCAGAAATACCAGAACCAGGAAGCAGGCCGAGGCTCCCAAGGTGGACATCGGCGCGGAGATCTTCGCCAGCCTGCGGGACCTGGAAAAGCTCAAGGGCATTCCCGTTGACTATATGGTGGAGCGGCTGAAGCAGGCCCTGACCAACGCCTACCGGAAGGACCGGGAGGACCACAAGGATGTGCCCGCGGACAACGTGGTGGTGAACCTGGACGAGCATGGCCTTTCCATGCACCTGGTGAAAACCGCCGTGGAGGAAGTGGAGGACACCGCTCTGGAGATCCACATCGACGCCGCCCGGAAGATTGACCCCGCCGTCCAGCCCGGACAGCCCGTGAACATCCCCGTGGACATCGCCAAATTCGGCCGCATCGCCGCCCAGACCGCCAAGCAGGTGGTCATCCAGGGCATCC
>CAZVDH010000227.1:0-1725 GCA_964625595.1 uncultured Oscillospiraceae bacterium | reverse complement strand
GGACTGGTGCCACCCCCCTCACAAGTGCGGGGGGCAAGGACGCGTACCGCGTTAGCTCGCGCACTACAGAACGATACCGAGCGGGTGGTGCTGCACGCAGTGAATCAAAATCTTAATGATTGCCGGTGGCAATCATACCTAAATTAAAAGGGCGGGAGCGATTACAGACCACGTTCGTCACGACTTGGCTGTCGGCCCTGCCGCCAAATTCCAATTTCACGATCAGCTTATGAAAGCCAATACCCTTATTTCTGTTTACCGAACCCGGCGCTCTTCCTTGGTGCGGCAGAACCGCTCCAGAGAGGGGACCAGGATCAGGCAGATCAGCGCCGCCGTAAAGCCGCCGTTGTACAGGCAGTAGCCGCCGTGGAGGGCGGGCACGGAGGTGACCAGCACATAGTGCATCACCGCCGCCAGGAAGCCGTACCGCCAGCCGTATTTGTCCGCAATGGGGCTCAGGCCGTTGGCGTAGCACAGGCCCACAACGATTGCCTGGGCGTTCACCGCGCCGGAAAAGCTGCCTCCTGCCAGGGCGGACAGCCAGCCGAACACCGTGGACGCCACCACATAGCCCAGCATAATGGGCCAGACGTTTCCGGGATGGGAGCCGGAGTTGCAGCAGGCCAGCATACAGAAAATCACACCAAAGGTGACACCGTTAAAGGTAGCGCCGATCAGGTTGTAATAGGCAAGGATGAACAGGCCGTACACACCCACGTTCATCAGGAACACCGCGTTTCCGTAGGCGGAGGAGAAATTGGTGACCAGCGCCGGGTCCCGCAGAAGCTCCCAGTAATCCTTTGGGCGGCAGCCCAGGATGAACGCAAACACCACGCACAACCCAAACACCGCGCAGCAGAAGACATTGACCGTCAGCCGGGAAGCAACCTGCAAAGTGGAGGCGTCCGGGGCGGCGGGCAGGGCAACGCCCATGGTCTTATACAGGGTGGCCTGGAGGAAGAAAGCGGTCATGCCGATGGGCAGGGCGGCGCTGTACAGGTCGAAGCCCTTATGTACCTTGGGAGAGTTGGCAAGTCCGGCGGGCAGGAAGAAGCCAATAACGAAGCCCACCGCCAGGGAAAGCAATATTCCGACGATATTGAAGCCCACAGTCTCGGCGTGGGGATAGCGGACCATGAGTTCGGTGATCAGCGGGGCGATGCCGGTGGAAAACAGCATGGCGTTGACATTTGCCCCCAGCTTCTCCCGCTTTACCAGGCAGTAGATCACTACGCCCAGCATGGAGGGCCACATATTCACAATGTTGATGCCCCAGGAGCAGAAGCCCAATGTCAGAATAAAGGCCAGGTTGGAAACGTTGGTTGCCGTGGCTTTCAGCCCAACATAGAGCGCCAGACAGGCAAAGCCAACCAGGGCCATGTTGAGGAAAGTTGCCGCGTAGCCGCCCACGGCAAAATAGTTGGTGGAGATCTTGCTGGGATTGCTGACGATCTGCCACAGCCCTGTAAACATGGAAGCTCTGTCCGGCATGCATACCGCCGCCACCAGGAAAGCGGTACAGAAGAAACCGAACAGCACTTTCAGAAAGTCGCTTTCACAGAGGTTTTTGATTTTTTTCATAATGCACCTCATTTCTTGTTGTATCGTGTTGCTGCTATCATACCAGAAGAAATAGGAAACGATTCAGCCGCAGGCAAAATACCGCATATAAATGATCGTTTAGCGCACTTGCCCCAAATGGTGTGCGGGTGGTTAGACGCCTTG
>CAZVDH010000226.1:0-1755 GCA_964625595.1 uncultured Oscillospiraceae bacterium | reverse complement strand
CAAAAAGCGCAGGATAAAATGGTATTAACCATTTTATCGAGAAATAGTATGAATCCAAACAGTTTGGGCCTATAAAGGGCAAGAGGTAAGCGTATAAAATGTAAGGAAAGCCGGCAGCCTGAAATGATGTTTCATTTTCGGTATTCCCGGTTCTTTCGTGGCTTCCGGAGGTTTTCCAGGATCAGGCGGCCCATTTCCCGGCAGCCAACCGGGGGGCGGCTGCCGGAGGCGAGAATATCGCCGGTTCGGAAGCCCGCGTCCAGCACCGCGGAGACGGCGGACTCGATGCAGTCCGCCTCGGCGGCCATATCAAAGGAAAAGCGCAGCATCATGGCGGCGGCCAGAATGGTGCCGATGGGGTTGGCAAGGTCCCTGCCCGCGATATCCGGGGCGGAGCCGTGGATGGGCTCGTACAGCCCCCGTTTCCCGTTTCCCAGGGAGGAGGGGATCATGCCGATGGAGCCGGTGATCATGGAGGCCTCATCGGAGAGAATGTCGCCGAACATGTTCTCCGTGACGATGACGTCAAACTGGCTTGGGTCCTTTACGATCTGCATGGCGCAGTTGTCCACCAGCATATCCGAAAGGGCCACATCCGGATATTCCGCCGCCAGCTCGTGCATGACCTTCTTCCACAGCCGGGAGGAATCCAGCACATTGCTTTTTTCCACGCTGCACAGCTTCCCCCTCCGCTTCCGGGCGGTTTCAAAGCCGATGCGGCCAATGCGGCGAATCTCGCTTTCGGTGTAGCGCAGCTCATCGATGGCCACGGATTCGCCCCCGTCGGTCAGGGTTTCGTGACGGCCAAAGTAAATGCCTCCGATCAGCTCTCTTACAATGATAAAGTCGATGCCCTTGTCCACAATTTCCTGCTTCAGCGGGGAAGCGGCGGCAAGCTGGGGCCAGATTTTGGCGGGGCGGTTGTTGCTGTATACGTCCATTCCGGCACGAAGCCGCAGCAGGCCCTTCTCCGGCCGCAGGGGGCCGGGTACGCCGTTCCATTTGGGGCCGCCCACCGCTCCCAGCAGCACGCTGTCGGAGGCAAGGCATTTTTCCAGCATTTCCGGGGGCAGGGGGTCCCCCCATTTGTCAATGGCGCAGCCGCCCATATCCACATCGGTATAGCAAAATTCGTGGCCGAACAGCTCCGCCACCCGGTTCAGCACCAGCAGCGCCTGCTCCACGATCTCGGGGCCGATGCCGTCGCCCCGGATGACCGCGATGGTTTTCTCCATTGTATCATACCTCCTTCAGGGAAGCCAGCAGTCCGCCCCTGCGGATGATGTTTTGGATAAACTCCGGGAAGGGCTCCGCCTGATAGGTCTTTCCGGTGGTGAGATCGGTAATGAGCCCCGTATCAAAATCAACGCCCACCCGGTCCCCTGCCTGAATCTCCTCCGCCGCCGCTTCGCACTCCAGAATGGGCAGGCCTATGTTGATGGCGTTGCGGTAGAAGATGCGGGCGAAGGATTTGGCAATGACGCAGCCGGTGCCGCAGGTCTTGATGACCAGGGGCGCGTGCTCCCGGGAGGAGCCGCAGCCAAAGTTCCACCCGGCCACCATGATGTCTCCGGGGGACACCTGCCCCACAAACCCGGTGTCGATATCCTCCATGCAGTGCTTTGCCAGCTCTCCGGCATCGGCGGTATTCAGGTAGCGGGCGGGGATGATGACATCCGTATCCACGTTGTCGGGATATTTGATACTAATCTTTAATTAAAACATCCCGAAATCCATTGTCTACCAGTAATGGAT
>CAZVDH010000225.1:0-1800 GCA_964625595.1 uncultured Oscillospiraceae bacterium | reverse complement strand
AATTCCAATATGTCAGTGTGCTTACTAAAGCCGATAGCCTGAATTCCAATTTATCGCACTGCTGTGTTAACCCGATAAGCATTTTTATTATTATACACCGGCAAGTCGGAAAAAGCAAGCATCCAGCCGGATACTTTCTCTTTCCAGCCTGTTCCAGGAAAACACCGGGATCAGCTCCCGGGCGCTGACGGCCTGGGGGGAATCCATGAGCCCGGCTGAAAAGGCCAGCGCGCCCAGCAGCTGCTCCGGTTTCATCCGCTGCCGCAGGGCCCCCAGGTCCAGGTCCGCGTCCCGCTTGCTGAGCCGCCGCCCGTCGGGGGCGGTGAGCAGGGGAACGTGGGCATACTCCGGATGAGGAAAGCCAAAAAGGTTCTGCAGATACATCTGCCTGGGGGCGGAGCTGAGTAAGTCCGCGCCCCGGACCACCTGGTTCACCCCAGCCTCCCCGTCGTCCACCGTCACCGCCAGCTGGTACACATAGACCCCATCCGCCCGACGGACCACCATGTCCCCGCAGTCAGACGCCAGGTTCATGGTAAACTTCCCCTGAATCCGGTCCTCCACCGTCCACAGCCTGTCCGGCACCACAAGGCGCCAGGCAGGGGCGCGGCCCATAGCCGCCCGCTGGGCATCGGTGAGGCTCCGGCAGGTGCCGGGGTAGACATAGGTGCCGTCGCTGAGGTGAGGGGCATTGACGCTGTGAAGCCGGCTGCGGGTGCAGTAACAGGGGTACAGCAGCCCCTTTTCCCGGAGGATTTCAAAGTACCGGTCATAGGTATCGCTTCGCTTTGACTGGGGCGGGGTTTCCCGGTCCCAGTCAAGGCCCAGCCAGGTCAGGTCCTCCCGCAGGAGCCGGGCGTTTTCCATGCTTGTCCGGGCGGTATCCAGGTCCTCCATCCGCAGCACCAGCTCCCCGCCTTGGCTCCGGACAGCCAGCCAGGCGATAAGGGCGGCGAACACATTTCCCAGGTGCATCCGCCCCGAGGGGGTGGGGGCAAACCGGCCCACCGGCTTTACCGCAGCCATAGGTACCACCACAGTGCCATCACGGCAAGGGCAACGGTCTCGAGAAGCAGCACGGCCAGCAGCAGGCCGTAGCCGGAGCGCCGCCGGGGCGGCTCCTGGGGTTCCGGCTTGTGTTTTTTCCGGGGAGTATCGGGGATCCGGGCACGCTCCGGCGGAGTTTCTTCCTCCCAGTCGGTGTAGCTGCGGTACAGCGGCTCCCGCTCGTCCTCCTCCCAGTCCTCCCGGGCCAGCATTTTGCGGACATCCGCCAGGGCCTGATCGGCGTCTATATCCTCGTCATCCGCTTCCGGCTCCTCCTGGGCAGCCAGAAGCTCATTCTGGAGCCGCTCCAGCTCCTTTTTAGGGTCATCAAACACGGGCCTTCATCTCCTTTGCTCCCTATCTTACCCTAACACAGGCGGAAAGTAAAGAGAAATCCGCCGGCCGGGCGGCGAGTCGCCGCGGACAAGTCGTGACGGGCTTGGTCTGTAGTCGTTCCCACCCTGACCCGCTCGGTATCGTTTCATAGTGCACGGATGGAGGGGGGCCGGGCGGCGAGTCGCCGCGGACAAGTCGTGACGGGCTTGGTCTGTAGTCGTTCCCACCCTGACCCGCTCGGTATCGTTTCATAGTGCACGGATGGAGGGGGGCCGGGCGGCGAGTCGCCGCGGACAAGTCGTGACGGGCTTGGTCTGTAATCGTTACCTGCCTGACCCGCTCGGTATCGTTCTGTGGTTCGGCAAATTGGAATTTAGGTTATCGGCTTAAAACAGCAAATAGGAAACCTGTGATATG
>CAZVDH010000224.1:0-1829 GCA_964625595.1 uncultured Oscillospiraceae bacterium | reverse complement strand
CGTACCGCATCGACACCGCCCGCCACTGCCCAAACAGCTCGCTAAATTCCAATTTGTCTATGCAGCCCCGGCCGGGGGTTCCTGCGGCGCGGCAGACGCCTGCCTTGACATGGGGCAGGCGCCACGCTATAATGAACATTGTTCAGTTTGGAGGGTTGCTTCTTGAATACGGCCATCACATCGAAAGACGCCATTATGCAGGTGTGCAGGCGCATTGCGGCGGAAAAGGGCATAAAAGCCCTGAATATGCGGCTGCTTGCTGGGGAATGCCATATCGCCCCGGGAACGCTGTATAACTACTACCCGGATAAGGACGCGCTGGTGCTGGCCGCCGTGGAGAGCATATGGAAAGAGATCTTCCACACGGAGCACCCTCCGGGAACGGAAGCCTCTTTCCCCGGCTATGTGGCGGCACTGTACGCCCGGATCCGGAAAGGCGCCCAGGCGTACCCCAATTTTCTGACAGGCCACGCCATCAGCATCGCCGGCGCCCGGCGGGGGGAGGCCAGGAGCGTTATGGAGCACACCTTTTCCCACATAAAGGCCGGACTGCTGGAGGTGCTTGGAAAAGATCCCGCCGTCCGGGAGGATGCCTTTCCGCCGGGCTTTCCCCGGGAGGCGTTCGCGGGCTTTGTTCTGGATCATCTGCTGATCCTGCTGGTCCAGGGACAGCCGGAATGCGGTGTCCTGCTGGAAATCATTTCCAGAGCGCTCTATGCACCAAACGCCCCAGCCGGCGGGGGCGGACAGCGCCCCGGAAACCCGCGCCTGTGTCCGGACGGCGCTGATCGGCTTTCACACAATGAGAAAGGAGAATAAACAATGAAAAAGTATCTGAACCTGTCCCTTGCCTATGCCATTGCAGCCATGGCGGGCGGCGTCTTCTACCGGGAGTTTACCAAATACAACGGCTTTACCGGGGTGACGGCCCTGGGCAAGGTACATACCCATCTGTTCCTGCTGGGAATGCTGGTCTTTCTGGTGGTTGCCCTGTACGCGCGCCAGAGCGGCCTGGAAAAAAGCAAGACCTTCCGGGTCTTCCTGTGGACCTACAACATCGGTGTTCCCCTGACTGCGGTGATGCTGCTGGTACGGGGCGTGACCCAGGTGCTGGGGCTGTCCCTGTCCTCCGGGGCCTCCGCCGCGATCTCCGGCATCGCGGGAATCGGGCACATTCTCACCGGGGTGGGCATCATCACGCTGCTGGTGTCCCTCAGAAAGCAGGCCAAAAACTGAGAAACCGCCCGGACAGCTTATCGCTGTCCGGGCGGTTTGTTATGGACGCTTCACAGGATTTCCGTGCTGTTTGCCAGCTGGGCTTCCAGCTTCCGGTAAAAGGAACGGTAGAAGTCCAGGCGCTCTGCCCAGATTCCCGCTGCCGTGGGGGTTCCAAGCCGGGCCTGGCGCAGACTTTCCAGCTTTTCCAGCGCTTACGATCGGTTTCTTTTCTTCCAGGGAAACGCAGCACTGCGGGGCAGACCGTATCCATACCCCGTCTCAAAGCATGATTTCTTCGGGGCAAAGCTTGCGAAGAATTCCGTTCATTCCCTCACATACCTGCCGGGGCACGCCGAAAAGAATGGCTATAAGGGAATCAACTGATTCTGATGCAGAAAGCAGTTTTTATACTAAGGAACCTCTGATTAAATCGGCAAGAGCTGACGGCGAGGGGTTTTGACTCAGCCGAAAGTAATGAAATTGAGGGAATACTTTGTGTATTTCCCAATTTCATTACGGAACGGATGGACCAAAAGACCCGCCGCTCAGCCGCAGCCGATTTATTCATACTATTTCTCGATAAAATGGTTAATACCATTTTATCCTGCGCT
>CAZVDH010000223.1:0-1833 GCA_964625595.1 uncultured Oscillospiraceae bacterium | reverse complement strand
CAAAAAGCGCAGGATAAAATGGTATTAACCATTTTATCGAGAAATAGTATGAAATGACGCAAAGAAGAAAATGCAGTTTCTTATACGTTCTCACCCGTTTATCTTATATCTCATATCTTGTATCTTATTTTGTGCTCCCCCGCATAAGTGCTGGGGGCAAGGACGCGTACCGCGTCGGCCGCGCGCCATAAAAATATCCCTGCCGGGGCAGTTCCGGCAGGGATGTTTTATTTTGTTGTGGTTGTCTGGGATTTTCCCTGGATACGCTCCTCGATCCGGGTCAGGGCTTTCTGCATTTTGGCGTAGGCATCCGCCGTGATTCTGTCCACAAAGTTGCCCTCATAGGCATCCATGGCTTCCCGGATCCGCAGCACCCGCCGGGCGCCCTCCTGGCGGATGGCGATGCATTCGGTATCCGTGGCGGTGTAGATGGGCACATAGGAATAGCCCGTCACCTTGGTCACGCCGCTGTCGGCGTACTTCGTGATCTCCACATCCAGGATGATGGAGTAGTTGGTGCCGTCGTGGGCCGCGTCTCCCAGGAAATCTCCCAGGGAGTAGGCGACCAGCGTTCCCGCCGACTGGTCAAAGGTGATCTTCTGGAGCAAATGGGGATGGGTGCCCAGAATCACATCCACGCCCTTTTTCTGCAGCAGGCTGATGATCTTTTCCTGGGAGGCAGTGATGTTTTCACTGTTCTCACTGCCCCAGTGGAGCATGGCCACGATAAGATCCGGCTTCTCCGCCGCCACATTATCCAGGATGGTGGTGATCTTCTTGGTGTCCACCGTCTTATAGGTGGAGTCGTAGTCCTCGTACAGCAGGTTCACGCAGTTTTCGTTTCCCGCCGGCAGGCCCATGCCTCCCAGGCCCTTGGTAAAGGCCACGAAAGCCACCCTTAAGCCCTGGACATTACATATGGTGTAGCCCTTGGAGGAACGGAAGTCCTGGTCATTGGCATAGGCCCCCATGGGCTCGATGCCGGCGGACCGAAGCTGCTGCAATGTCTGGTTCAGGCCGATGATGCCGTTATTGACGGTGTAGGAGTTGGCAAGCTGGACAAGGTCCACCCCGGCGTTTCGCAGGGCGGTAACCAGCTCCCGGGGCGCGGAGGCGGAAATGGTTCCGTAGGGCTCGCCGCAGATATTGCCCTCCAGGTTGAGGACCGTCACATCGCCGCAGGCCAGCTCCGCCGCCACGTCCATAATGGCATCGGTAAAGTCAAAGCCGTTCACCGACAGGCCGGACTGGACTACGGCGTTGGTCACGTTCAGGTCCCCCGCCGCCCGCAGGTGAATGACAGTGTTGGTGGGGGTATTGCGGGATTCCGTGGCGGCTGTGGTCTCGGTCTGGACGGTGGGGGCGGTGGTTTCCGGGACGGCAGCCACATTTGCGCTGACGTTGGCTCTGGCCCGGGACGCTCCCCGGGCAATGGAGAAGATCGCGAAGCCGCACAGGACCAGCACCACGCAGGCGGCGATGAGCGTCAGCTTCAGACGCCTGCGCTCCTTTTCCTGCTGCTTTCGCTGGGCCTCCCGCCGTTCACGGCGTCTGTTCATTTCTTCCGGGTTCAGCGCCATGACGGGCCTCCTTTGATAGGTGTTGGAAATTCTTGGGTATCCGACGGGAACGGCAAGGCGCGCCCATCGGCAGTATTCATTATTATACCTTATTTTCTCCCAAAGCACAAGGGGGAGAATTTTTAAGTTACGCGGCAGTGGGGCAAATTGGAATTTGGCGAGCTGTTTGATAAATGGTGAGCGGGCCGATGCGGAACGCGTCCTTGCCCCCCGCACTTGTGAGGGGGGTGGTAAGAGTAGCGCACACTGGTAC
>CAZVDH010000222.1:0-1922 GCA_964625595.1 uncultured Oscillospiraceae bacterium | reverse complement strand
CGCGCCAGTGCGCCAAATTCCAATATGTCAGTGTGCTTACTAAAGCCGATAGCCTAAATTCCAATTTACCGCGCTGCGGGGTTATCCCGATAAGCGCTTTTATTATACACGAAGCCGGGGAAGAATGGAAGTCAGAATATACGGAGCTGTCTCACTGTGCGTGAGGCGGCTCCGTGTTTTTTCAGGGGAAAAAGGGCGAAAAAATCTGCGTCTTTCCCGGCCCGCCGCCGCATATAGGAGTAATGTACCCTTAGGGAACCTCCGTTCGCTGCTTAGCGGCGGAGCGGAAGAAAGATTCCTCCAAAAGCGCTGACAACAAGGACAGATTGGAGGAGCTTATGAAAGGTATCTGTGTGCAAAGTGAAATCGCGCCGCTGAAAAAAGTTCTATTGCACCGGCCCGGGCGGGAGCTTCTGAACCTGGTCCCGGACCGTCTGCCGGAGCTGCTGTTCGACGATATTCCCTTTTTGGAGGAAGCCCGGCAGGAGCATGACGCTTTCGCGAAGATCCTCCGGGACAGCGGGGCGGAAGTGGTGTATCTGGAGGACCTGATGACCCAGGTGCTGACGCTGCACCCCGAACTGACGAAGCCCTTTTTATACCAGTGGCTGGAAGAGGGCAATATCCGGACGAAAAAGTGGCAGGATAAGCTGTACCGTTACCTGACCGGGAATTTTCAGGGCAAGGCGCTGGTGGAAAAGACCATGGAGGGCGTTACCCTGAAAGAAATGGGCGGCGCTTCGGCGTATTCTTTGCAGGACCTCATTGCCCCCGCCGACGAGCTGGTGGTGGATCCCATGCCCAACCTGTATTTTACCCGGGATCCTTTCGCCTCCGTGGGCACCGGCGTGTTCCTGAACCGGATGTGCTATCCCACCCGCCGCCGGGAAACCATTTACGCAGATTACATATTCCGATACCATCCGGACTTTGCCGGGCTGGTGAAGCGCTACTATGACCGGGATCTCCACGCCTATATGGAGGGCGGCGATGTACTGAACCTGACAGCGGATACCCTCGGCATCGGCATTTCCCAACGTACCAGCCCGGATGCCATTGAGGCCGCTGCCCGGAACCTGTTCCGGGACCCGGACGGCCGGATCCGCACCGTGCTGGCCTTTGACATTCCCGTCAGCCGGGCGTTCATGCATCTGGACACCGTGTTCACCCAGATCGATGAAAACAAATACACCGTCCACCCCGGGATCCTGGGGCCGCTGACGGTGTACGAGATCACCCCTCATACTGCCGACCCCGACGGCCTGCGGATCCGGCGGATCGATTCGGACCTGCGGCGCATTCTGGAAACCTATACCCATGTGGACGATGTGCAGCTTATCTACTGCGGCGGGGACGACATGATTGCCGCTGCCCGGGAGCAGTGGAACGACGGCTCCAATACCCTGTGCATCGCTCCCGGCAGGATCGTTGTCTATGACCGAAACGATGTGACAAACGAAATTCTGGACAGGGCAGGCATCCGGCTGCTGCGGATGCCCTCGGCGGAGCTGTCCCGGGGCCGGGGCGGCCCCCGGTGTATGTCCATGCCGCTGCTCCGCGGGGAATAAAAAGGATGCATACCCGGCATTTCGCGGCTAACAGATAAATTGGGAATTTTTAGGGCTGTTTGATGAATGGTTTGCGGGCCGATGCGGTACGCGTCCTTGCCCCCCGCACTTGTGAGGGGGGTGGTACCAGTCCGCAGACTGGTACCGGGGGGAGTTCGTCAATCACATATTTTTTGCAAAAAGGTTCGAAGAATAGGACTGCAAACACAGAAAAATCATGCTGTTTTACGCGCTGTTGTCGGCAATTCGAACTCCCCCCGCCCCAGTGTGCGCACTGGGGCACCCCCCTCATAAATGCGGGGGGGCAAGGCGTCTATCCACCCGCGTGCCTTAACTGCCCTACAAATTCCAATT
>CAZVDH010000221.1:0-1925 GCA_964625595.1 uncultured Oscillospiraceae bacterium | reverse complement strand
CCGTCCCTGCGCTAGCGCAGGGACACCCCCCTCACAAGTGCGGGGGGCAAGGGCGGCTGCGCCGCCAGCCCTACAAATTCCAATTTGCCGCGCTGCCCCGTTAATCCGCCATGCACTTTTCGTAAAGCGCTTCCAATTCCTCCGTCTCCATCAGCCTGGGGACGGGGTAGAGGGGGTTGGCCTCTTTTTCGGCATGGGCTGCCAGGGCGGGAATGTCCTCCCGGCGGATGCCCGTGAGCTTTTCCGGAATGCCCATGTCCCGGTTCAGCTGGCGGATGGCCCGAATAAAGGCTTGCGCTCCCGCTTCATGGGAAATTTCCTTTCCGCACACCCCCGCCGCGACCCCCAGCGCGTGGAGCTTCCTGTGGGCGGCGGGGCCGTAGGCTTCCAGCACATAGGGCATGATCACCGCGTTGGCAAGGCCGTGGGGAGTGCCGTACTGCCCGCCCAGGGAATGGGCCATGGCGTGGATGTAGCCCACATAGGACTTGGAAAAGGCCTCGCCTGCTTTGTAGGCCGCAAGGAGCATGTGAAGCCTTGCCTGCCGGTTTGTCCCCTCCGTATAGGCGGTCTTCACATTGCCGAACACCAGGGCCGTGGCTTCCAGGGCAAGGCGGCGGGTCTGCCGGGTGGTGGAGCGGCCGATGTAGGCCTCCACCGCGTGGGTCAGGGCGTCCATGCCTGTGGTTGCCGTCAGGTGGGGCGGCAGGGTATAGGTTAACGCGGGGTCCAGCACCGCCCACTTAGGGATGAGGGGGAAGCTCATCAGGGCGTATTTGTCCCGGCGGGCGCTGTCGGTGATCACCGCCGCCAGGGTGATCTCGCTGCCGGTTCCGGCGGTGGTGGGAATGGCGGCCAGAGGCGGCAGGGGACGGAGGACCCGCAGGATCCCCCGCATCTTCTGCAGGCTCTTTTTGGGGTACACCGCCCGGGCGCCCACAGCCTTGGCGCAGTCCATGGAGGAACCGCCGCCGATGGCAATGAGGCTGTCGCAGTTATGGGCACGGTAGATTTCCATGGCCTGCTCCACATTCTCCACGGTGGGATTGGGCTGGGTGCCGTCATAGACAGTGCAGGAAACCCCGGCGGTTTCCAGGATTTTCACAAGAGGCGTCACCAGACCGTGGCCGGTGATTCCCTTGTCCGTGACGATGAGCACGGATCGAAGCCCCGCCCGGTGGAAGACGTAACCCAATTCCTCACAGGAGGGGACGATCTCCGGCTCCCGGTAGGGAAGCACCGGCAGCGCCAGGCGGAATGCTCCCTGGAAAATCCGGCAGTAGGCCGCTTTCAGAAAAAACATGGCTGTCTCACTTTCCGGCGGTCTGGGCTACTTTATCCAGACTGTCGCTGATGATGGTGAGGCTCCGGTAAAAGGAAAGCCGCTCCTCCTCCGTAAGACCGGCGCTGATGTCCTCCAGCACCCGGTTTATCTTGTCGGCAATGAGCTTTCCCAGCTCCATGCCCTTTTGGGTCAGCACCAGAGGGCTTTTGTACCGCCGGGCAGCGCCTTCCCGGGCAAGGCAGCCGGTTTCTTCCAGGTATTCCAGGGCCCGGGAGACCGTGGCCTTGTCCTCCTCGCACTTTTCGCACAGCTCCGCCGCCGTCAGCCCCCGGGAGGCATACAGGTAATACAGGCAGGAAATGTGGGCGCTGCGCAGGTTGAATTCCGCCATTTCCTGATTTTTGATCTTGCGGATGTTCCGGCTGATCCGGTTGATCAGCACGGTAAAGGTTTCAAATCTCTTTTCCATTGCCGTCCTCCTTGTTGAGAATTCAACAAGGAGATTGTATCATATTACCGCCCGAAAGTCAATGAAAACCCCCTGCCGGCAGGGCAGGGGGACAAGCGCGTTGGCAATATAATCGCTTTTAGGCTATCGGCTTTATGCAGCAAACAGAAAAATGCACTTTGGTGTACTGGT
>CAZVDH010000220.1:0-1927 GCA_964625595.1 uncultured Oscillospiraceae bacterium | reverse complement strand
AAGGGAGCCCTTGGCGTGTACCGCATCGGCCCGCAAACCATTCATCAAACAGCTCGCCAAATTCCAATTTGCCGCGTTAACCCGATAAGCACGTTATTTTGAATCCTCCCGCAGGGACACAATCATTGTCAATTCCTATGTGCTATTAAGATTTTCTGAATTTCTTGCATTTTTTACCGGAATATGGTATAGTGCGTAGAGATTATGTTGACCGGAGGCAATGCCAGGATGAAGGCCCTGCGTTTAAGTATATTTTTGCTGCTGTGTCTGCTTCTTACCGGCTGCGGGAGGACGCAGTCACCCGGGGAGACGGCCCCCGCCGCCGAAACCACCGCTCCCACGGAGGATACCCGGGACACCGTGGAGCAGCTTTCCATCGTGGTCACGGAATTTGATATTTCCCAGCTGTCCTACTACACGAGCCTTAAAGAGCTGGATCTTTCCGGCAGCACCTGCTATCCCCAGATCATGGAATATGTCCGGATGAATCCCCAGGTGAAAGTGACCTACACCGTGGATCTTGGCGGCACAATTGCCCGGAACGACACCACCACCCTGGTGCTGGAAAAAGGACAGTTTGACCCGGATATGGTCCTTACAAATCTTGCCTACCTGCCGGAACTCACCGCCCTGTCCCTGCCGGACACGGATCTTCCCAATGAGACCCTGGCTGCTCTGGAGGAAGCCTATCCGGAGCTGGCCTTTACCTACACCATCACTCTGCTGGGAAGCCCCTATCCCCGGGATACCACCCACCTGGATCTTACGGACATCACCCCTGCCCAGGCGGCCCAGGCGGCTCCGGTGCTGGGCCAGTTTACACAGCTGGAAACCGTGAACCTGATGAACGGCAGTGGGAGCTGCCAGCTTGCCGTATCCGATGTGAAAACTCTGGTGGACGCGGCCCCCGGCGTTAAATTCCACTACACTTTCTCCCTCTTCGGCAAAACCATTTCCACCGACGACGAGACCGTGACCTACAAAAACGTCACCTTAAACGACAGCGATGTGGAGGAGCTTCGCGCCGCTCTGGGAATCATGACCGGCTGTGACGCCTTCATCCTGGACGGGTGCAACCTTTCCAGTGAGGAACTGGCCGCCATCCGGGAGGACTTCACCAATACGGAGCTTGCCTGGCGGGTCAACTTCGGGCGCTACACCTGCCTGACCAACAAGGAGGACATCCGGGCGGTTTACCATGTAGACGACACCAATGTCTCGGAGCTCAAATACTGCCGGAAAGCCAAGTATATCGACATGGGCCACAACGAAACCCTGTCCGACCTGAGCTTTGTGGGATATATGCCGGATCTGGAGATTTTGATTGTTTCCGGCTGCGCGGTAAAGGATCTGTCCGGCTTCGAAAACTGCAAGAAGCTGGAATTTCTGGAATTGGCCTACTGCGGCTTTTTAGAGGACCTGACCCCCCTGGCAGACTGTGAAAGCCTTAAGTACCTGAATGTCAGCTATACCAAGGTCAGCAGCCTGCAGCCCCTGGACGGGCTGCCCCTGGAACGGTTCTACTGCATTCATTCCAGGGTGGGGGCCGAGGAGCAGAAGATCTTCCAGGAGATCCACGACACCTGCTGGACCCACTTCTACGCCGGAGACAATCCCTACGGCATCGGCTGGCGCTACGATGACTCCCGCACCTACAGCGAGATCTACAAGAAAATCCGGGAAATCTGGAACTACGACCAGCTGGACAAGATCGTTGCTGCCCAAAAGGAAGCCGGGGAAGGCTGATTCCTTTTCAAATGCACTTTAAAACCCGCGCTGCAAAAAACGCAGCGCGGGTCTTTTTTCATGTCTAAGGGGTTAACACGACAGTGCGGAAAATTGGAATTTGCAGGGCTGTTTGGGCAGTGGTGTGCGGGTGGATGTGGTACGCGTCCTTGCCCCCCGCACTTGTGAGGGGGGTGGTACC
>CAZVDH010000219.1:0-1940 GCA_964625595.1 uncultured Oscillospiraceae bacterium | reverse complement strand
ACGGCGGCGAGATGAAGAAGGGCATGTTCTCCATGATGAACTACTACCTGCCCCTCAAGGGCATTGCCTCCATGCACTGCTCCGCCAACACCGACATGAACGGTGAGAACACCGCCGTCTTCTTCGGCCTGTCCGGCACCGGCAAGACCACCCTGTCCACCGATCCCAAGCGTCTGCTCATCGGCGACGACGAGCACGGCTGGGACGACAACGGCGTGTTTAACTTCGAGGGCGGCTGCTACGCCAAGGTCATCAACCTGGACAAGGACTCCGAGCCCGACATCTACAACGCCATCCGCCGCAACGCCCTGCTGGAGAACGTGACCGTAGATGCAAATGGCAAGATCGACTTTGCCGACAAGTCCGTCACCGAGAACACCCGTGTGTCCTACCCCATTAACCATATCGAGAAGATCGTCCGTCCCGTGTCCGCCGCTCCCGCCGCCAAGAACGTGATCTTCCTGTCCGCCGACGCTTTCGGCGTGCTGCCCCCCGTGTCCATCCTGACCCCGGAGCAGACCCAGTACTACTTCCTGTCCGGCTTCACCGCGAAGCTTGCCGGCACCGAGCGGGGCATCACCGAGCCCACCCCCACTTTCTCCTCCTGCTTCGGCCAGGCTTTCCTGGAGCTGCACCCCACCAAGTACGCCGAGGAGCTGGTCAAGAAGATGAAAGCCAGCGGCGCCAAGGCTTACCTCGTGAACACCGGCTGGAACGGCACCGGCAAGCGGATCTCCATTAAGGATACCCGGGGCATCATCGACGCCATCCTGGACGGCTCCATTCTGAAAGCCGAGACCAAAGTTATCCCCATGTTCAACCTGGAGGTTCCCACCGCCCTGCCCGGCGTGGACAGCGGCATCCTGGATCCCCGGGACACCTACGCCGATGTGAGCGCCTGGGAGACCAAGGCCCGGGATCTGGCCGGCCGGTTCGAGAAGAACTTCGTCAAGTACACCGGCAACGACGCGGGCAAGGCCCTTGTCGCCGCCGGCCCCAAGGCTGAATAATCTCTTAGGAACCCATATCCGCACCCGGAGAGCCGGGTGCGGATATGAAAAAACATGCGTATCGGTTTGAACCGGCTGCCCGACAAATTGGTATTTGCAGAGCTGTTTGGTGAATGGTGCGCGGGTAGATGCGGTGCGCGTCCTTGCCCCCCGCATTTATGAGGGGGGTGGTACCAGTGCGCACACTGGTACCGGGGGGAGTCCGTCACCCACATACCTTTCAAAAAAGATACGAAAACTAAAGATGGCAGACACAGAAAGATAATACTGCTTGACGATCTGCTGCAGGAAATTCGTACTCCCCCCGCCACCAGTTTGAGAACTGGTGGCACCCCCCTCACAAGTGCGGGGGGCGAGGGCGGCTGCGCCGCCAGCTCTACAATTCCCAATTTGCCGAAACACAGAACGATACCGAGCGGCGCAGGGCAGAAACGATTACACACATCTTGCGCACGACTTGGCTGTCGGCCCTGCCGACAAATTCCCAATTTGTCGGTTAATCCTATATGCATATAAAAATTTGTCATTGCCTTGCACAATTGTATTCCCCAAACAACGCGAATTCCGACTATCTTAATAAAACGGAGGTCAAAACATAATGGCTCAAAAAGTCCGATTCACCGAAACCGTCCTTCGTGATGCCAACCAGTCCCTGATGGCCACCCGCCTGCCCTATTCCGACTACGAGGACATCCTCTCCACCATGGATAAGGCCGGCTACTACTCCGTGGAGTGCTGGGGCGGCGCCACCTTTGACAGCTGCCTGCGCTACCTGAACGAGGATCCCTGGGAGCGTCTGCGGAATATCCGCAAGCACATGCCCAACACCAAGCTGCAGATGCTGCTGCGGGGCCAGAACCTGCTGGGCTACAAGCACTACCACGACGACGTGGTGGAGAAGTTCGTGGAGCTGTCCATCAAGAACGGCAT
>CAZVDH010000218.1:0-1943 GCA_964625595.1 uncultured Oscillospiraceae bacterium | reverse complement strand
AATCCCTCAGTCGCTTCGCGACAGCTCCCTTTGCACAAGGGAGCCTTGGGGCGCTGCCGCGCCAGTACGCTAAACGATCATTTATCATACAATTCCAGGCCATAGCAGAATCGTTACTGGAATTGAATACAGTTTTCTACAAAAGCGGTCCCGGAATTTCGGGGTCGCTTTTTTGCGCTTTCAGGAAGTTTTTCTTGCGCTTTGCCGGAAAAAGTGGTATGCTAGGAGGAACGCATGATGCACGCTCTCAACGCTTTGCATGATCTTGTCTGGGGCGCGCCCGGACTGGTTCTGATTCTGGGAACGGGAATCTACCTTACGGTAATCACCGGCTTTGCCCAGGTGCGGCTGTTCCCGGGAGCGGTGCGCCGTTTTGCCGGGATGCTCCGCGGTTCAAAGGAAAAAAAGAACGGGATCTCTCCTTTCCAGGCTCTGTGTACGGCGCTGGCTGCCACGGTGGGCACCGGGAACCTGGTGGGCGTGGCGGGAGCCATCTGCCTGGGCGGCCCCGGAGCTATTTTCTGGATGTGGATCTGCGGTCTCGTGGGTATGGCGACGAAGTTCGCCGAAGCCACCCTGGCTGTCCGCTACCGGGTCCGCCGGGGAGCAGAATTTGTGGGCGGGCCCATGTACATGATCCGGCAGGGGATGGGAAAGCGGTTCCATTTTCTGGCGGGGGTATACAGCTTCCTGGGCGTGGTTGCCGCCTTTGGGGTGGGGAACGCCACCCAGATCAACGCGGTGGTCACCGGGATCAATAATGTGCTGACCCGGTTTGGCGGCCGTGCAAGCACCCGTGGAAATCTCTGCATGGGGCTAATCCTGGCAGTGCTGGTAGGCGCGTCAATTCTCGGCGGGGCAAAACGGATCGGGCAGACGGCGGAAAAGCTAGTGCCTTTCGCGTCGGCGTGCTACATTGTCCTTTGCGCGGTGCTGTTGGTGCTGCGCGCGGAGGCGGTGCCCGGGGCTTTTCGGGCAATCATACTGGGGGCCTTTTCTCCCCGTGCCGTTACCGGCGGCGCCATGGGCTCCGCGTTCCGGGCGCTGAGCGTGGGTTGCTCCCGGGGGGTATTTACCAACGAAGCGGGGATGGGAACCGCGTCCATTGCCCACGCTTCCGCAGAGGTCTCCCACCCGGCGGAGCAGGGGCTTATGGGCATCATGGAGGTGTTTCTGGACACCATCGTGATCTGCACCATGACGGCGCTGGCAATTCTTTGCAGCGGCGTGCCCATTCCCTACGGCGAGGATGTGGGCGGGGATCTGACCACTGCCGCCTTTACTGTGGTGTTGGGAGACTGGGTATCCATTTTTCTGTCCATGTTTCTTACCTGCTTCGCCTTTGCCACGGTGCTGGGCTGGGGGCTGTACGGCGCCCGGTGCGGAGAGTATCTTTTTGGCCCAGGCGCGTGGAAAGGGTTTGCCGCGGTCCAGACCGGTGCCGTGGTATTGGCAGCGGTTATGAAAACAGAAACGGTGTGGCAGCTTGCCGAGACGGTGAACGGCTTG
This sequence comes from uncultured Oscillospiraceae bacterium, assembly GCA_964625595.1. Classification (GTDB taxonomy): domain Bacteria; phylum Bacillota; class Clostridia; order Oscillospirales; family Oscillospiraceae; genus Faecousia. The sequence continues at coordinate 434 of CAZVDH010000218.1, read as the reverse complement.
ATGGCGATTCCCAATCTCATTGCCCTGCTCTGGCTCAGCCCGGAGCTTAAGCGACTGACAAAAGAATATATACATGGCGGCAATGCCGCCAATGGAGGTACATATGCAAATATCCATCAATGCCAATCGATGCGAACCGTCCCCCATGCGAAAATTCCACCCGCTGGCGGTGGCCGCTGAAAAGCAGGGGAAGAAAATCTACCACCTGAACATCGGCCAGCCGGATCTTGCCACGCCGCCCGCCTATTTTGAGGCCGTGCGGAAGTTCGACAGCCGGACCCTGGCCTATGACGCGTCCCCCGGAAACCCGGGGCTGATCGAGGCTATCCGGCGGTACTATAAGGGACTGAATGTGGACCTGGACCCCAGCGATATTCTGATCACCACCGGCGGCAGCGAGGCGCTGCTGCTGACCTGCCTGAGCATTCTGGACC
>CAZVDH010000217.1:0-1946 GCA_964625595.1 uncultured Oscillospiraceae bacterium | reverse complement strand
AACCTGTGACCCCATGCTTGTAAGGCATGTGCTCTCCCAGCTGAGCTATGCTCCCGAACCCGCCTCGGCACTCTCACCTCAGCGACGGGTCTTATTATACACATAAGGATGGAATTTGTCAAGCGGTATTTCTCATTTTTTTCGAAAGATTTCCAGTGTCCGAAGAGCCCCAAAACGAGAAATATCTTTGGCCTGAAAGCCGGGTTCCGGGTAGCCGATTCGGCTGCCCGGAACAGCTTACAGCTTTGCAAGCAGATCCCGTACATCCTCCGGCGTGAACCGGTAAACCGTGTCACAGAACTGGCACTCCACGGGGAACTTCCTACCCTCCGCCGCGATTTCCTCCAGCTCTTTCCGGCCCAGGCTGATCAGGGCCCGCTCCACCCGCTCCCGGGTGCAGTAGCACTTGTAGCTGACTTCCGTGGTTTCCAGAAAGACAACGCCCAAAGTGCCCATGACCTGACCCAGAATATCCTCCGGCGTCATCCCCTGTTCCAGCATGGGCGTCACGGCGCCGGCAGCCTGGATGCCCCGCTCCAGGGCGCTGATGGTCTCCTCCGGCGCTCCGGGAAGCAGCTGCAGAAGGTACCCACCCGCTGTCTTCACGGTACAGTCCCGTTCCACCAGGACCCCCAGGGCGCAGGCAGTGGGGATCTGCTCGCTCTGGGCAAAATAAGCGGTGACATCATCGGCGATCTCCCCGGACACCAGAGGAACGGAGCCCACAAAGGGCTCTTTCATCTGCAGGTCCCGGATCACCGTCAGGGTTCCGTTTGTTCCCACGGTGGCACCCACATCCAGCTTGCCGGGGTACTTCTCCACCAGGGGTACCCGGGGCTCCGTAACGCAGCCCCGGACATTTCCCACCGAATCAGAAACCACGGTAATGGTGCCGATGGGGCCGCCGCCCCGGATCTGCAGCGTCAGGGAGCTGTCCTCCGTCTTCTGCATATTGCCCATGATGGACCCTGCCGTGAGGGCCCGTCCGAAAGCCGCAGTGGCGTTGGGAGCGGTCTTCTGGATCTGGGCGCCCCGGCGGACAAGCTCCGTGGAGCGGATGCCCACCGCTTTCACATAGCCGTCCATACTCATGCCACGAACGATGTAATCTTTCATAATCTGACTCCTTTTCTCGCGGAAAAATACATTCTCTGCTCCTGCTCCCCCGGCTCTTCCAGGGTTCGGTCCCCATAGACCCGAATGTGGATAAAGCCCGCGCCCCGAAGAAAGTCCACCAGCTGCTCCCCGGAGTAGGCATACTCCCGGTGTTCTTCAAAGGAGCGAAGCCAATGGTTTCCCTCCCGGCGGAAAAGATCCATGCCGTAGGAGCAGATATTAGAAGCCTCGTCAAATTCCCCCCGCCAGACGCAGTACACATCCTCGTCCTCGTCCAGGAAGACCTGTCCGTCCATGGCACGAAGCTTTTGGGGCGTATTCACATCGAAGATAAACATTCCCCCGGGATTCAGTGCCCGGTAGACCCGCCGGATGGCTTCGGCGCAGTCTTTGGGATCGGTAATATAATCCAGGCTGTCCAGGGCGCACACCGCCAGATCCACCCCCCTGGGGAGGGTCAGGTTCTGGAGCTTCTGCCGGACGAAGACCGGCATGGGGTCAAGCCCAACGGTTTTTGCCGCGGCCTGGGTGAGCATTTCCTCGGACATATCCACGCCGGTGACCCGAAGCCCCTCCCGGGCCAGGATAGCGGTAACAGAGCCTGTACCGCAGGCCAAATCCACCGCCGTTCTGGGATGGACGTTCTCCCGCAGCAGGAGGGTCCGGTAAAACGCGGCGACGGCTTCATAATCCACATCATTCGTCAGCCGGTCATAGCACCCGGCCAGCATTTCATAGGCGCCCACAAAGGTCTCCTTTCTCCGAAAACGGAATTTATCATACTATTTCTCGATAAAATGGTTAATACCATTTTATCCTGCGCTTTTTGC
>CAZVDH010000216.1:0-1979 GCA_964625595.1 uncultured Oscillospiraceae bacterium | reverse complement strand
CGCACTGGTACCACCCCCCTCACAAGTGCGGGGGGCAAGGACGTGTACCGCATCGACACCGCACACCACGGTCCAAACACCTCTGCAAATTCCAATTTATCTGTCTGCTGCGGAAAGCCAATATGCAGAATGAAAAGTATACGAGAACGGGAGAATACAATGGGATTTTCGAAAGATTTTCTTTGGGGCGCTGCCACCGCTGCCTATCAGGTAGAGGGCGCCTATGACGCGGACGGAAAAGGAATGGGAATCTGGGACGCCCTGTACAAAGGGCATGTTTCCCATGACGATAACGGAAATGTAGCCTGCGACCATTACCACCGGTTCCGGGAGGATGTTGCCATTATGAAGAAGCTGGGGCTGAAAGCCTACCGCTTCTCCGTAAGCTGGCCCCGTGTCATGCCGGAGGAGGGAAAAGTGAACCCCCAGGGGCTTGCGTTTTACTCTGCTCTGGTGGACGAGCTGCTGGCCGCGGGCATAGAGCCCATGGTGACCCTGTTTCACTGGAATCTTCCCATGTGGGCCCATGAAAAGGACGGCTGGGCCTGGGAGGGCATTTCCGACGCGTTTGCCGCCTATGTGAAAGTGGTGGTGGACGCCCTTTCGGACCGGGTTTCCTACTGGATGACCATTAACGAACCTGGCTGCTTCATCGGACTTGGCTACATGTCGGGAGAGCACGCACCCTTTGAAAAGGGAAATGAGGAGACAGGAAGACAGGAACGGCTGGCGGTCCTGACCCGCAACACGCTCCTTGCTCACGGCAAGGCGGTTCGGGTGATCCGGGAAAACGGGAAAAAACCGCCGAAGATCGGTGCGGCGCTGAACGGCAATCTGTATGAACCCCGGGACAATACGGAGGAATCCATTGAGGAAGCCCGGGCACGGACCTTTGGGGGAGACGGGGATTACTTTGGTGTTCACTGGTGGGCTGACCCCATGATCCTGGGAAAAGCCGGCAACCTCCAGCGCGCGTTTTTAAGCGAGGAAGACCTGACGGTGATCTGCCAGAAGCTGGACTTTTTCGGCTACAACAGCTACCATACCAGTAACTTCGTCGATGATGACGGCTATAATCCGGAGGTGTATCCCGGAATGCCCCGGACCGCCATGGATTGGCCCATTACCCCCAGCGCCCTGCGGTGGGCGGCCCGCTTCTTCTATGACCGGTACCGGCTCCCGATTCTCATTACGGAAAACGGCATGGCAAACTGCGACTTCGTAATGGGCGACGGCTGTGTCCACGATCCTCAGCGCTGGGAATACATTCGGGGGTATCTTGCGGGACTTAAACAGACGATGGAGGAGGGCGTGCCCGTAATTGGCTACCTCTACTGGTCCTTGCTGGATAATTTCGAGTGGGCTTATGGCTACGACAAGCGGTTCGGCCTGGTGTATGTGGACTACCGGACCCAGAAGCGGACTGTCAAGGATTCCGCCTACATGTACCGGGAGATCATCCGCACCAACGGCGCGGAGCTGTAATGAAGTGCATAATTAGACAAAATGCCCTCCGGTTTTTTCCGGAGGGCCGTTTTCACAGTATGCGTATCCTGGACGGGGAGCTGTTTTTTGGAATAGCTTATCCAAAATGCTGATCGGATGAAACCCGCAGTACGATAAATTGGAATTTGTAGAGCTGTTTGGGCAGTGGAGAGCGGTGTCGATGTGGTAAACGGCAAGGGCTCCCCTGTGTAAGGGGAGCTGTCAGCGTAGCTGACTGAGGGGTTGTAACGTTGGACTTCCCAATCTACCCATCGTCAGAACGGATAGTGTCTTTTGTGGTCCCTTTTCGCCGATTCGTTGTTAGTTTTAAAACATTTTACTGCACAATCCCTCAGTCGCTTCGCGACAGCTCCCTTTACACAAGGGAGCCCTTGCCGTGTACCGCATCGGACCGCAAAACCACTGTCCAAACAGCTATGCAAATTCCAATTTAGGCTATCGGCTTTATGCAGCAAACAGAAAAATGCACTTTG
>CAZVDH010000215.1:0-2024 GCA_964625595.1 uncultured Oscillospiraceae bacterium | reverse complement strand
AAGTGCATTTTTCTGTTTGCTGCATAAAGCCGATAGCCTAAATTGGAATTTGTCGCTTCGCTGTAAGTTGACAGTTGACAGTGGAAAGTGGACAGTTGTGGTATCCCCTTCGGGGATGATTGAAAATATAATCGCCCCCAAATGCCGCGTTTTATCTTAAAACGTAGCAACTTTTGATTTTATTTTTTAAATTGTCCCGAAGGGACTCCTTAATTGTCCACTGTCAACTGTCCACTCGGGCATAGCCCTGCAAATTCCAATGTATCTGTTTCCTGAAAAAGCCGAAAATCGAAAAGGAGATTTGTCATGACCAACGTTCTGGAATATCTGGAGCAGACGGCGCCCCGGGTGCCGGAGAAAATTGCCATCGGTTCACCGGAGTACAGCCTGACCTACGGCGAAATCTGGCACGAAGCAAAGGCGGTGGGGAGCTTTCTCCACAGCAATGGGCTTTACAGCCGGAGCGTGGTGGTATTCATGAAGAAATCCCCCCGGACCATCGCCGCCTTTCTGGGGGTGATCTACGCCGGGTGCTATTACGTTGCCCTGGACGAGGAAATGCCCGCCCACCGGATCGGCCTGATCTTTGACACCCTGAACCCCCAGGCGGTGATCTGCGACGAGACCACCCTGGGCCTGCTGGACGGACTGTCCTACACCGGGGCGCGGTATTTGTACAGCGAAATCTCCGCTTTTCCCGTGGATGAAGCGGCCCTTGCCGCCATCCGGGACAGGCAGATCGACACGGACCCTATCTATATTGTCTTCACCTCCGGCTCCACCGGCATTCCCAAGGGGGTCACCGGCTGCCACCGGGGGGTGATCGACTATATCGAAAACCTGTGCCCCGTGCTGCAGCCGGACGAAAATTCCGTCTTCGGCAACCAGACGCCCCTGTATTTTGACGCCTTTTTCAAGGAGGTATTCCCCGCTTTCCGGTTTGGAGGCACCGTGTGGCTGATCCCGCGGCAGCTTTTCATGTTCCCGGTGAAGCTGGTGGAGTTCCTGAACGAGTATAAGATCAATACCGTGTGCTGGGTGGTCTCGGCCCTGACCATGATCTCGTCTTTCGGCACTTTCCAAAAGGTAAAGCCAAAGTATCTTCGGACCATTGCCTTTGCCAGCGAGGTCTTCCCCATGAAACAGTTTAAGCTCTGGCGGGAGGCGCTGCCCCAGGCCCGGTTTATTAACCTCTACGGTCCCACGGAGTGCACCGGCGTGTGCTGCTACTATGTGGTGGACCGGGAGTTTGGCCCCGATGAGACGCTTCCCATCGGACGGCCTTTCCGCAATACCGGGATCCTGCTGCTGGATGAAAACAACCGGGAGGCCGCGCCCGGAGAGCAGGGGGAGATCTGCGTCCGGGGTACCTGCCTGACATTGGGCTACTACCGCAACCCGGAGAAGACCGCCGAGGCCTTTGTCCAGAACCCCCTGAACACGGCCTACCCCGAGATCATCTATCGTACCGGCGATATTGGCAGGTACAATGACCGGGGCGAGCTGGAATTCCTGTCCAGAAAGGACTACCAGATCAAGCATATGGGCCACCGGATCGAGCTGGGGGAAATTGAAGTGGTCGCCCAGCAAAAGCAGGATGTCCGGGCTGCCGGGTGCCTCTTTGACGGGGAGAAAAAGAAAATTGTCCTCTATTATACCGGGGAAAGCACCCCGGCGGACCTGGCGGCATTCCTGAAAGGGAAGCTCCCCAGATATATGATCCCCAATGTGGTCCGCTGCCTGGATGCCATGCCCTACACCCCCAACGGCAAGCTGGACCGGAAAGCGCTGAAGAGCCTTTACGAGGAAAGCGCCAAGGCTTGACCCGGAAAACTGATAAATTGGAAGTTGTAGAGAAAAGTCAGGGCATCGAACAACATTGTCATTCCGAACCAGTTCGCTTTCCTGGTGTGGGAATCTCCATCGAATTCCAGGCAGCTTATCGTCATCCATTCGTAGGGGCGGTCAGTGTGTCAAGAGCAACATAGTTTACACATTGTGAAGGCACATGGTTTTCAACTCAG
>CAZVDH010000214.1:0-2064 GCA_964625595.1 uncultured Oscillospiraceae bacterium | reverse complement strand
GAGTGTGGCGTCTGTGATTCGGAAATTTGAGGGGGATTGCCACGCCAGGAAAGCGAACTGGCTCGCAATGACCGGGAATTCGCCAAATTCCAATTTTTGCTGCGTTAAACCGGTAAGCACATTATCTTATATCTCGTATCTTATATCCCATATCTCCGATTGCCCTGCGGGCGGTCACAGGAGGCTGTACTGTACCGTGGTGACGGTGTCCTCTTCCAGGAGGATGGTCAGCTTTTCCTCGCCCCGGGTGACGACACAGGCATTGCCCGAAAATTCGCCGTAAGCATCTTCCACCTGCCCCCGGGTGTCGCCGATGGCAATTCCCTCCGGGGTACGCAGCTCCCCGCCGCAGAACCACCAGCCCAGGATCCGGTCCCCGTCCTTGGCGGGGTAAGTCCGCAGATAGAAAGCGCCGAAGTCGTAGGTCTTTTCCGTTCCCGCAAAGGCGCAGCTTGCGGTCTCCGTATAGCCGTAGGGCGCTCCCAGGGTTTCCAGGGCGCTCTTTGCCGGCGCGTCCAGGGTCAGGGTCATCTCCCCCGCCGTCACAGAAAAATGCTTCTCGCCCGTTTCCCCGGCGGCGCCGCATCCGGCAAGGAGCATGGATAGGATACATACAATCAGGACAATTCGTTTCATAAGCTTCTTCCTCACAATCAGGACGCGCTGCGTCCGGCTGTCTGCAGTTCCGTCAGGTCGATCCGGCAGCGGATCCCGTTATCTTTTCGCCCGGCAAGTTCCAGTTCTCCCCGGAAATTGTACCGGCCCAAATCCCCGGTGCGAAGCAGCCTTTCCGGCGTATCCGGGTTCAGCGGGTTCTGGACAAAGGCCTCCGCCGTCAGCTCCGGGTCCCGGAAGTAACCCGGGCTCAAACGGCTTCCCCGGATGCAGATTTCCCCCACCATCCCCGGCAGAGCTTCGCTGCCGCTTTCGTCCAGGAGCACGATGCCGGTATTGGGGAACGGCCTGCCCAGAGGAATCCCCTCTTCCGTCCGTGGCTTCCTGCCCACCTCGTAATAGCAGCACACCCCGGCGGTCTCCGCCGGACCGTACAGGTTCCAGAACCTGGCTTTCGGCAGAGCCTCCTGCCAGGCCGTAAGCTGACGGGCCGTCAGCGGGTCGCCGGAAAAGGCCACGGTATGCAAGAATTTAGGCGTTATCCGGGCAAAGGTATTGGGTGTGGACACCGCCGCCATATTGGCGGTGTTCCACAGAATCGTATTGATCTGCTGGCCGTTCATGTACTCCATGAGCCTCGCCGGGTACAGAAATCCCCGTTTGGGCAGCAGGCAGGTACTCGCCCCGTATTTCAGGGTGCACAGCATTTCCCGCAGCCAGACGTCAGAGGAAAAGAGGGCATGGCTTCCGAATACCGTGTTGGAGCTGCACTTCAACAGGTCTCCCAGGCTTTCCGCCGCGTCCAGGGCTGCCCGGTGGCTGATAAGGACGCCTCTGAGCTCCCCCGCCGGGAAGATCACGCACAGCGGGTCCGTGTCCACCTGGCGTCCCCGGATGGCGGCAAGAGCCGCCTCGGGAGCCGCTTCCTCCGATGCCTTGTCAAAGGCCAGACGGCAGCCGGCAAAGGGTGTATTTTCCAGCACGGGGTAAGACTTTTCGTCGCAGAGGATGACCCGGGGCCGGACTTTTTTCAGGATGGTTCCGATCCGGCAGGCGGTCATCTCCGTATCCAGGGGAACAAAATAACATCCGGCATACAGGGCGCCCAGCATCGCCGCCACAGCGGAGGGCCTGCGGCCCATGAACACCGCCACCGGCTCCCGGCGGATCCCCCGGCGGTACAGGTGATAGCCCACCGCCCGGGCATGCTTATAAATCTGTCCGAAAGTCATTTCCTCACCGGCATCCCAGAATGCCCGCTTCTGCGGCAGCCAGGACACGGTTTTCTCCAAATATTCCAGAATGTTGGTCATCATAGTCGGTTTCCCCTTTCGTTGGTTTCATGGGAGCAGATTCTTCTATGTGCTTATCGGCTGTTGACCCGCCAGCGCGGCAAATTGGAATTTGTCGGCAGGGCCGACAGCCAAGTCGTGACGAACGTGGTCTGTT
>CAZVDH010000213.1:0-2129 GCA_964625595.1 uncultured Oscillospiraceae bacterium | reverse complement strand
CCAAATCACAGGTTTCCTATTTGCTGTTTTAAGCCGATAGCCTAAATTCCAATTTGTATGCTGCGTTTTTATAGAATATCCCACGGCAGATCACCATTCACTTTATAGAAAGGAAGAGAGCTATGAACGAGGTAAAAAAGCCAAAGAAACCTCTGGCCTACTACTATTTCATCGTGCTTCTGGTCATCATGCTGTTTAATTTCCTGCTGATGCCCAATCTTTTAGAGCAGCAGATCCAGGAGGTGGACTACGGCACCTTTATGGCCATGACCGAGGAAAAGAACATCGGCCAGGTGGACATTCAGGACAACCAGATCGTCTTTACGGACAAGGAAGGCACCAAGATCTACAAAACCGGCCTGATGGAGGATCCGGGCAGGACGGAGCGGCTGTATGAGGCAGGGGCCGTTTTCTCCAGCGAGATCGTGGAGGAAACCTCTCCGTTTCTGTCCGTCCTGCTGACCTGGGTTCTGCCCATGGTGATTTTCATTGCCCTGGGGCAGGTTATGACCAAAAAACTTATGGACCGGGCCGGCGGCGGCTCCGGGGCCATGTCTTTCAACATGGGCAAGAGCAACGCCAAGGTCTACGTCAAATCCTCCGACGGCATCAAATTTGCCGATGTGGCGGGAGAGGACGAGGCCAAGGAAAACCTGGCGGAGATCGTGGACTACCTGCATAACCCGGACAAGTACAAGGAGATCGGCGCCTCCATGCCCAAGGGCATCCTGCTGGTGGGCCCTCCGGGCACCGGTAAGACCATGCTTGCCAAGGCCGTCGCCGGTGAGGCAAACGTGCCTTTCTTCTCTATGTCCGGCTCGGAATTCGTGGAAATGTTCGTGGGCATGGGCGCTTCCAAGGTCCGGGACCTGTTTAAGCAGGCCAAGGAGAAAGCGCCCTGCATCGTCTTTATCGACGAGATCGACGCCATCGGCCAGAAGCGGAACACCGGCGTCATGGGGGGCAACGACGAGCGGGAGCAGACTCTCAACCAGCTGCTTACCGAAATGGACGGCTTTGAGGGCAACGGCGGCGTCATCATTCTGGCTGCCACCAACCGCCCCGAATCTTTGGACCCCGCCCTGACCCGTCCCGGACGGTTTGACCGCCGGGTGCCGGTGGAGCTGCCCGACCTCAAGGGCCGGGAGGAGATCCTCAAGGTCCACGCGAAGAAGATCCGGATTGCCGACGATGTGGACTTTGCCAAAATCGCCCGGATGGCCTCCGGCGCCAGCGGCGCGGAGCTTGCCAATATCGTAAACGAAGCCGCCCTGCGGGCAGTCCGGGACAACCGGAAATTTGCCACCCAGTCCGACCTGGAGGAATCCATTGAGGTGGTCATTGCCGGGTATCAGAAGAAAAACGCCATCCTCACCGACCGGGAGAAGCTGGTGGTTGCCTACCACGAGATCGGCCATGCATTGGTTGCCGCAAAGCAGACGAATTCCGCCCCGGTGCAGAAGATCACCATTGTTCCCCGCACCTCCGGCGCCCTGGGCTACACCATGCAGGTGGAGGAGGGCGACCACTACCTGATGACCAAAGAGGAGCTGGAAAACAAGATCGCCACCTATACCGGCGGCCGTGCGGCGGAGGAAGTGGTGTTCGGCTCCGTTTCCACCGGCGCTTCCAACGACATCGAGCAGGCCACCAAGATTGCCCGGGCCATGCTGACCCAGTATGGTATGAGCGAGGAATTCGACATGGTGGCCCTGGAAACCGTGACCAACCAGTACTTAGGCGGCGACGCCTCCCTGGCCTGCTCCGCCGAGACCCAGGCCCGGGTGGACAGCCTGGTGGTGGAGCTGGTCCGGGCCCAGCACGAAAAAGCGAAAAAGATCCTGGAAGAAAACCGGGAGAAGCTGGACGCCCTTGCGAACTTCCTCTACGAAAGGGAGACCATCACCGGAGAGGAATTCATGAACATTCTGAACAGCTGAACAAACGACCCCTTTGCCTGCCGGCAAAGGGGTTTTGTTTGGTTATCGGCTGTTACGCAGCAATGCGGCAAATTGGGAATTTGTAGGGCTGTTTGGGCAGTGGCGAGCGGTGCCGATGTGGTACACGGCAAGGGCTCCCCTGTGCAAGGCAATGTCATTAACTTAAGAAATCTCTCCCGAAGTGGTAGC
>CAZVDH010000212.1:0-2190 GCA_964625595.1 uncultured Oscillospiraceae bacterium | reverse complement strand
AAGTATTCCGACTACATCCGCTACCCCATCCGCATGGAGGTGGAGAAGTCCCGGAAGAAAGAGGACTCCCCCGAGGATAAGCCCGAGTACGAAAGCTACACCGAGGAAGAGACCATGAACTCCATGGTTCCCATCTGGCAGCGGGCAAAGAAGGATGTCACCGACGAGGAATATGAAAATTTCTACCGGGACAAGTTCTATGACTACAACAAGCCCCTGCGGATCATGCACACCAGCGCCGAGGGCGCGGTGTCTTTCAAGGCTCTGCTGTTCATTCCCGGCAAGGCACCCTTTGATTTCTATTCCAAGGACTTTAAGCGGGGCCTGCAGCTGTATTCCTCCGGCGTGATGATTATGGAAAACTGCGAGGATCTGCTGCCCGAGCACTTCCGCTTCGTCCGGGGCGTGGTGGACAGCCAGGATCTGAGCCTGAACATCAGCCGGGAAATGCTCCAGCACAACCGGCAGCTGACCCTGATCGCCCGGAATATCGAGCGGAAGATCAAGTCCGAGCTCAAGTCCATGCTGGAAAACGAGCGGGAGAAGTACGAGGAATTCTACGCCGTCTTCGGCCGTCAGCTGAAATACGGCACCGTGTCCGACTACGGCGCCCACAAGGAAAGCTGCCAGGATCTGCTGCTGTTCTACAGCCACAAGCAGGGTAAGCTCATTTCCCTGGGTGAATATGTGGACGCCATGGCAGAGGGCCAGGAGAAGATCTACTACGCCCCCGGCGAGAACAAGGATCACCTGGCAAAGCTGCCCCAGGTGGAGCTGCTTTCCAAGAAAGGCTATGATGTGCTGCTCTTTACCGAGGATGTGGACGAGTTCGTTCCCCAGACTCTCATGACCTACAAGGAGAAGCCTTTCTGCAATATTACCACCGAGGACTTAGGTCTCCAGTCCGAGGAAGAAAAGAAAGAGGCCGAGGAAAAGGCCGAAGAGCTGAAAGGCTTCCTGACCTTTGTAAAGGAGAGCCTGGGCGACCAGGTAAAGGAGGTCCGCCTGTCCCAGAACCTGGGCAGCTACCCCGCCGCCATGGTGCCAGAGGCCGGTATGAGCTTCGAGATGGAGAAATACATGAAGCGGGCGAACCCGGAGTTTGCGTTCCCCGTGGGCAGGATCCTGGAGCTGAACCCGGACCACGAGGCGGTGCAGGCCCTGAAAGACGCCATGACCGCCGATCCCGTCAAGGCCAAGGACTACGCCCAGCTGCTGTGCTGCCAGGCCCAGCTCATGGCCCAGCTGCCCCTGGACGACCCCTTCGCTTACTCCGAGCTGGTCTGCCGGCTGATGAAGTAACAGATAATGCATCATAGCGCCGTTCCGAAAACCGGAACGGCGCTTCCTTTTTGGCAGATCAGGCATTTATTCCCGGTCAAGCTTTTCCCGGCGCTTTTTGTAGAGCGCGGAGCAGACGGTCAACAAGGCAAAGCACAAAATGAACACAGCGAACCCGGGAATTGCGCAGATAAGCAGGTAGTTAAGGGGCTCCAGGGCGCTCCCCCGGAACAGGATCCCAAAGAAGATGCTCATTGCCACGCCTGCCACGGCGCTGACGGCCAGATTGGTTTTCGGGTTGGCTTTTAGATGGCGGTCCCAGATGCCATGGCGCAGGCAGGCGGCAAGCAGATACACGCACAGCGCCATGAATACGATCCACTCCCCCAGAATCGCCTTGCCGGGGACTTTCAGTAACATCTGAATGCCCATGGCTGCCAGCAGGCCCCAGAAAGCAAGGCAGCAGCCGTTGTGCTCAATTTTCAGCAGGGCCTGCTCCTGCATTTCATCAAGATTTGATTTCTTCATTTTCTTCATCCTCCCAAAATAATTCGTCCAGAGTTTTTCCCAGTGCCCGGCAGATGGACCGGCAAAGCCGGATGGTGGGGTTATATTCCCCCTGTTCAATGGCGTTGATGGTTTGCCGGGACACCCCTACCGCGTCGGCAAGCTGCTTCTGGGTCATGTCCCTTGCCGCCCGGGCGGCTTTTACCGATAGGTTCTTACCCATATCTTCACCTCGTTTCTGAGAGGAGTATAACATACGCCCGACATTTTGTCAAGTATATATTACATAAAGAATAATATATTTTTCATAGCGGAGTACGGCAAAGCTGGGCACATAGACAAAGTGAAATTTAGGCTATCGGCTTTATGCAGCAAACAGAAAAATGCACTTTGGTGTACTGG
>CAZVDH010000211.1:0-2217 GCA_964625595.1 uncultured Oscillospiraceae bacterium | reverse complement strand
GGGCAAGGCGTCTATCCACCCGCGTGCCTTAACTGCCCTACAAATTCCAATTTACAGCTCTGCCGTTTCATCCAATCAGGAAAATGCATGATCTTGGGAGGAAAAACAATGGGCGTCAATATTCGGGGAAGAAGCTTTCTGACCTTGCTGGACTATACTCCCGAAGAAATCAACTATCTTTTGGACATGGCCGGGGAATTCAAACGGATGAAGCAAAGCGGCGCGGAGCACCGGTGGCTCGCCGGCAAGCAGGTGGTGCTGCTTTTCGAAAAGACCTCCACCCGTACCCGCTGCGCCTTTGAGGTGGCCGCCCGGGATCTGGGGATGGGGGTCACCTTTCTGGACCCCGGGTCCTCCCAGATGGGGAGGAAGGAGTCCCTGGCGGACACCGCCAAGGTGCTGGGCCGGATGTATGACGGCATCGAGTACCGGGGCTTCAAGCAGTCCGTGGTGGAGGACCTGGCACGCTATTCCGGCGTTCCCGTGTGGAACGGTCTGACGGATGATTTTCACCCTACCCAGATGCTGGCGGACATGATGACCGCCCGGGAGGAATTCGGCACACTTCGGGGCCGCAAGCTGACCTTTTTCGGCGATGCCCGGAATAACGTTGCCAATTCCCTCATGGTGGTCTGCGCCAAGCTGGGCATGCGCTTCTGCGCCTGCGGCCCTGGGGAGCGGATGCCGGCGGAGGACCTGGTGAAAAAGTGCCGTACTGTGGCTGCCGAAACCGGGGCTGAGCTGGAATTTACCGACGATGCAGCCCAGGGAGCGAGGGGCTGCGATATTGTCTACACCGACATCTGGCTGAGCATGGGCGAGCCGGACGCACTGTGGGAAAAGCGTATCCGGCTGCTGCTTCCCTACCAGGTCAACGATTCCCTCATGGCCATGGCAAAGCCCACCGCCATTTTCCTGCACTGCCTGCCCTCTTTCCATGACCGGGAGACCACCATCGGGGAGAGCATCTATGAAAAGTTCGGCTTGGATGCTATGGAAGTCACCGATGACGTGTTCATGGGCAAGCAGGCACGGCAGTTTCAGGAGGCGGAGAACCGCATGCATACCATCAAAGCGGTCATGTATGCGACTCTGAAATGAGTATGGCGGAACGGATCGTTGTGGCCCTGGGGGGAAACGCTCTGGGAAGCACCCCGGGGCAGCAGCTGGCGCTGGTAAAAAACACCGCAAAGACCATTGTGGATTTGGTGGAGCAGGGCTATGAAGTCGTCATCGGACACGGCAACGGCCCCCAGGTGGGGATGATCCAGCTTGCCATGGAGTTTTCCGCGCGTCAGGGCGGCAGGACCCCCTATATGCCTTTCCCCGAGTGCGGGGCTATGACCCAGGGGTATATCGGCTACCATTTGCAGCAGGCAATTCAGGGGGAGCTGCGCCTGCGCCGCATCCGGAAGCCCTGTGTCACCGTCGTAACCCAGGTGGAGGTGGAACCGGAAGATCCCGGCTTCCAGAACCCCACCAAGCCCGTGGGCAGCTTCTACACCAAGGAGGAGGCGGAACGGATCGCCAAAGAACGGGGCTTCCAGTTTGTGGAGGATTCCGGACGGGGCTACCGCCGTGTGGTTCCCTCGCCCATCCCGAAGCGGATCGTGGAGCTGGAAGCGGTGAAGCGCCTTTGCGATTCCGGCGCTATCGTCATCACCGTGGGCGGCGGGGGCATCCCTGTGGTGGAAACAAGCGAGGGCCTAAAGGGCGTGGCGGCGGTCATTGACAAGGACCGGGCCAGCTCCCTGCTGGCCATTCAGCTGAAAGCGGACCGCCTGATCGTCCTGACGGCGGTGGACCGGGTGTGCCTGAATTTCGGCAGGCCTGATCAGCAGGATTTGCCCTCTATGACTCTGGAAGAGGCGGAAAGGTATATGGCCGAAAACCAGTTTGCCCCCGGCAGCATGCTGCCCAAAGTCCAGTCCTGCGTGGAGTTTGTTAGAAGTACCGGGGGCACCGCCCTCATTACCTCCCTGTCCCGGGGCCTGGACGCTCTGGCAGGAAAGACCGGAACCCGGATAACGAAGTGACATAAGATACGCATATCGACCTTTCTATGCAGATAGATAAATTGGAATTAAGGTTATCGGCTTAAAACAGCAAATAGGAAACCTGTGATTTGGCAGTCCAATACCTTCCCCCGGGGGGAAGGTGCCCCGTAGTAGTGCGTAACTCATAATTCTTTACTTTTATATTTATCCATGGTATACT
>CAZVDH010000210.1:0-2220 GCA_964625595.1 uncultured Oscillospiraceae bacterium | reverse complement strand
ATTTGACTTCTTCCTTAAGTTAATGACATTGCCTTACACAGGGGAGCCCTTGCCGCGTACCGCATCGGCCCGCAAACCATTCATCAAACAGCTCGCCAAATTCCAATTTATCGAACTGCTGCGTTAAGTCAGCCTCCCATTTTTCATATTGCCCTGGGGCGGAAGCATCCGCTGACAGCGGACTACAAAATCGCCCGGCAGTCTTTGGGACTGCCGGGCGGCTTTTTTCGCGATTATTCTTTTACAATGGCAATGTGGACATCGTCCAGCTGTTTCTGCTCCACGGTGCTGGGGGCGCCCATCATCAGGTCCTGGGCGTTCTTGTTCATGGGGAAAGTAATGACCTCCCGGATGCTCTCCTCGCCGGTAAGCAGCATGATGAGCCGGTCCACGCCGGGAGCAGCGCCCGCGTGAGGGGGCGCGCCGTAGGTAAAGGCGTTGTACATAGCGGGGAACTTGGCTTTCACCGCGTCCTCCCCCAGGCCCACCATCTGGAAAGCCTTGACCATGATTTCAGGGTCGTGGTTACGCACCGCACCGGAGGCGGATTCATAGCCGTTCACCACCAGGTCGTACTGGTTGGCGTTGATGGCCAGGAGCTTTTCCGTATCGCCCTCCGCGTCCTCCAGGGCTTTCAGACCGCCCTGGGGCATGGAGAAAGGATTGTGGCAGAATTCCAGCGCGCCGGATTCCTCCCCGATCTCATACATGGGGAAGTCCACGATCCAGCACAGGGCGTACTGTTCTTCATCAAAGTGGCCTGGAACACGCTTGCCAAGCAGAGTACGGATCACACCGGCGGTCTTCTGGGCGGCGGCCTTTTTGCCTGCGGCCATGCACACAAAGGCACCGGGCTTCAGCCCCAGCTTTTCGGTGAGCACATTCTGATACTCCGTCAGGAATTTGGAAACACCGCCGGTGAGGTTGCCGTTTTCGTCCACCTTAACCCAGCAGGCCTTGTTTCCGGTCTGGACCTCCACGTCGGCAAGAAGCTTGTCGATCCACTTCCGGGCCTGGGTGAAGTCCTGGACCACCACGGCCTTGACCGTGGCGCCCTCGAAAGGACCGAAACCGCAGCCCTGGACCTCCGCGGAAATATCCTGGATTTCCAGGTCGATCCGCAGGTCGGGCTTATCGGAGCCGTAGCGCTCCATGGCTTCCTTGTAGGGGATGTGGCGGAAGGGCGCTTCGGATACCCGCTTGTACTTACCGAACTTGTGGAACACGGGCACCAGCACATCCTCCAGAGTGGACAGCACATCCTCCTGGGTGGCAAAGGCCATTTCCATATCCAGCTGGTAGAACTCGCCGGGGGTACGGTCCGCCCGGGCGTCCTCGTCCCGGAAGCAGGGGGCGATCTGGAAATACTTGTCAAAACCGGAGGTCATCAGCAGCTGCTTGAACTGCTGGGGCGCCTGGGGCAGAGCGTAGAACTTGCCGGGGTGGTTCCGGGCGGGAACCAGGTAGTCCCGGGCGCCCTCGGGGCTGGAGGAGGTCAGGATGGGGGTGGTGATCTCCAGGAAGCCCTTTTCCGTCATCAGCCGCCGCAGCTCCGCCACCACCTGGCAGCGCAGAACGATGTTGGACTTGACGGCGGGGTTGCGCAGGTCCAGGAAACGGTACTTGAGCCGGGTATTCTCGTCCGCGTCCTTACTCTTGTTGATCTCAAAGGGGAGCTGGTTGTGGACGCACTTTCCCAGCACTTCGATGGTTTCCGGCACCACTTCAATATCGCCGGTGGGGAGCTTCGCATTTTTGCTCTCCCGCTCCCGGACGGTGCCGGTGACGGAAATGGTGGACTCCTTGTTGATGTCCTTGACAACGCGCATCATGTCGGCAGTTTCCACCACCACCTGGGTGGTGCCGTAGAAGTCCCGCAGGACCAGGAAAGCAAAGTTCGAGCCTACCTCACGGACATTTTCCAGCCAGCCGACAATGGTGACCTTCTTGCCCGCGTCGGAAAGACGAAGCTCCCCACAGGTATGGGTTCTGGATTGATTCATAGCAAAAGCCTCTCTTGTTTTCTGAATTTCTACAGGGTATTCTCTCATAAACAGGGCAAAAAGTCAATGCGAAACCACAAAAAACTGCGGCAGGCCGTATGCGCCTGCCGCGGTTTTCTTGATATTACCGGAAATGCTTATCAGGTTAACGCCGCAGCGCGGCAAATTGGAATTTAGGTTATCGGCTTAAAACAGCAAATAGGAAACCTGTGATTTG
>CAZVDH010000209.1:0-2292 GCA_964625595.1 uncultured Oscillospiraceae bacterium | reverse complement strand
AAAACGGCCTGGACCTGCGCAACATGGAAGAGGAAGAGCTGATCGACCCGGTGGATCTGGCTGCGGAATACAGCCTGGACGATCCCGTCCGGATGTATCTGAAGGAAATCGGCCAGGTCAAGCTGCTGTCCGCCGAGGAAGAAGTGGAGCTGGCCAAGCGGGTATCCGAAGGTGACCAGGAGGCAAAGAACAAACTCACCGAGGCCAACCTGCGTCTGGTGGTTTCCATCGCCAAGAAGTATTCCGGCCGTGGCCTGCACATTCTGGATCTGATCCAGGAGGGCAACACAGGTCTGATCCGTGCCGTAGACAAGTTCGACTGGACAAAGGGAAACAAATTCTCTACATATGCCACCTGGTGGATCCGGCAGGCCATCACACGGGCCATCGCCGACCAGGCCCGGACCATCCGGGTTCCGGTGCATATGGTAGAGGTCATCAACAAGGCCACCCGGTGCAACCGGAAGCTGGTTCAGGAGCTGGGCCGTGAGCCTACCGTGGAGGAGATCGCCGCGGAGCTGAACCTGCCGGTGGAAAAGATCATCGAGGCCAACCGCACCGCCGCAGACACCCTGAGCCTGGATACCCCCGTCGGTGACGAGGAAGACACCTCCATCGGCTCCTTCGTGGAAGACGAACGCACCCCCGGCCCCGCCGACGCCACCTCCAATGCCCTGCTTGCCGAGGCCCTGAAGGAGATTCTGGGCACCCTGACGGAGCGGGAAGCGGATGTGCTTCGCATGCGCTTCGGCATGTACGACGGCAGGACCCACACTCTGGAGGAAGTGGGCCAGCTCTTCGGCGTCACCCGTGAGCGGATCCGCCAGATCGAGAACAAGGCGATCAGGAAGCTCCGCCACCCCAGCCGGGCCAAGAAGATCCGGGATTTTTACAGCTGATAAAGGCACACGCTTCTCCGCATGGTCAAAGGTCATGCGGAGAAGCTTTTTATTCAGGGACGGCATTCGGGGCAATCATTCGGCCGATAAATTGGAATTTGGCGGGCAGTTAAGGCGTTCGGGTGGTTAGACGCCTTGCCCCCCGCACTTGTGAGGGGGGTGTCCCTGCGCTAGCGCAGGGACGGGGGGAGATCAAATTTCCGAAAGCGTCAAATAATTGATTTTTCTATGTTTACAGTCCCATTCTTCACATTTATTTCTGAAAGATATGCGGACGACGGGCTCCCCCCGCCACCAGTTTGAGAACTGGTGGCACCCCCCTCACAAGTGCGGGGGGCAAGGACGCGTACCGCATCGGCCCGCAAACCATTCATCAAACAGCCCTACAAATTCCCAATTTACAGCACTACGGAACGATACCGAGCGGGTCAGGTTGGAAACGAAAACAGTCCACGCTCGTCACGACTTGTCAGCGGCGACTCGCCGCCAAATTCCAATTTGTCGCTCTGCTTACTTGTATCCAGCAGCACATCACCCCTGAAAATGCAAAGAGGGCACACAGCAAAATTCATTGCCGTGTGCCCTGGGTATTTTACGCATTAAAGATAATTTGTTTCGCCTGTGTCCTGCTGCTCCCAGGGCTCCTGGGTGGGCTGGCGGTACTGGGGCTGGGCGTCCCGGCGGGGGGGCATACCGTCGTCCCGGTTCCGGCACAGAAACAGGAAGATAGCCTGGGTGAAGCCGAAGAGAATGCTCAGCACCAGATAAACCGTATTGTTCGCCGGGTCGCAGGAGGTGTAGATGTCATACAGCGCCATGTAGCTGAGCACGGCGGAGGCGATGGACACACCTGCCAGGGGTACGCACATGGCAAGCACGCCCATGATGCTGCCCAGAAAGGCGTTCACGATCTCTGTTTCAGAAGCGCCCCGGAAGCTGAAAGCGCAGCGGATCACTGCCGCCATAATGACCACCCCCATCACCACGCCCATCACGGCGCTGATGATATTGAGGGTCAGCAGCACCTTCCGCTTGGAGCGGACCTGCCCCCGGACGACGTAGCGGTACTGGTCGGACAGGGAGCCCAGGATCCACGCGCTGGCTACAGGGATCCATGCCAGCCACGGGTGCCGCAGGCCCCGGCGCTGGGCCAGGGTATACAGGCCCAGGGCGGTAAAGACGTAAACGGCAAGGGAGATGAGGGTGGGCAACGTGCTCCAGGTCAGCCCGAACAGCGCTTCCAGGCCCTCTCCGATTTCCGAGAAAGGATTGCTATACATATCGATTCCTCCGATTCTTTTTATTATTGTGCAAACGCGCAGGCTTTACACATTAGAAAGACAAATTGGAATTTAGGCTATCGGCTTTATGCAGCAAACAGAAAAATGCACTT
>CAZVDH010000208.1:0-2317 GCA_964625595.1 uncultured Oscillospiraceae bacterium | reverse complement strand
GCTTCGCGACAGCTCCCTTTACACAAGGGAGCCCTTGCCGTGTACCGCATCGGCATCGCACACCACTGCCCAAACAACCCGCCAAATTCCAATTTGTCGTTTAGCGGACAAAAGCCGATAAACTACAGTCTATATTTTTAATAAACGAACCCCCGGTGCGTATTGCGCACCGGGGGTGTGTTCGAATAATGGAAAGCGCCCGTTTACTTCCTGATAAATCTTCCCAACCGGGAGGTCAGCAGCAGAGCCAGGGCGATTTTCAGAAGATCCGGGATGATAAAGGGCACCACGCACATGCTCAGCACCGATGCCACGCTGATGGCACCTTTGGTTTGGGTGTAGAGCACCAGGAACCACGCGGTTCCAAAGGCGTAGCACAGCACAAGGCCTACGAGCATGGACACGGGCAGCACCCACTTTGCCTTGCCGAAAATGGCCTCCATGGCCCACATGGCGAGCGCGGATACCAGGAAACCGATGATGTACCCGCCGGTGGTGCCCACCAGGCGGCCCACGCCGCCGGAGAAGCCGGAGAACACCGGCATGCCCACAGCGCCCAGCAGAATGTACACCAGCACGGCGGCAGTGCCCCGCTTGCCGCCCAGCAGGCCCACTGCCAGGAACACACCCATGGTCTGCAGCGTGAAGGGCACGGAACCGGGAATCGTGACCCAGGCACATACGGCGATCAGCGCGGCAAACAGGGCGACCATCACCAGATCATATACGGATACTCTTTTTTTTGCGATTGCGTTCATTTTTCTTACCTCTCAGTTTTTTATAGTACCATGACCAGGGTTCCCACGGTGATCAGCACCGCGCCCAGTCCGGATTTCCAGGTGAATTTTTCGTGGAGGAATACAAAGGCCAGCACCAGGGTAATGACCACGCTGAGCTTGTCGATGGGGACCACTTTGCTGGCCTCCCCGATTTGCAGCGCCCGGTAGTAGCACAGCCAGGAGGCTCCGGTGGCGAGGCCCGACAGGATCAGGAACAGCCAGCTTTTCCGGCTGATGGCGATGATGCCGCCCTGGCTGCCGGTGAGGAATACCATGCCCCAGGCCATGGCGAGGACAACAAAGGTACGGATGGCGGTGGCGAGATTGGAGTTGACACCCTCAATGCCCACCTTCGCCAGAATGGAGGTCAGCGCGGCAAATACCGCGGACCCAAGTGCCAGCAGAAACCACATATGTACGGCCTCCCCTATTAGATATGAAGATATGAGATATGAGATATAAGATAAGGTGCATATGGGTTTGCGCAGCAAATCGGAAAATTGGAATTTAATTGACAATTGACAATGAACAATTGACAATTAAGGAATCCCTTCGGGATGATTTAAAATAAAAAGAATTTGGATGAAAAACAATAGAAATTATTTCTAAATTGTCCCGTAGGGACACAATAATTGTCAACTGTCAATTGTCAATTCGGCGAAGCCGGCAAATTCCAATTTGTATCCTTACTGAACCAATCCGGAAGACGCCTGTCTAATATCTTATATCTCAATTATACCACATCCTGCCAAAAATTTCGACCCCCAAAAAAGCCGGCGGGTATATTTTTTTGGAAGACGGTCCATAATCGGGGCAGGAGGGAATGCGTATGAAAATTCGCGAGGTAATGACAAATCCGGTTATAAGGATCCGGCCGGAGGAGCCGGTGGCGGTAGCCGCCCGGACTTTGGCCCGGTACAATATCGGAAGCCTCCCCGTGTGCGGCAGCGACGGCCGGGTGTGCGGCCTGGTGACGGACCGGGACATTGTGACCCGGTGCCTGGCGGCGGGACGTTCCCCTGCCTCCACCACTGTGGCGGATGTGATGACGGGCCGGGTGATCTCCGCCGTCCCGGACATGGATACGGGGGTGGCTGCCCATCTTATGGGTCGGGAGCAGGTGCGCCGCCTGCCGGTAATCGAAAACGGGAAGCTGTGCGGCATGGTGAGTCTGGCAGACCTGGCGCTCAATGACGCCACGAGCATTGACGCTGCCGACGCGCTGACAGACATCAGCGGAAATCTTTCCCAGAGAGACTGATGTCCGTCTGTTAAAATCACCAAAAAAAGATGATATTTTTTGTAAAAAACGCTTGACAAACAGGTGCCGCGGTGTTATTATATGCGAGCTGTCCGCGAGTGGCTGCCAAGCCCGACGGCGGCGGATAGAAATCATGAAAATCCCTGAAAAAAAGAGAAAAAACCTCTTGACAAACAGAGAAGTTCATGGTATCATATCAAAGTTCGCACCGGAAACGGAGCGGCGCCTGTACCTTGTAAATTGAATAACGCAAGATGAAACACCTTGGACAATTAAT
>CAZVDH010000207.1:0-2320 GCA_964625595.1 uncultured Oscillospiraceae bacterium | reverse complement strand
TGTACCGCATCGGCACTGCTCGCCACTGCCCAAACAGCCCGACAAATTCCAATTTTTAAGCAAGCCGGTACATATCCTTTTCTTTACACAGATTTTACATAGGTTTTGCCTGCATTCCATGGATTTTACAATGCCGCCGGGTTACTATACACGAGTAAGATCCAAAAAGGAGAAAACACAATGACAACCTATATTCTGAATCTGGTTTCCCTGCTGGGCGGGCTTTCCCTGTTCCTGTTCGGCATGGATGTGATGGGAAAGGCCCTGGAGCGTACCGCCGGCGGCAAGCTTCAGACCATTCTTGCCAAAATGAGCGCCAGTGTCCCCCGGGGCTTTCTGCTGGGCCTCGCGGTCACGGCGGTGATCCAGTCATCTTCCGCGACCACGGTTATGGTGGTGGGCTTCGTAAACTCCGGCATTCTCACCTTGCAGCAGGCCGTGGGCGTCATTATGGGCAGCAATGTGGGCACTACGGTGACGGCCTGGATCCTCTCCCTCAGCGGCCTGGAGGGGGACAGCTTCCTGGTGCAGCTGTTTAAGCCCTCCACCCTGGCGCCCCTGCTGGGTACGGTGGGGATCATTCTGTATATGTTCACAAGCTCCGACAAGAAGAAAAACATCGGCCTGATCCTCCTGGGCTTCATGGCCCTGATGACCGGCATGGAGCTCATGAGCGGATCCATGAAATTCCTGAAAAACGAGGCCTGGTTTGCTAAGCTCATGGTGTCTTTCTCCAATCCGTTCATCGGCATCGCGGTGGGCGCGGCGCTGACCGCGATCATTCAGTCTTCTTCCGCTTCGGTGGGTATTCTGCAGAGCATGTGCTCCACCGGCGCGGTGTCTTACGGCTGCGC
The DNA here is from genome assembly GCA_964625595.1 of uncultured Oscillospiraceae bacterium. Taxonomy (GTDB): domain Bacteria; phylum Bacillota; class Clostridia; order Oscillospirales; family Oscillospiraceae; genus Faecousia. The sequence continues at coordinate 1,466 of CAZVDH010000207.1, read as the reverse complement.
CATCCCCGTGATCCTGGGTCAGAACATCGGCACCTGTGTCACCGCCATCATGGGGTCCATCGGCGCCAACAAGAATGCCCGCCGAACCGCCATGGTGCACCTGTACTTCAATCTCACGGGCAGCCTGATTTTCATGGCGCTGTTCTATGGGATCGGGCTGGTGCATCCCTGGCAGTTTCTTAACGATCCCTGCAATGAGATGAGCATTGCGGTGATCCATACCGCGTTCAACGTGGCGGCAACTGCCATGCTGCTGCCCCTGAACAAGGTGCTGGTGAAGCTTGCCACATTGTCCGTTCCCGATGACGCGCAGCAGGACAAAACGGAGCTGCTGGACGAGCGTTTGCTGGGTACGCCGGCTGTCGCCATCCAGCGTGCCCACGATATCGCCGTCCGGATGGCGGAAGATTCCGCCCAAGCCATGTCCCTTGCTATGGGTCTGACCCGGCACTTTGACAGCAAGATCTTGGATCAGGTGCTTGCCCTGGAGGACGGTACGGACCGGTATGAGGATGCCCTGGGAACTTATCTTGTAAAGCTTTCCGACATGCGCCTGTCCGTTTCCGACAACCGGATTCTCAATACGCTCCTGTATACCGTCTCGGATGTTGAGCGGATCGCGGACCACGCGGTGAGCGTGGGCCGGGCGGCGCTGGAAATGGAGGAAAAGAAGATTCACTTTTCCCAGCAGGCGAAAGCGGAGCTGGAGGTGCTGGAACGGGCGGTTTCCGATATTCTCAGCCGTACCGTGGATGCCTACCGGAGCTTCGACCGGAACCTTGCCATGAAAGTGGAGCCACAGGAGCAGGTGGTGGACGCCCTGGTGCGGGAGGTCAAGTCCCGGCATGTCCGGCGGCTGCGGGACGGCCTGTGCAGTGTGGAATACGGCTTCGTGCTGGAGGATCTGCTCACAGCCTTTGAACGTTCGGCGGACCACTGCTCCAATGTGGCGGTGGAAATTCTCCAGGTTGCCGAGGGAAAGCTGGAAGCCCACGAATATTTAAACTCCCTGAAAGCCGGGGAGCTGCGGGAAAGCGCTGCCTTTTCCGAGCGCTTTGCCCGGTATAAGGCCCAGTATGCGTTCCCGGAAGAAAAGAGTGAATAAAGTCTAGGGAACCTCTGAATAAATCGGCTGCGGCTGAGCGGCGGGTCTTTTGGCCCATCCGTTCAGTAATGAAATTGGGAAATACACAAAGTATTCCCTCAATTTCATTACTTTCGGCTGAGTCAAAATCCCTCGCCGTCAGCTCTTGCCAATTTAATCAGAGGTTCCCTAGTATAACCCCCTGTCATTGCGTTTCCCGCAATGACAGGGGGTTATAAATAGGGGAAATGAATTCATGCCTATCGGTTTAGCGCTGCAAATTGGCGTTTGTAGGGCTGTTTGGGCAGTGGCGAGCGGTGTCGATGCGGTACACGGCCTTGCCCCCCGCACTTGTGAGGGGGGTGTCCCTGCGCTAGCGCAG
>CAZVDH010000206.1:0-2360 GCA_964625595.1 uncultured Oscillospiraceae bacterium | reverse complement strand
CCAGTACACCAAAGTGCATTTTTCTGTTTGCTGCATAAAGCCGATAGCCTAAAGAAAACTTTATCGGAATGACACCTTAATTGGAATACAGCCGCTTTTACAAGGGAGATTATTATGGCATCCAATCGGATCAATCGCATCAATGAAGAAATACAGAAAGAGCTTTCCTCTCTGCTGCGGAAAGTTAAGGACCCCCGGGTGCAGGACACCATGATTTCCATTACCCGGGTGGAGACCACCCCGGACCTCAGGTACGCCAAAATCTTCGTCAGCTTCCTCCAGGAGGAGCGGGCACGGGATGCCATGGCGGGTCTTAAATCCGCCGGCGGCTTTCTTCGCCGGGAGCTGGGGCATAATCTGCAGCTTCGCTACGCGCCGGAGCTTGTGTGGAGCCTGGACGACAGCATTGCCTACGGTGCGAGAATGCTGAAGCTCATCGATTCTCTGGGGGTGGAGCAGGATGATACTGACCCGGAATGAAGCCGCCCGGGTGCTTCAGGACCATGACCGGTTCCTGATCCTCACCCACCGGCGGCCCGACGGGGACACCCTGGGCAGCGCCGCCGCCCTGTGCCTGGGACTCAGGCTGCTGGGAAAAACCGCCTGGGTGCTTCAAAATTCGGAGGTCACCCCCCGGTTTTCCTGGCTGCTGGATGGCCTGACGGTACAAACGCCCCCGGAGGACGCCTTTATTGTCAGCACCGATGTGGCTTCCCCCGGCATGCTCCCGGCCCAGTGGGCGAACCTGAATGGAAAAATCCGCCTGCGCATCGACCACCACGCATCCTCCACCTCCTTTACCTGGGAGGAACTGGTGGAGCCGGAAAGCGCCAGCTGCGCGGAGATTATATGGGAGCTGCTGCGGCTGCTGCAATGCCCCGCCGACACCGCCGTTTATAACGCCCTCTATGTGGGCATCTCCACGGACACCGGCTGCTTCCGGTTCTCCAACACCAACGAGCACACTTTTCTGGCCGCGGCGGCCTGCGTCCGGGCCGGGGTGAATACTTACAGGCTTAACCAGGAGCTCTTTGAGACCAACACCCTGGAGCGGCTGAAAATCCAGGCCTGGATCGTGGAGCACATGCTGCTGCTCCGGAATAAAACCATGGCGGTCTGCGCCATCCCCCGGCAGGTGGAACTTTCCCTGGGGGTCACCGAGGATGATATGGACAACATCTCCAATTTCCCCCGCACCGTGGCCGGGGTGAAAGTGGCCGCGACCCTCCGGGAAACCGGGGAGAGGGAAACCAAGCTCTCCGTCCGGGCGGTGCCGGGCTATGACGCCACCCTGGTTACCCAGCGTTTCGGCGGCGGCGGACATAGGGGTGCGGCGGGTGCTTCCATCAACCTGCCTCTGACGGCAGCGGCGGAGGCGGTGCAAAAGGTCATGGAGGAGGTCTATCCGTGAACGGGATCGTGATTGTGGATAAGCCCTCCGGCTGGACCAGCCAGGACGTGACTGCCAGACTGCGCCGGGTGTTTGACACCCGGCGCATTGGTCATGGGGGGACACTGGACCCCATGGCCACCGGGGTGCTGCCGGTATTTGTGGGCCGGGCCACCCGGGGGGTGGAATTTTTTGAGCACGCGGAAAAGACCTATGAGGCGCTGCTTCTGCCCGGGCTTGTGACGGACACCGAGGATGTCACCGGCACCGTGCTCCAAAAGCGGGAGGTAAGCCTGACGGAAGATCAGGTGGAAGCGGCACTGCACAGTTTCCGGGGAGAAATCCTGCAGGTTCCCCCCATGTACTCCGCCCTGAAAGTAAATGGGCAGAAGCTTTGCGATCTGGCACGAAAAGGCCAGGAAGTTGAACGGAAACCCCGGCCCGTGACGATTCATGAGCTTACTTTCCTGGGCTTTCAGGAGGGGATGGTTAAACTGCGGGTGCGCTGCTCCAAGGGAACCTATATCCGGACACTGTGCAAGGACATTGGGCAGGCCCTGGGCTGCGGCGGCTGCATGGCGGCCCTGCGGCGCACCACTGCGGGAAGCTACGATATTTCCGAAGCTGTGCCTTTGCAGACGCTCCTGGACACACAGGAACCGGAAAAATATCTTTCCGCCGTGGACACCATGTTCTTCCAGTACGAAGCCGTGACATTGAGCCCAAACCAGGAAACCCGCTGCCGCAACGGCAACGCTTTTTCCCTGGCCTTACCCGACGGCACCTACCGGGCCTACAGCCGGACAGGGGAGTTTCTCATGCTGGCAAAGGTTGAAAATGGTGTTATGTCAACTATAAAGAGTTTTTTCGAGGTGTAAATCTCCGAATTCCCGGTCATTGCGAACCAGTGCTCACACCAATGTCATTAAGTTAAGGAAATAGATCGGAATTTGAAGTACCGTCTTGGAAG
>CAZVDH010000205.1:0-2366 GCA_964625595.1 uncultured Oscillospiraceae bacterium | reverse complement strand
AGTGCATTTTTCTGTTTGCTGCATAAAGCCGATAGCCTAAATTGGAATTTGTCGAATTCTCGGTCATTGCGAACCAGTCCGCTTTCCTGGTGTGGCAATCCTCCGGATAGACGTACCACTTCTCATGGATGAATTCCGGAAAACGGCAGAATAGAACGGACTGTATGACGATAGGCTGCCTGGAATTCGATGGAGATTCCCACACCAGTGTGCGCACTGGTTCGGAATGACCGCATATTCGGCCCGTTCAACTCTTGATTCGCATTGTCAATTTTCAATTGCCAGAAACGCTTCCCGTCTTGTCAGGGCGGCGGCGCATTTGGGGCAGAGATAGTCTTCCGCCGTATCGTTTCCCCCGCCGCAGCGGGTGCAGCCCGGCAGCGTCACCAGCTTCGGCTGGAACGTGTAGAACAGGACGCCGCCGGAGAGGACCTGCTCTTTTGTAAACCGGTCGGTCCTGTAGCCGTCCAGTCTGGCATAGTTTTTCAGGTTGGAGTCCCGCACTGTGACGGTGCCGTCTTCATACCCCCGGGAGAGGACCATAAAGTGACCCCCGGTGGTGAAAACCCCGTGGATCTGCAATGTCACAATGGGCTCGCCCTGCTGCAGCTTTGCCAGAATGTCCTCCCAGGCCCGCAGCTGGCCGTCGGAATAGAACCCCAGCTCCGCCGGGCCGTTGAGGAAAAGGGTGCCGTCGGTGCCCACCTCACCGTAGTAGTGGGGAAACAGCTCCACGATCATGGCGGGGGTATACACCGTGTCCGTCATATAGGTGGCGACCATGGCCATGCTGCACATGCCGCACCCGGCGATGCTCAGATACTGCTTTCCAAAGCGCAGATCGCCGTAGTCCTGCTGTAAGTAGAGGGGCACCTCGTCGAAGCGCTGGAAGCCCACATCCGGGTAGAGAAGATCTTCGGCGCTGACCTCCGCCACGGTCATGGGAGCCAGAATAACGGCGCCGTAATCCACTTCCGCCTTTCCGTAGGACGCCGCCCGCTCCAAAAGGGCCGCAACGCAGGCGGACAGGGCCGCTTTCCCCTCTTCCGCCTCCGCCTGGGTACGACTGCCCCGGAAATAGACAATGTGGAAGCCCAGTTCCGACTGGATCACCGCCGTGTCCCCGGGCTGCCGGGCGGAGTCAAAGCACCAGGTATCCAGGGGCTCAAGGAGCTGCCCCTCGCGGATGCCGGTGAGCAGGCCGCCGTCCGCCCGGGTGCCGGCGTCCATGGAATTCTCGTTTGCCAGCCGGGCAAAGTTGGAATCGCTGTTGCGGTAGGTCAGCCAGTGGCCGCTCCAATCCCGCAGCAGCTTGTCCGCCTTGGTTCTGCAGGCCGTCCAGGCCGCTTCCTCGGCGGACTCGGGAATGAGCAGGCACTGCCGCAGGGACACGGTGTCCGCGTCAAAGGAGGCGCTCTTTGCTTCCTCCCAGGTCTTTTCCGTAAAGAACATGTAGGCCAGGTTCAGGGTTTCCGCCGCCGCGGCCACATCCGAATCCCGGGTGCCCGCGAGAGCCCCGACACTCCCGGCGCCCTGGGCTTTTGCCAGCTCCTCCAGAAGCCCGGGGAGGCTGTCCAAATATTCCTGGTGCACGCCGTTGGGAGTGAAGCAGTCCTTATCCGCGTACAGCACCTTTTCCGCCGGGATCCCGGCGGGGAAATAGGTCTCGTGGTCCTCTTTGTTGGGCTGGAACAGTTCCTCCGTCACGGGCATGGGCTCCCGGGAGACAGAAACAAGGGACTGGAAAGTCTGCCAGGAGGCGATGGCCCGGCGCAGGAAGTAGTGCTGCCAGGAAAGGCCCTCCTCCGTCAGGGGGCAGAGCTGCTCTTCCAGGGGACGGGACAAATCCGGCCCCGGCTCCCCGGTATAGCCGCAGACGGTAAGCCAGTACCAGGCCTGCAGCTGCCCGGCGGTGAGGGCCGCGTCTCCCATTTTGGCAACCGGGGTATCCGGGTCAAAGTCCTCCCGGGCAACCAGGTAGCTGTCCTTGCACCGCAGGCTCCCGGGATTTCCGTCCGCCGTCACCGGCAGCACCACCGCGGCGGCCAGGGCGGCCTCCGTCTGCTCCGGCTCTCCGGCGGGAGCCTTGGGGGACGGGCCGTCCCACACCAGCAGCGCCACCAGCACCGCCGCCGCGCAGACGCAGGCTGCCGTCAGACCCCGGATAAGCCCGTTTTTCCTCCGGGCATCTTTCTTTCTTGCCATGAGCCCTCACTTCTTTCTGTTTTGTTATCGTTCCCCTTATTTTCATCCGCCGCACAGCGGCACATTAATTACTCATGGGCATATTGGTTTTACGCAGCAAGTATACAAATTGGAATTTGGCGAGCTGTTTGATGAATGGTGAGCGGGTGGAAAATGGGACA
>CAZVDH010000204.1:0-2373 GCA_964625595.1 uncultured Oscillospiraceae bacterium | reverse complement strand
GAAAGCCATGTGACCCTGCCCCAGTGCCGGGCCATGTACGCCGGGGACCGGAGCCGAAAAGATTCCCTGGTGAACTACGGCTTCCGCCTGCCCTCGGCCTATGATAACCGGCCCCTCAACTTCCAGGAATTTGACAGCAAGCTGAACCAGGTGATCTACGTCTCCGCCACCCCAGCCGAATACGAGCGCACCCGCTCCGGTCAGACGGTGGAGCAGGTCATCCGCCCCACCGGGCTTCTGGACCCCGTTGTGGAGGTCCGACCCATCGAGGGGCAGATCGACGACCTGATCGGGGAAATTAACGCCCGGGCCGCGAAAGACGAGCGGGTTCTTGTCACCACCCTGACCAAGAAAATGGCGGAGGATCTGACGGTGTACCTGCAAAAAGCGGGCATCCGGGTCCGGTATATGCACTCCGACATCGGCGCCATGGAGCGAATGGAGATTATCCGGGATCTGCGGATGGCAAAATTCGATGTGCTTGTGGGCATCAACCTCCTGCGGGAGGGCCTGGACCTGCCGGAGGTGAGCCTGGTGGCCATCCTGGACGCGGACAAGGAGGGGTTCCTGCGCAGTGAGACCAGCCTGATCCAGACCATCGGACGGGCCGCCCGGAACGCGGAGGGCAAGGTCATTATGTACGCTGACACCGTGACCCCCTCTATGCGGGCAGCCATGGACGAGACGGAGCGCCGCCGGGGAATCCAGGATGCCTACAACAAGGCCCACGGTATCGTGCCCAAGACCATTATCAAGTCCGTCCGGGATCTCATTGAGATTTCCTCCCCCACCGCCGAGCGGAAAGGCCGCACCGGCGTGAAGATGACAAAGGCGGAAAAGGAAAAGGAGATCGCCCGTCTGGAAAAGCAGATGAAGGAAGCCGCCCGGATGATGGAATACGAATACGCCGCCGTCCTGCGGGATCAGATCATCGAGCTGCGGGGCAATGGCTTAAAGTAAAACGCAGCAGCCGCTCCCAAATGGAGCGGCTGCTGGTTTATTCTCCCGTCAGGGCAACGGCAATATCATTCACATTTGTTCCCGTGGGGCCGGTAAAAATCAGGCCGTTCACTGCCTGCAGGGCGTGATAGGCGTCGTTATCCGCCAGCACCCGGGCAGGGGAAATCCCCCGCTCCCCCAGCGCCGCCAGAGTATCTCCGTCCGCATATCCCCCTGCCGCGTCGGTGGGGCCGTCGGTGCCGTCGGAGCCTACGCTGATCACCGCTGCGTTGAGACCGGAAATCCCCTCCGCCGCCGCGAGAGCCAGCTCCTGGTTCCGTCCCCCCAGCCCCTTTCCGGTCAGGTGCACCACAGTCTCACCCCCGGCAAGAAAGGCGGTCTTCTTTTCCGCCCGGTGGGTGCGCAGAATGTCCGCCAGGAACCGCCCCGCATCCTTTGCTTCACAGTCCAGATGGTCCGTCAGCACAATGGGGGTATAGCCCAATTCCCGGCAGCGGGCCTCCGCCGCCCGTATGAGCTCCCGGACACTGCCGATGATCCGGGTGGATACATTCGTAAGGGTCTTCGGCGTTTCCCTTTTCAGGCAGGCAAGCGCTTCCGGACTGAGCTTCAGGCTGTACTTTTCCGCGATCCGCATTGCCTGGGCGCAGGTACTGCTGTCCGGCGCTGCCGGACCGGAGGCGATCATATCCGGCGGGTCCCCCAGAATATCCGACAGAATAATGGCTTCCACATGGGCCGGGGCGCAGTGGAGAGCAAACCGCCCGCCCTTGACAGCGGACAGCCGCTTGCGGATGGTGTTCATTTCCACAATATCCGCCCCCGCGCCAAGAAGCTGCCGGGTAATGTCCCCCAATTCCTCCGGCGGCACCTGGGGCTTTTCAAACAGGGCGCTGCCGCCGCCGGACAGAAGAAAGAGGACGGTATCCTCCGGACACAGGTTTTCCGTCATATCCAGGACCGCCTGGGCTGCGGCAAAGGAATTGTCATCCGGAACCGGATGTCCCGCTTCAAAACAGCGGATTCCCGGCAGGGGCGATACCACATGGCCGTATTTTGTGACCACGATGCCCTGTTCGATAGGCTGCATCAGGCATTTTACCGCCGTTTCCGCCATTTTCCAGGCAGCTTTTCCCACGGATACTAAATACACGCGTCCGGAAAACCGTTTCCCGGCAATGGCTCTTTCCACAGCCGTCTCCGGGCTGACCGCTTGGATTGCCCACCGGACGATGTCTTCCGCGTCCCGACGAAGTGCAGGTTTCATTGTGCTTCCCCCTGTCTGATGCTGTTTCTGCTTCCGGCGCTTTGAAAGGGCGCCTTTTTCTTATGTGCTCAGCTTGCCTCAGCAGCGCGGTAAATTGGAATTTGCCCGCAGGGCGGGCGGCCAAGACGTGACGAACGTGGTCTGTT
>CAZVDH010000203.1:0-2388 GCA_964625595.1 uncultured Oscillospiraceae bacterium | reverse complement strand
AATTCGATGGAGATTCCCACACCACTTAAGAGGACTGGTTCGGAATGACACGTTCTGACGGGCCGCCAAATTCCAAATTTGCCGTTCCACAGAACGATACCGAGCGGGTGGTGCTGCACGCAGTGAATTAAAATCCTAATGATTGCCGGGGGCAATCATACCGAAATTAAAAGGCAGGGAACGAAAACAGACCACGTTCGTCACGACTTGGCTGTCGGCCCTGCCGACAAATTCCAATTTGCCGTACCACAGAACGATACCGAGCGGTACCCAAAAGCAAAGCGATTACACACCACGTTCGTCACGACTTGTCAGCGGCGACTCGCCGCCAAATTCCAATTTGTCAGTGTGTTTACGAAAGCAGACAGCCGAAAAGGGTGATTATCGGAACATGTTCCAATAATCACCCTTTTTCTCAACATGCGGCGCTGAAATTGTCCATAAATTTACATAACGCTGACGGGCAGCGCCCCTGCCTTGTAAAGCTTATACATTTCCTCCGCTGCCAGGCGGGTCTTGGCCACCACGTCCCCCTCCCGGGGGAAGCAGTAATAAAGCTGTGTATTGTCGCCGATGCAGATCATATCCCCCAGCTCATACCAGTAGTAGTCGGCGTACAGGCTGTAGCAGGCCTGGGGCCTCTGGGTGTAGCGGAGCTTTCCGCCGCAGCCCGTCAGGGTAAAGCCGGAGCAGTCATGGGTCAGCCGGCCTGTGCCCACCTTGTAAATGGCCTTGTAGTCCATCATCATGGCGATGTCCACATCGATGTCGAGGCGGTAGGTGCCGTCCAGGATCTCCTTACGGACCTGCTCCCGCTCCCAGGCGTAGTAGTCCGGGATATGACGGAACTGGGTCACGCCTTCCGTGGCTTCCAGCTCCCCCAGGGGGGTGAGGGTGTAGGTCTTCCGGCAGTATTTGCAGGTCAGGGTGGTGCCGCGCCCCTGGGTCTGGCCCTCGGTGCCGCAGGCGGCGCACTTGTAGAGGATCCGGTTCAGGCCGTCGGCCCGGAAAGGCTCCTCCACCCGCAGGCCTGTTTCTTTCTGCCAACGGAAATAGTCGAAAGAGAATGCCTTGTCCAGCCCGTCGGACAGCTCTTTTACCGACTTTTCCCGGATCTCCTCCACGGTGTACAGGCAGGTGACCTTGGCGGATACGGGGACGGAGGAACGGACCTGCAGCTCGTTATACAGGGGATTCCGGGCAAAGGCGCCGAAAGTCTCCACCATCACCACGGGCACGGCGAATTTTTTCAGCAGTACCCCCAGCTTCCGGGGCAGAGGGGTGGCGGTGCCGTCGAAGGAGTAGCTTGCCTCGGGGTACATGAGGACGCTGACCCCCAGGGTGTGCAGGCAGTAGTCAATATCCTGGACCAGCCGCAGGTCGGTGACGAATTTCCGGGTAGGGACGCAGCCGATGGCCCGCATCAGCTTTTCTTTCAGCCCGCCCAGACCCACAAAGCCGTCGGAGGTGCAGATGATGCAGTAGGGCCGGGGGAAGAAGATTGTGCTTGCGATCATCAGGTCCAGGAAGCAGGAGTGGTTCATAAGGATCAGGCAGGGCTCCCCTTTTTTGATCTTTTCCATGCCCTCCTGGGTATACAGAAAGCCGGTTCCCGCCAGGCCGAAGCAGCTCAGCAGGCGAATGAGGGACCGCCAGAAAAGCCCCGGCTTTTTGGGCAGCCGGTGGGGCGGCAGGGGAATGGCGGCCGCCTGTTCATAGTCAAGTTCCTTTACCGTGGTTTTCATTCCGGAACCTCCTTTTTGGGGTTCTTGCCCAGGAGCCCGCCCCGGGGCAGTGAATAACCCCGGGAAAAGTTCCCGGGGCGCTTAACATCCGGTTTATGCTGGCATTATTTTCCAACCGCGCTTTCCAGCAGGAAAATCAACTCAAGAACGCTGTGAAACACGGCTTCCTTTCCGGCATCCGGCCATTTGAGCCTGCCCTGCCAGCTGTAATTCTGGCGGAAAAGAATGTCCAGCTCAAAGGAGGCTTTTCCTGGAAGCGCGCCGGGGACCCCTCTGTTTTCCCGGTCCATGAGATCATCCAGCAAAATGATCATCCGGGACAGGCTGGAAAATGACGCGGGCGTGCTGAGCCCCGCTCCGGCCACTTTCCCGTGAAAAGCGCCGGGGGCGTCCGGATCCAGCCAGATCTGAAAGGTGTTTACACCTAAGGCAGACACCTTCGTTTCCCACATGGAAGTCCCCTCCTTTCATAGTTTGATTCTATTATACACCATGTCACTATGATTTCACTATGATTTGGCACGTTTTTTATGTTTTGATGAAAAATTTTTTGCGCGTATCGGTTCCCGCAGCAAGAATACAAATTGTAATTTGGCGGGCAGTTAAAGTGCGCGGGTGGATAGACGCCTTGCCCCCCGCGTTT
>CAZVDH010000202.1:0-2420 GCA_964625595.1 uncultured Oscillospiraceae bacterium | reverse complement strand
CGCTTCGCGACAGCTCCCTTTACACAAGGGAGCCCTTGGCGTGTACCGCATCGGCCCGCAAACCATTCATCAAACAGCTCTACAAATTCCCAATTTGACGGGCTGCTGAGTAAAACCGGCATGCGCATTTACAATTATCACGGAAGAATATCAAAAGAATTCCCCCGGTTCCGCGTGTGAACCGGGGGAATTGGCGTTATTTCAGAATTTTGCGGATGTCGGTGCCATCGCCCAGGGTAAAGGTTACGGTGCTGCCGTCATGGGTCAGTTGGTAGCTGTCGCCGGAGGCTCCCTGTGCCAGCAGGTCATCCACAGCAAAGGTGGAGGTGGCGTCCTTTGTTACAAAGACGATGGTGTCAATACCATGGGCTTTCAGGGTCTTCATGCCGCCGAGGGTGCCGGTAAGGGCGGCGAAATCCGCATCCACGGTGATGGTCAGCACGCCGCTGCTCTGCTCGGTCTTACAGGCGAGGTCCTTGCCGTCCTGTCCGACAACCCGATAGAGGGGCTGTACGGTCTGGGGTGTTTCTTCCTCAGGCTGGGTGGGCTGGACAGGCTCCGTGAGCTGGGGTGCTTCCTCCTCAGGCTGGGCAGGCTGGGGCGGGACATAGGTTCCGGTCACGACTTTGGCGGGGTTATCGGTTTCCATGTTCGCATCGGGGGCGTAGTACTCAATCTTGCCATTGGGTGTCAGCTCATCGGTGTTGGGCTCCACTTCGTCGCCGTCTATCGCTATACGAGGATTACTAGTATTGTCATATGTTCCGCCATTGCCGATGGCAGCGCCTGCGCCAATACCGTAGGTTTCGATACCTTCACCGCCTTGGACTTTCACCTGGGCATCCCCGGAGACCGTAATATTGCTGACAGTGCCCACAGAGCCGGGGAAAGCATTGCCGACGCCGATACCGGCACCGGTTTTGCCGCCGATGGCAGTCACTTCCGCGCTGCCGCTGATGGTGATGTCGCTGCAGCTGTCACCAACGCTGCCGCCGATGCCGGAAGCGCCGAGCCCGCCTTGAGCGGTGACTTCCGCGCTGCCGGTGATGGTGATATTGCTGCTGCTACCAGTATAGTTGCCGCTGCCGATGCCGGCTCCATTTACGCCGCCGGTGGCAGTCAGGCTGCCGTCGGTTCCGTTTTCGTCGGTAATGGTGAGGTTGCCGCCGTTGTTCTTCTCCACACCGGCACGATCTACTCCGCTGTCGACGGTATTTGTCCCGTCCAGCTCGATGGTTACATCGCCATCGCCCCTGGTCTGGACAGCTGCTTCTCCGCAGCGACCCGCATTGTAATGACCGGTTCCGCTGACATCGATGTTCACGCCGTCCAGGGTGACATTGGCGGTGGCGTTGTCCGCCACATCGATGGTGATGACCGCCGCCTGGTCACCGTGATCATTGGGGGCACCGTAGTCACTGATGAAAATGTTCACATCCTTTACGGTGACATTGGCAGTGGCGTTCTCCTCCGCCGTGATGGTGACGGTGTTTTCTGTTGTGGTGCCGGCGGTCTGGGTGATGACAGGGGCACTGTCTTCTTTGCTTGTCTCACCCTGGGTCACGGTTTGCGTGTTGCTGCCGCTTTCATCGGCAGAAGCGTTGATGGTGATATCGCCGTCCTCCAGATACCAGGTATCCGCAAAGGCCGCCAGCGGCAGGCCGCAGACAAGCAGCAGGGCCATCATAGAGGATAAAATTCTTCTCAGTTTCATAGGGATACAGTCTCCTTTCATGGTTTGCAGCCCGCCGGAATACGGTATAAGCATCCATGCTATAATCATAGCACAAAAACAGCCTTTGCCAATACCCGCCAGCGGAAAAAATGGGGATTCTTTGCACCAATCGGCTTTCATCAGCAGTCTGGGAAATTGGAATTTGACGGGTTATCGAATTCCCGGTCATTGCGAGCCAGTGCACCGACTTCCGTGGCAATCCCCCTCAAATTCCCGAACCACAGACGCCACACTCCGTAGGGGCGCTCATTGAGCGCCCGGCAGGGAAAGGTTCTGTATTCGTATTTCTTTCGGCGAAAAGGTGCCATTCAACGTAAATTTATTCTGGAATTCGGTACATTTTTGCGGGCGGTCAATGACCGCCCCTACGGATGGATGACGATAGGCTTCCTGAAATTCGATGGAGATTCCCACACCAGTCTGAGGACTGGTTCGGAATGACAGTGTTGTTCGGCGCCCGCAATTTCCTCAGCAAATTCCAATTTGCGTACCACAGAATGATACCGAGCGGGTGGTGCTGCACGCAGTGAATTAAAATCCTAATGATTGCCGGTGGCAATCATACCGAAATTAAAAGGCAGGGAACGAAAACAGACCACGTTCGTCACGACTTGGCTGTCGGCCCTGCCGACAAATTCCAATTTAGGTTATCGGCTTTATGCAGCAAACAGAAAAATGCACTTTG
>CAZVDH010000201.1:0-2425 GCA_964625595.1 uncultured Oscillospiraceae bacterium | reverse complement strand
TCCCGGGGCATCAAGGAGCAGGCGGCCACCATCAAATCCGTCCGTGCCCGGCTGACCTCCGCCCTGGGCCGGGAGCCCACCATCCAGGAGATCTCCCGGCAGACGGGAATCACCCCGGAGGACATCGCCATGGCGGAAACCGCCACGGCGGCTACGGAATCCATCCAGCGTCAGTGCGGCGAGGAGGGCTTCACCCTGGAAAATCTGCTGACGGACACGGAATCCGAGGAGAACATGGTGGAGAAAATCGCCCTGCGCCAGGCCATCGCCCGGCTTCCCCAGCGGGAGCGAAGCGTAATTCAGCTGCGCTACTTCCACGGCCTGACCCAACAGCGGGTGGCAAGGGTCCTGGATGTCAGCCAGGTCCAGGTGTCGAGAATCGAGAAAAAAGCCATCACCCAGCTGCGACAGCTTTTGGAATAACCTGCTAAACTGTCAACTGTCAACTGTCAATTGTCAACTGTCCACTGATTTTCCCTCTTTACCTTTGCCGAAAAATGGAGTAAAATAGGACCATCATACTATGGATAGGTGTGCCTATGAACGACTCTTTGGATATCCGGTTCCTTGAGGCCCGGAAAAAATACATTACCGCTCAGTTTGACAAGCTGAATCCCATGCAGCAGCAGGCTGTGCTGGCAACGGAGGGGCCGCTGCTGCTGCTGGCCGGTGCAGGAAGCGGCAAGACCACGGTGCTCATCAACCGGGTGGCGAATCTCATGCGCTTTGGCCGGGGAAGCGACACCCAGGAGATCCCCGATACCCTGACGGAGGGGGACGTGGCCTTCCTGGAAGGCCTGGGGGAGGAGCTGACGGACCAGCAGCGCTGCCGGGCGGACAGCCTTTGCGCCGTGGAGCCTGCCCGGCCCTGGTCCATTCTCGCCATCACCTTTACCAATAAGGCCGCCAATGAGATGAAGGAGCGGCTTTCCAACCTCCTGGGCCCCGAGGCCCAGGATATCTGGGCCATGACCTTCCACTCCGCCTGCTGCCGGATCCTTCGCCGGGATATCGAGCGGATGGGGTATACCAGCAGCTTTACCATCTATGATACCGCGGATTCTGAGCGGATCATGAAGGAAATCATCAAGGACATGGGCCTGGACGACAAGACCTTCCCGGCCAAGTACGTCCTGGGTGCCATCAGCAAGGAAAAGGACAAGATGGTCTCCCCCCAGGAGATGCTGGACCGGGCGGAAAGCTCCGGAGACCTGCGGGCCCTCCACATTGCCCGGTGCTACCAGAAGTACCAGACCCGGCTGAAGGAGAACAACGCCCTGGATTTTGATGATATCATCTTCGTCACCGTCCGGCTCCTCCAGGAAAACGAGGATGTCCGGGGCTATTATCAGCGGAAATTCCGCTATGTGCTGGTGGACGAGTACCAGGACACCAACTACATGCAGTACCTGCTGACCAGCCTGCTTTCCGGGGGCTATGAGAACCTCTGTGTGGTGGGTGATGACGACCAGAGCATCTACCGCTTCCGGGGTGCCACCATTGAGAATATCCTGAGCTTTGAAAAGCAGTACCGCTCCTGCCGCACCATCCGCCTGGAGCAGAACTACCGCTCCACCCAGGCGATTTTGAATGCCGCCAACGCGGTGATCTCCCACAACCTGGGCCGGAAGGGGAAGACCTTGTGGACTGCCAATGGTGCCGGAGACCCCATCACCGTTTACGAGGCCTCCGACGAAGGGGCCGAGGCCAACTACGTAGCCTCCCGGATCATTGCCGGGGCCACCAGCGGGAAATTCCAGGATTATGCCATCCTCTACCGCACCAATGCCCAGTCAAACGCACTGGAATATGCCCTGAAGCGCAATGGCATTCCCTATCGGGTCATCGGCGGCACCCGGTTCTTTGACCGGGCGGAGGTCAAGGACATGCTGGCCTACCTCTGCGTCATCAACAACCGGTCCGACGACCTGCGCTTAAAGCGCATTATCAACGTGCCCCCCAGAGGCCTGGGGCCCAAGGCCCTGGATACCGCCCAGCGGCTGGCCGACGCGGAGGGGAAGCCCTTCTACCAGATCGTGTCGGACCCTTACTCCTACGGTCCTCTGGAAAAGGCGGCTCAGAAATTCCTTCAGTTCTCCGCCCTCATTGAGGAGCTGGACGACCTGCTGGCAGAGGGCATGAGCCTGGCAGATTTTTACGAGGAGCTTCTGAACCGCACCGGGTATGTAGACATGCTGAAGGCCAAGGACACCGAGGAAAACAAGACCCGGCTGGAAAACGTCCGAGAGCTGAAATCCAGCATCAATTCCTATGTGGAAAACTGTGTCAGTGGCGGGGAAAACCCCACCCTTTCCGGCTTCCTGGAGGAAATTGCCCTCTATACGGACATCGAGCAGTACAACGAGGGGGACGACGCGGTGGTCATGATGACCATGCACTCGGCCAAGGGCCTGGAATTCCCCTC
>CAZVDH010000200.1:0-2434 GCA_964625595.1 uncultured Oscillospiraceae bacterium | reverse complement strand
GTACACCAAAGTGCATTTTTCTGTTTGCTGCATAAAGCCGATAACCTAAATTCCACTTTATCGCTTTGCTGATTTAACCGGAGAAGCAGGAAATAAAAAAGCTGTCATTGCAAAGTAAGTGACCAATGTCACTGGCTCGTAATGACAGCGTTTTTATTTTTTGTCAGGTTATCATTTTTTCCGGCTGTCGGGCATGAATACGTTGATATCCACATCCCCTTGGATGCCGGGGACCCGGCCGGTGCAGGTATACTGCCACATTTCCACCCGGTAGGGGTAGGTCATCCGGTCCTGGTACAGGGCCAGCCAGAACGGGTAATCCTCCAGCTCGTGCAGATAGATGAGATTCCGGGACTGGAACCAGTTGAAATATACCATGGGCTGGTAGCCCTTGCCCTCCATCACCCGGCAGAAGTGGAGCAGGCAGTCGGTGAGGGTCCTGGCGTCCATGTTTGCGGTACGGGGTTGGGCATCGCTACCGGTGGCGGGAATTTCCCAGTCCAGGATGATGGGCATATCCAGGTAGGTATCCCCCAGAATGCTGAGCAGGAATTCGATTTCCTCGTCCACCTCCTGAATGTTCAGGGCCTGGGAGAAGAAGTAAGCGCCCACCTCAATGCCTGCCTCGGCGGCGCCGGCCAGGTTCTGCTTGGCGTACTTGTCCTCCACCATCTTTCCCGCCTTGCCCCAGCCCCGGTAGCCCAGACGGACGATGGCAAAACGAACACCGGAGTTCGCGACTCTCTTCCAGTCGATCTCCCCCTGGTACTGGGAAACATCGATGCCGGGGTAGCTGTCCTGCTGGGTACACAGCAGGAAATTGTTCCGGTTGTACTGGAAATCCCGCTGGTTATAGGGGTTCAGCTCGGGAGGGATGGTGGGCTCCTGGGTTTCCTCGGGTGGCTCCGTTTCCAATGGATTGTCTTTCAGGATGATCTCCTCTTCCTGGCGCTGGGGCCGGAGCAGGGCTTCCGGATCTTCTTCCTCCTGGGCACGGAAATAGGGGATGCACAGCACCACCAGCACCAGCAGCACGGCGGCTGCCAGCAGGGCGATCACGCCCATGACCGCCTCAGCCCGGGGTTTCCGGAACGCCGGAGCTTCATATTCTTCTTCCGATTCGTCGTCATAGACGAGGGCATCCAGATCATCATCCTGCCGTACGGGAGTATCCTGGGTCTTCATAGGCTCATCTCCTTGGGGCTTTCGACAAAGTATGCCATATTATATCATATTATTCCAATTTCGCCAAGAGGTATTCTCTGGATTCCGCTGTTTTAAAAAATCTTAAACAATCCGTAAATTATCGTTTCAATCGGTTGAAATCCCCGAATAATGCAATATAATAGAATAGCAGTCCGGCAGAGGGGTGATCCTCAGGCGGACAAATTGGAAGCAGGGTGATTCAATGAACGGATTTAGCGGCTGGCTGCAGCGGTTTTCTGCGAAGCTGGGGATGTTTTTCCGGAGCTTTATGGCCGGGCGGTATGGTACGGACCGGCTCAATATGGTGATTTTGTGTGTGGCTCTGGTGGCAAGCATCCTGTCCGCCGTGTCCGGTGGAGGCCTTTTGACCGTGGTGCTGTGGCTGCTGAGCTATGGCCTGATGTTCTGGGCCATTTTCCGGTGCATGTCCAGAAATACTTATAAGCGCTACCAGGAAAACCGCCGGTTTCTGATGATCTTTGACCGGCTGAAGGACCGCCAGAATCGGTACTACACCTGTCCCCGGTGCCGCCAGACCGTGCGGGTGCCCCGGGGCAAGGGCAAGATCGCCATTACCTGTCCCAGGTGCAAGGAGCGCTTCATTAAGAAGACCTGACAGGCTATAAAAAAGCATCCACCGGTTTCCCGGTGGATGTGCTTTTATTTTCCGAACATTTTGCCCAGGCCGCCCAGCAGGTCGCCGGCCTTGTCCAGGTTCAGCTTGGCCTTGACCAGATCCACGACCTTATCGATCTGGTCGTTGGGCAGGTCGATGCCCACCAGCTCCTCCACCACGGATACCGGATCCTTGGAGAATTTTTCCACAAGCTTGGGGTCGGACTGAATTTTCTTTACGATCTGTTCCACTTTCGCTTTGATGTCCATATTGCTTCCTCCTGTATGTAAAAAAATATATATATCGATTAATTCAGCAATCAGATAAATTGGAATTTGACGAATTCCCGGTCATTGCGAGCCAGTGCTCACACTGGCGTGGCAATCTCCCGGATAGACGAACCATTTCTCGTTGGTGAATTCCGGGGAACGGCACGATAGAACAGTCTGTATGACGATAGAATATCTGGAATTCGATGGAGAATCCCACGAAAGTAGTGCGCACTGGTTCGGAATGACAGTGTTGTTCGGGGCGCGCGCTCCCCCTCTACAAATACCAATTTAGGTTATCGGCTTAAAACAGCAAATAGGAAACCTGTGATTTGGCAGTCCA
>CAZVDH010000199.1:0-2449 GCA_964625595.1 uncultured Oscillospiraceae bacterium | reverse complement strand
GTACACCAAAGTGCATTTTTCTGTTTGCTGCATAAAGCCGATAGCCTGAATTCCACTTTGTCTGTCCAATAAGGAAACCCAACAGCACATTTACAATTTATTTATTTACTTTTCCCGGGGGAAATGGTATAATAACTCGAAAATGGCGAAAAAGGAGGGGTCGCATGCACCGATTTATAGAAGAACTGAAGGATTTTACCAAAAAGGCGGACTGGGTGCTGCTGATCCTGTGCCTTGTAACCGCGGGCTTCGGCCTGATCGTCATCGCCAGCGCCACCAACGCGCCTAAGTTTGAGGGCACCGGTCCGCGGTATATTATTATTCAGCTGGTAGCCATTGCCCTGGGCGTTTTCCTGTTCGCCGTGGTGTCCGCCATCGACGTGGACTTCATTTCCGAGCACCGGATGGCTCTGATGCTTTTCAATGTTTTTCTTCTTCTGCTTCTGATTCCCTTTGGCACAGACAACGGCTCCGGCAACCGAAGCTGGCTTCATTTCCCCGGTTTTCCCGTCAATATCCAGCCCGCCGAGATCTGTAAGATCACCTATATCCTGATCATGGCCTCAGTTATGGCCTCCCACCAGAATAATATTTCCAGCATCCCCTCGGTCATGCACATGGTGCTCCACCTGGGGCTTCTCGTAGGTCTCAACATGGCCCTTTCCTCCGATGCGGGCGTGTCGCTGATTTTCGTGTTCATCTTCATCGGTATGGCTTTCGGCGGCGGCGTGAGTCTGTGGTGGTTCGCCTTGGCTATCGGCGCCATTGCCGCGGCGGTGCCGGTGGTCTGGCCCCTGCTGGGCGAATACCAACAGGAACGAATTCTGGTGCTGATCAACCCGGAATTTGACAAAATGGGTACCGGCGCCCGGTACCACAGTAAGATCAACCTCCAGTCCCTTACCGGCGGCGGCCTGACGGGTCAGGGGTTGTTTAACGGCAACCGGACCCAGGGCGGCAACCTGTTCGCCCAGCATACGGACTATATTTTCTCCTCCATCGGCGAGGAGCTGGGCTTCTTCGGCTGTGTCATCGTCATGCTCCTGGAGCTGGCCATCATCGCCCGGTGCGTGTACGTCGGCGTCCGGTGCCAGGACTACATGCGCCGCCAGATCTGCTACGGCGCCGCTTCGGCGCTGATGTTCCAGGTCATGATCAACGTGGGCATGTGCATCGGTGTCATGCCGGTTATCGGCCTGACCCTGCCCCTCATCAGCTACGGCGGCTCCTCCGTGGTTACGATCTTCGCCATGCTGGGGCTGGTGTCCGGCGCCTACGCCCGACCACAATCGTTAAGTCACGAGCGGTATGTCCAACCGCCAAGATAGCAAAAGCCGCCCGCCCGGGCGGCTTTTGTGTGTCCGCAGGGAGGGCGTCCTATGTGCTGCCGTTGCTGCTCTGCGCCGCGTTATCGTTTTATTGCGCGCGGCTGGATGCGGTACGCGTCCCTGCCCCCTCACAAATGCGGTTAGGCGCGGACGGCTTCGCCGCCGGTCCTGCCGCATCTTGGTAAGACACCCCCTTTACACATACGGCGCGATAGGATAAAATGAAACAGACCGTCAAGGAAACCAACACCCCATGAATTATTGAGAAAGGGATGGCGATATGAAGCTTATATTCAAACAGAGGCTGTTTTCCTGGCTGGACAGCTACGATATTTACAATGAGGCCGGGCAGACGGTATACACCGTGCGGGGGCAGCTTGCCTGGGGCCACTGCCTGAAGATTTTTGATGCCGGGGACCGGGAGGTCGGCACCGTCAAAGAGCGGGTGCTGACTTTTCTTCCCCAGTTTGAAATGTACCTGGGGGACCGGTATGTGGGCTGCATCCGCAAGGAATTCACCTTTTTCCGGCCTAGGTTTACCATCGACTGCAGCGGCTGGGAGGTGGAGGGGGAGCTTTTTGAGTGGGACTATACCATTCGGGACGCCGGTGGAAGAGAGGTCGCCGCGGTGTCCAAGGAGCTGCTCCACTGGACGGATACCTATGTCATTGATGTGGCGGACCCCGCGAACGCCCTGGCCGCGCTGATGCTGGTGCTGGCCATCGACGCGGAAAAATGCTCCCGGAATGATTGAGCGGGCGCCGCAGCGAATGAACACAGCTGCGGCGCCTTTTTGTGAAAGCGGATTGTGGTTGTCGGTTTTAATAAGCTGATCGTAAAATTGGGATTTGGCGGGCTATCGAATTCCCGGTCATTGCGAGCCAGTTCGCAAACTGGCGTGGCAATCTCCCGGATAGGAGTACAATTTCTCGTGGATGAATTCCGGAAAACGGTGGGTTAGAACAGTCTGTATGACGATAGATTACCCGAAATTTGATGGAGATTCCCACACCAGTCTGCGGACTGGTTCGGAATGACAGTGTTGTTCGATGGCCCGGTCTTTCCTCGACAAATTCCAATTTAGGCTATCGGCTTTATGCAGCAAACAGAAAAATGCACTT
>CAZVDH010000198.1:0-2453 GCA_964625595.1 uncultured Oscillospiraceae bacterium | reverse complement strand
GCTGACAGCTCCCCTTACACAGGGGAGCCCTTGCCGTGTACCGCATCGACACCGCTCGCCACTGTCCAAACAGCCCTATAAATTCCAATTCAGGCTATCGGCTTTAGTAAGCACACTGACATATTGGAATTTGGCGCACTGGCGCGAAGCGCAATCGCTTCCCCCGGGGGGAAGCTGTCGAGCGCAGCGAGACTGATGAGGAACGGCGAAACAGAGCGATTTTCCATGCGGTTCGTAAAAAAGTACGATTTGAAAAGCTGTACGTTCTTATTTGCCTGCGTCCCATATCAGAAAATGTCGCCGTTCCTCATCCGCCCCTGCGGGGCACCTTCCCCCCGGGGGAAGGTATTGGCCCGCCAATTTACAATTTCACGATCAGCTTATTAAAGCCGATAGCCTAAATTCCAATTTATCGTTTTACCCCGTGAAACCGATAAACACAGTATCTTATATCTCGTATCTCATATCTTATATCTTATCTCGTGTCGTGCTCAGCGCATATAGGGCATGCCCAGGATGTCCCGCATGTCATAGTAGTTCTTCAGATTCCGCCAGCCCGTCCCAACAGAGTTGGTGGTGCAGCCGGTAAAGTCCAGGCGGGTATCCGGCAGAGCCTCCTGGAGCTTCAGCACCACATTTCCGCTGCACTTCTGCCAGAACAGGGTCTTCAGCCAGGTCATCTGGTAAATGGGACTGGGATCGGCATAGTACCAAAGCTGGTCCATGTTGAGATCCTCCAGAGCCGTGCAGCCAAGCAGCGGGGTGTAGTCCCGGACGATGCCGAAGGTCAGCTCCAGGAAGATCAGCTCCTTCAGGTTCTCCAAGGGGGAGATGTCCTGGACGGGGGTATCCGTCAGGATCAGGTATTTGAGGTGGGGCATGTACCGCACAAAGGAAATATTCTTGACGGGGTGGTGGCCAATATCCACACAGATCATGTCCTCGCAGTAGCGAAGATTTTCGGTCATATCATCCTTGAAATAATACTCTCCCTCCCGGGTGGGCATGAAAGTGGTATCGTCGGTGCGCACCGTAAGCCTTCCGCACTGCACCGTCCAGACCACCTTATATTCCGAACGCATCTTTTCCCGGAATTCCGACATGGTTTCGTTTTCGATTTTCTCCCCGTTTATGGTGCAGTTGCTCATTATGAATTTTTCCAGGTTGGGGAAGCAGGAGGCCATGTTCTCGGCTTCCTCCAGGGAGGCAAAGTCCCGTCCGGACGCATCCACCTCCACGGCAGTCTCGTCCACAATTGTACCGCCTACGTCAAAGTACCAGCTGAGCTTCACCTCCGGATACTGCGCCCGCAGGGCGAGCAGGGTCGCACCGTCCGCCTTGGGGTCCGTGAGGGTCAGGGATTCCAGCTCCGGCAGGCCCGCCATGCCCGCGATCAGCTCCGCGCTGTCCGCTCCGGTGACCGCAGCATCCCGGGTATCCTTAGAAAGGGCGCTGTCTCCCATTTTTACGGTATAGCGCACATCCCACTCCGGGTGGGCGGCCTGAAGCCCGGCAAGCAGGGCATACTCCGTACAGTCTTTCCCGTCCACGGTCCTGAGGTTCGGCAAAAAGGCAAGCAGCTCCGCCTCCTGCTCGGTCAGGGTGGAGACGGTCACGGTCTGCGTGTCCTGGTCATAGGTCCTGCCCCCGATCTGCACCCGGTAGAGCACCCGGCAGTCGGGGCAGCCGGCCCGGAACCGGGAAAGCTGGACATAATCTGTACAGGATTCGGCGTGGAGGGTGGTCAGCTCCGGAAAGTATTCCAAGGCCGCCAGGTCCTCGTCGGAGAGGGTGGTCACCGTCAGTTCGGTAACGTCGCTGGACACGGTTCCATCCTGAAAGGGTACATTCCAAATAATCCGGCAGTCAGGCAGCGCCCGCTGGATGGCCCCATACTCCGTTACGGAGAGGGTTTTCTCCCGCAGGTCCAGCTCCAGGACGTTTTTGGGGTACAGGCGCCAGTTCACCAGCACATAAAATTTCAATACGGCAACTATGACGATCAGGGCCACCAGCAGCGCCAGCACCACCGACAGCATGGCGATGATCGCCCGGTCCTGCTTCGCCCCTTTCGGTCTGACCCGTTTTTCCCGGGCTTTGGGAAGCCGCGGGGATTTTTCTTCTTCGGGAGCGTCCTCCGGCTCCGGGGTTTCCCCGCTTTCCGGCTCCTCCGGATTTCCAAAGTCCTCCAGATCGTCAAGCGATATATCATCGAATGTCAGATCGTCAAGCTCCAGATCGTCAAGGCCCTCCAGATCGTCATAGTTTTCCAGATAATCCATAAATAACACTCCTGACCCTCTTACCGCAGAGCAAGCCGCCAAAGCGCCCACGCTCCATAGCTGTTAATTATCCATAAGGTTACCGACTGCAGGCACACTGACAAATTGGATTTTGACGGGCTGTTTGGGCAGTGGTGTGCGGGTGGATGCGGTACACGGCAAGGGCTCCCC
>CAZVDH010000197.1:0-2492 GCA_964625595.1 uncultured Oscillospiraceae bacterium | reverse complement strand
AGTACACCAAAGTGCATTTTTCTGTTTGCTGCATAAAGCCGATAACCTAAATTCCTATTTATCGCTCTATCAGCCTTCTTTCACCGGCATATTTTTCTTTTCTTTGTCTAACCTATTGACGAAGTAGGTAATTTGTGATATATTACCTACAAAATCAATGGGTAATTAAGGAGGCCACCCATGCAAGTTTACGCCGATAATGCCGCCACCACCCGGATGAGCCGGACGGCGGTAGATGCTATGATGCCCTATTTCACGGAAATATACGCCAACCCCTCCAGTCTGCACTCCCCGGGTCAGCGGGCAAAGGAAGCTTTGGACGCCGCCCGGAAGACAGTAGCGGACTGCCTTGGCTGCGAGCCGAGAGAGATCATCTTCACCTCCGGCGGCAGCGAAGCGGACAACCAGGCGATTCTTTCCGCTGCCCGATACGGTGCTAAAAAAGGAAAGAAGCACATCATCTCCACCGCTTTTGAGCACCACGCGGTGCTGCACACCCTGGCAAAGCTGGAAAAAGAGGGGTTTGAAGTTACCTACCTGGATGTCCGGGAGGGTCACAATGTGAAAGCCTCCCAAGTCCGGGATGCCCTGCGGGAGGATACCTGCCTTGTCACCACCATGTACGCCAACAACGAGATCGGCTCCATCCTCCCCATCGGGGAGATCGGCGCCATCTGCGCGGAAGCGGGGGTTCCTTTCCACACCGACGCGGTGCAGGCGGCGGGCCATCTGCACATCAATGTTAAGGAGCAGCACATCGACATGCTCAGCCTGTCCGCCCACAAGTTCCACGGCCCCAAGGGCGTGGGCGCCCTGTACGTCCGCAAGGGCATTCCCCTGGTGAATGTCATCGAGGGCGGCGCCCAGGAGCGGGGCAAGCGGGCCGGCACGGAAAATGTTCCCGGGATCTGCGGTATGGCGGCAGCCCTGAAAGAGGCCTGCGACCATATTGACGAAAACGCCGCCAAGGTAAGCGCCATGCGGGACTACCTCATTGAAAACCTAAGCAAGGTCCCCCACAGCGCCCTGAACGGCGACCCCGTTCACCGGCTTCCCGGCAACGTGAGCTTCTGCTTTGAGGGCATTGAGGGAGAGAGCCTGCTGCTGCTTCTGGACATGCACGGCATCGCCGCTTCCTCCGGCTCCGCCTGCACCTCCGGCTCCCTGGACCCCAGCCACGTGCTGCTGGCCATCGGCCGGGTCCACGATGTGGCCCACGGCTCTCTGCGCCTGAGCCTCAGCGAGTACAACACCATGGAGGAAATGGAGCACATCGTAAAGACCGTTCCCGAAGTGGTTGCATATCTTCGAAACATGTCCCCCGTGTGGCGGGATCTGCAGACCGGAAAACGGCAGTATATTCTGTAAAAATCAAAAAAGGGAGAACACAATATGGCACTGTACAGT
This sequence comes from uncultured Oscillospiraceae bacterium, assembly GCA_964625595.1. Classification (GTDB taxonomy): domain Bacteria; phylum Bacillota; class Clostridia; order Oscillospirales; family Oscillospiraceae; genus Faecousia. Next base: position 1,085 of record CAZVDH010000197.1, on the reverse strand, counting down.
GAAAAAGTTATGGACCACTTCCAGCACCCCCGGAACGTGGGTGTCATCGAAAACGCCGACGGCGTGGGCGAAGTGGGTAACGCCAAGTGCGGCGATATTATGAAGATCTATCTGAAGATCGAAAACGACATCATTAAGGATGTGAAGTTTGAGACTTTCGGCTGCGGCTCGGCCATCGCTTCCAGCTCCATGGCAACGGAGATGATCAAGGGCAAATCCATTCACGAGGCCATGGAACTGACCAACAAGGCTGTGGCGGAAGCCCTGGACGGCCTGCCCGCCCACAAGCTCCACTGCTCCGTGCTGGCGGAGGAGGCCATCAAGAACGCCCTGAAGGATTACTATGACCGCCGGGGGCTTCCCTACGACGAGAAGGATTTCCCGGAATTTGAGCACGAGGAATAATCCATGATCGTATCGACGAAAGGCCGGTACGCCCTGCGGGTCATGATCAATTTCGCCCAGCGCCCCCAGGGGGAGTACGTTCCCCTGAAAGAGATTTCCGAGGCGGAGGGGATCTCCCAGAAGTATCTGGAAGCCATTATGACTACGCTTTCCAAGGCAGGCTTCGTGGACGCGGTCCACGGCAAGGGCGGCGGCTACCGTTTGAACCGGAAGCCGGAGTGCTACACCATCGGCAGCATTCTGAAGCTGACGGAGGGGAGCCTTGCCGCCGTGTCCTGCACCAGCCAGGGGGCCGCCGCCTGCGCAAGATCGGAGTGCTGCCAGACAAAGCCCATGTGGGATAAGCTGGACAAGCTCATCGACGAATTCTTCGAGGGGATCACCCTGGCGGATATTCTCAACGAAAAAGGATAACGAACAGGGGCAGCCGTTTGGCAGCGCCAGATAAGGAAGTTTTTATGTAGGGTACGGTGTAACTCAGTAACATGGGTTACACCGTATTCTTTTTTCTTATGCTGCAAAGCGGAAGCCCTGGGGGTTTGCCCGTATTTCCTCCATCATAGCAAGAATTTCCTGTTCGGTTGGAATATCTATCATAAGTCATAGTGCATAGAGAATAATCTCTCTTTAGGTTATCGGCTTAAAACAGCAAATAGGAAACCTGTGATATGGCAGTCCAA
>CAZVDH010000196.1:0-2502 GCA_964625595.1 uncultured Oscillospiraceae bacterium | reverse complement strand
CACGGAAAAGACGGTCAATTTCTCGCCAGCCTTCCGCAAGGACACGCTTGCCCTTCGCCGTAAAGGTATGGCCGCCGCAATCAAAGGTGGCCGTGACGGTCTCATACTCATAAGGGCTTGCCGCCGCACACAACAGCTTGCAGCACACCAACAGCAACAAATTGCGCTCACCTACGGAGAGAGCCTTGATATCTGCCTTTTCAAGCTCCATGGTAGGAATAATAGCGTGATGGTCGGATACATCTTTGTCCGATACCATCAGCTCCACTAGCGGATAGAAATTGCTGCACCCATCGAAGGGCGGCACCTTCGCCGCCAGATGGATCACACAGGAGGCCGTTTCTGCCATGTCAGCGGTAAGGTATCTGCTGTCAGTACGGGGATAGGTCAGCAGCTTTTTTTCATAAAGGCTTTGGGCGTAATCAAGGGTCTGCTTTGCCGTATATCCGAAAATGCGGTTTGCCTCCCGCTGCAAGGTGGTCAGGTCATAGAGCTTCGGGGGCTGTTCCTTCTTTTTCTCACGGGTGACGGAGGTGCAAACGGCCTGCCCATTCTGACAAGCGGCCTGTACCTGTTCCGCCATCACCGGATCGGTGAACTTCTCCGAAACTGCTTCGGTCCCATCCACCTGCAGGCACACATGATGGTATTTCTCTTTCTTAAAGAGCATGATCTTCCCGTCACGCTCCACCAGCATGGCGAGGGTCGGCGTCTGGACGCGCCCCACATTCAAGGTGCGGTGGTAGAGGACAGAGAAAAGACGGGTGGCATTGATCCCCACCAGCCAATCCGCTTTCTGGCGGCACAGGGCAGAATGGTATAGGCTGTCATACTCGCTGCCGGGGCGCAGGTCACGGAAGCCCTCCCGGATGGCACTGTCCTCCATAGAGGAAATCCAGAGGCGTTCCACCGGCTTGCTGCACCCGGCTATTTCATACACCAGCCGGAAAATAAGTTCTCCTTCACGGCCAGCGTCACAGGCGTTTACCACTGCATCCACATCCGGGCGGTTCATCAGGCATTGGAGGTTTTCAAAAGCAGCCTCTTTGCCGGGAGCAATCACATAACGGAAAGGCTCCGGCACAATGGGAAGGTCATCATAACGCCACTTTTTGAAACGCTCGTCATATCCCGCAGCATCCATCGGGGATACCAGGTGCCCCACACACCAGGAAACGATCAGGCCGTTTCCCTCATAAAAGCCATCGGCCCTGGATGTAGCACCCAGGGCCGACGCGATAGATTTTGCTACACTCGGTTTTTCCGCGATAATCAGCTTCATTCGCTTTCCTCCGTATCCTCATTCACATATTCTTCTTCATCCTCAAAATCATAATCATCCGGGTCTGCGCTGACCGTCACACCCTGCTTGGGCTTGATGAATTTGATATAGGCGAAGGCTCCGCCGCCTGCCAGTGCCAGCAGCAGAAGGATCACCAGCACACCGCCGCTGCTGCTCTTTTCCTCTGCCGGTTCCGGTTCCGGCTCCGTGGTAGGCACAGTCACAGGCTCTTTGCCCGCACATTCAGACAGGTTATTCTTACAGATGGCACAGGCGGTGTTCACATCCCCGGCCACGCATTTTTCAGAGCAGGTGCAGACAACAGGGGTTTCCGTTGTGGGAGCATCGTCGCCCATGAGCGCCAGAAGGTCAGCTTCGTCCACCTGATTCAGAAAATGTACCGTTTCCGTACCCTCGTCATCCCGGTCGATAATGAGATAGAACACATTACCGGTTTTCGTCTCCACGGTGATGAACTGCTTGCCCGCCGCCGTGGTGCTGCCGATATCATCAATGAGGGAAAGATTCCCGTCCGGGGTCAGGGGAAGACCACCGTTTTCTGTCAGATCATCACTGCCGCCCATAAGCAGCGCCCACAAAGCGGACAGATCATCCAGATCAAAGTCAAGCGAAATATCATTGGTGATCGTACCCTCGGTTTTGGATTCACTGAGGGTCATATAGCCGGAATACACATAGCCGATCTTCTCCGGTAGGCGGATCATGTACCAGTCGCCATCCGTTCCAACGACCTCCACGGTGGTTCCGTTGGGAAGCTGGGTAAAGGCGTAGTTGTCCAGCCCCGCCCCGGTGCGGACATTCAGTCTGCCGCCGTTGGTGGTGACGGTTCCGGTCTGGGTGGTTTCTGTTTCCTCCACCGAAGAAGTCCCCATACTGCCAAGCAGGGACAGAATCGTATCCCGCAGCTCGTTGGGAATTTGAAGCTGGATATCGCCAGTTCCTTCGGGAACTGCCTCGGTGGATTCCGTCTCTGCTGTGGGTGCGGTGGTTTCCTCCCCGCCGCTGGCAAAAGCCGGAATAGCAAAGGCGGTGGCACACAGTACCACCGCCAGCAGGAGCGAAAGCATTTTCGCTGCGTATTTATGCTTCATCCCCGTAATCCTCCGTTTCCTCCATTTCTGCGCCGCTGTCTGCCACCATCATATCCTCCGGCAAGGTGATCAGGCCGCTGGCGTAGGCTTTCAGGAAGGCAGTCAGCT
>CAZVDH010000195.1:0-2503 GCA_964625595.1 uncultured Oscillospiraceae bacterium | reverse complement strand
ACAGCGGTCCCATAAAACGGTATTAAACCGTTTTATGAAAAACTAGTATCAGATATTCCGTATCTCCCCGGTGGGCGATGCCGACGCCTGCGATCTGCCCTTGCTTTGCCATGGAAACAGCCTCCGGCTTGGAAACAAAGGTTTCGTCCGACAGCTTGTAGCCCGTGATCCTGCCGCCCTCTTTCACAAGCCCGATGATGTGCTTTGCGTCGGGACCGGCTTGCGGAATTTGATCCAATGTATTCTTGACGAGATTGTACTGCTCCATTTCCATTGCTCCTTTTACCGTAGTTTCTGCCGCGGAGCGGAAAATATGCAGGGTTTACAAGGCATGACGCGGTGTGGTAAAATAACAAAAGCAGAATGCTAAGATGGGTTTTGAGATCATCGAAACGGTGTAGGGGTTTTATCCGGAGTGGTAACACGGAGAACTATTATGATGGAAACAAAAGATCTGATACTGCGGCAAGGCTCTGCCGATGACTGGCAGAATCTCTACCGCAACCTGTGGAGTCGGGAGGAAGTGTTCCGGTATCTGTTCAGCAAGCCCAGTCCCGGTGAAGAAGCTGGGCGCAAACGGACTGCTCTCTATTCACAGATGCACAAGGAAGTCAAAACTGAGTTTTTCGTCTGCGAAAAGGCATCCGGGCAGGCCATCGGCATTGCTGGGATCAAGGAATTAAAACCTGGATGCTGGACGATTACCGACATTGCCATCGGGCCGGACTTCCACGGGAAAGGATACGGCAAACAGATCGTCAATGCGCTTTTGAACCTCGCCTTTGGGGAATACGGTGCAGCCGAAGTGGCCTATGACTGCTTCACCCAGAACACCGTATCGAAGCGGCTGGCGCTGCGAAGCGGTTTTACCTACACCCACTCCCAAGAAGCGGAACTGTTGAAGGATGGGGAGAAAGTAATACTTGACTGCTTTGTTCATGGAGGGTAGAGAATGCCCCGTAAAGGCACTGCTTTCTGATATTTACAAATGATGAGTATGTAAGCAAGGAAGTCCTCGTAAAAGTTTGCACTGCGATGGATGTAGATGTGGGAGATATTATGCAGGTATGCAGGGCCTGTGGGTAAACCTGTGGGCCTGTGGGAAAACTGAATAAGTCCCGAATATAGCCCTTTTGGTGTGGTATACTGCTGTCAGATAAAAGGAAAGGGCGATGGCTATGTATTCCATGCGTTATGTTCAGGGACATGTTCAGGTATACGATCAGAAGGGACGCTTCCTGTTTTCGGCGGACACCGAGCGGGAAGCCAGAGAGGAGCTGAAAGCGATTGCGGAATCTGCGGCTTGAGATCTGTTACGACGGTACCCGCTACCGGGGCTGGCAGCGTCTGCAGGGGGCGGCAAATACCATTCAGGGAAAGCTGGAGGAATGCCTTTCCCGTATTCTGGATCAGCCGGTCCAGGTCACCGGCAGCGGACGCACCGATGCCGGTGTCCACGCTCTGGGCCAGACGGCAAATTTCCACTGCGAAAGCGATATGCCGGCGGAGGAAATTCTTTCTGCCCTGCGCCGGTATCTTCCGGAGGACATCGGCATAGGCTCCTGCAGGGAGGTATCGGACCGGTTCCATGCCCGGCTCAGCGCCAGGGAGAAGACCTACCGCTACCGGCTCTGGACGGGGGATGAACCCTGCGTTTTTGAGAGGAAATATGTGACCGTGCTCCGGGAGCCCCTGGATGAAGAAAAAATGGCCCGGGCGGCGGAGCTCTTGACAGGGCACCACGACTTTCGCGCTTTCTGCGCCAACAGCCATATGAAAAAATCCACAGTTCGGACGATCTACGCTATCCGGCTGGAGCGAAACGGGCCGGAGCTGGATATTTCCGTTACGGCGGACGGCTTTCTGTACAACATGATGCGCATTCTGGTGGGAACCCTCATTGAAGTGGGCAGGGGTGACCGGGATGCAGCGTCCATACCAGCCCTGTTTGGGGCGGCCCGGGCGGAAGCCGGTTTTCTGGCCCCTGCCCAGGGTCTGTGTCTGATGGAGGTGATCTATTGAACATTCAGATTTTCGGAAAGAGCAAGTCCTTTGATACCAAAAAAGCCGAGCGGTATTTCAAGGAACGGCGAATTCCATACCAGTCTGTGGATTTGATTCGTTACGGCCTGTCCGGGCGGGAGTTCGACAGTGTGGTGAAAGCGGTGGGGGGCATCGATAACCTCATCGACTGGAACAGCAAAAGCCAGGAGGTCACCAACATGCGCTACATGGAGGATGCACGGGCAAAAGAGAATAAGGTTTTTGAGGATCAGAGCCTCCTGCGTGCACCCATTGTCCGCAATGGCCGTCAGGCAACCGTGGGCTACTGCCCCGAGGTCTGGGAGAAGTGGGTTTAAGAACCCTCGGCGGCTTGAAAAGGATACGATTCAGTCGTACATAAATTTCTTTCAGTAAATGATAGTTTAGCTGACAACTTTACCTTGAATGGTATGCGGTCCGATGCGGTACACGGCAAGGGCTCCCCTGTGTAAGGGGAGCT
>CAZVDH010000194.1:0-2525 GCA_964625595.1 uncultured Oscillospiraceae bacterium | reverse complement strand
TCCTCCAATAGTAAGCCTATTTGACTTCTTCCTTAAGTTAATGACATTGCCTGTGTAAGGGGAGCTGTCAGCGTAGCTGACTGAGGGGTTGTAACGGTAGACTTCCAAACTTACCCATCGTCAGAACGGACAGTGTCCTTTGTGGTCCCTTTTCGCCGATTCGTTGTCAGTTTAAAACGTTTTACTGCACAATCCCTCAGTCGCTTCGCGACAGCTCCCTTTACACAAGGGAGCCCTTGCCGTGTCCCATTTTCCACCCGCTTACCACTGCCCAAACATCCCGCCAAATTACCAATTTGTCGTTTAGCTGACTAAAGCCGATATGCACATTGGAATTTATCAAATTCCCGGTCATTGCGAGTCAGTGTGCGCTGCTTTATCGCAATGACCGGGAATTCGGGTTCCCAATGACCCGGAATTTGGGGTGCCGCGCCCGCCCAAAAAGAGAAATTCGTTGACAAAAACGGGATTTGCCTGTATGATGTTGATAAATCAATTTATTTTCACAGGAGGATGTATGCTTTACCATATTTTCACGGACGCTTCGGCGGATCTGGATCCCGCTTTCGCCGCCCGGGAGGACATCCGGGTGATCCCCATGGTCTACACCGTGGGCGATGTGACCCGTACCTACGCCGGTGTTGCCAAAGACGGCGAGCTGGAGGAATACTATGACGGCCAGCGCAAGCTCCTGCCCTCCGGCACCACCCAGATCAATCCTCAGAATTATGTGGACGCTTTCCGCCCTTACTGCGAAAAGGGGGAGGCCATTCTGTATCTGTCTCTGTCCGGCGGCCTGTCCAGCACCTACCAGTCCTCCCTGATGGGCGTTCAGGAGCTTCGGGAGAAATTCCCCGACGCGCAAATCCGCTGTGTGGATTCCCGTTCCGCCACGATCGGTATCGGCATGCTGGCGGAGGCCGCTGCCGCCAACCGGGCGGCGGGTATGTCCCTGGACGAAAACGGGGACTGGCTGGAGGACAACCGGCTGCGCCTGCGCCACTGGTTCATGGTGGAGGATCTGGGCTTCCTGAAACGGGGCGGACGGATCTCCCCGGCCACCGCCGTGGTGGGCGCCGCCCTGAATATCAAGCCCATTCTGAAGATCCTGCCCGACGGCACTCTGCAGAGCTTTGCCAAGAAGCGGGGCTCCCGGGCGGCTATGGACCAGCTGGTGAGCTACTATCAGGAATCCGGCATCCATGAGCCCGGCGAGCGGGTCAGCGTCGTCCACGCGGACAACCCGGAGGCGGCCCGGTATCTGACGGAGCAGGTGCTGGCTGTGAACTCCCAGGCGGTTGTCACCCAGACCCTGCTCACGCCCATCATCGGCTGCCACGTTGGCCCCGGCATGTGCGCCGTCGTGAACTGGGGCCCCAGCGACAGAGACTGAACCCGCGGCATAAGATATAAGATATAAGATGTGTCGCCGCTTGGTAGCGTTCCATGGCGCGTGGCCCCTATCCGCCGCCCGGCATCGAATTAAGCAAATCTTAAGTTGATGCTGCCAGCGTAACGGGGTATAATAACGGCATCCTTTTGGAGGTCGTTATCTATGAAAAAGATCATTCTGTTACTTCTTTCTGCCTGCCTTCTCCTGACGGCCTGCGCGCCGGGAATGGCGGAGCCTGCGGCTGCCGCCGCTGCCAGGGTCGAGCCACTTCCCCCGGCGGTTGATCCAGACAACCTGGACAACTGCACGGTCCATGTCTCATTTGGGGAGGGGGATGCCTATGTGGACGACACCGGCGTCATGCGGATGAAGCTCACCGTCTATGCCTCCGACCTCTATGATATGGCGGAGGTTTCCCGGCTGAAAGAGGGAGACGTCATTGTCATCCGGGGGATGGATGTCGCGGTCCGGACGCTGGAATCCCTGGAAACCGGAGGCTTTGCCGTAAATGGCGGGTACAGCAGCGGCGGTTTTACGCTGTTTCCCGATGACGGCGGCACGCTGTTTGAGATCGGGCCCAGCGACGCAAGGTTCTATCAGACCCTGGGGCAGGCTACGGTGCGGGTCAGTCAGGATTTTATCTATACGGACAGCGCGGATCCGGACCGGGGAGATGTCACCTACTATCCCGGCGATTTCCTGACGGAGGGTACCGGAATTGACTACGATTTTGTCCCCAGCAGCACCACGGTCGTGATTGAAAACGGCATCGCCGTTTCCATGCACCGGGTCTACACACCCTGATAAAAAATCCCCCTCGCCGCACGGCGAGGGGAATTTTACAATATAAGCATATGGGCTTTCCGCAGAAAGCAGGTAAATTGGAATTTACCGAGTTTCCGGTCATTGCGATAAAGTAGCGCACACTGGCGTGGCAATCCCCCTCGAATTTCCGAATCACAGACGCCACACTCCGTAGGGGCGCTCATTGAGCGCCCGGCAGGGAAGGTTCTGTATTTGTATTTCTTTCGGCGAAAAGGTGCCATTCAACGTAAATTTTTTCTGGAATTCGGTACATTTTTGCGGGCGGTCAATGTGTTTAGTGCAGTAACATAGTTTACAGAATGTGCAA
>CAZVDH010000193.1:0-2527 GCA_964625595.1 uncultured Oscillospiraceae bacterium | reverse complement strand
CACAGGTTTCCTATTTGCTGTTTTAAGCCGATAACCTAAATTCCAATTTATCTGTCCGCTGTGTTTGGAAAAACGGATTCCATCCTATTGGGTGCTGCTTGCCTGTCACAAAGGCATCGCTGCCATCATAGAATACACGGAGGCGATGGATTTGGCAATTGTGAAAACCGATGTACCGATGACGGCGTCGCTTTGCGACGAAACGATTCTGGCCCTGGCGGAGGCGTACCCTTTTCTGAGCAGTGAGCTGATTACCACCACCGCCTACGGGCGGCCTGTTCGTACTCTGGTCATGGGGACCGGAAACCGGCATGTGCTCTATTCCGCGGCCCACCATGCCAACGAGTGGATCACCACCCCGGTGCTGCTGAAATTTGCCGAGGATCTGGCCCAGGCGTTCCAGACCGGAGGAAAGCTTTTCGGCGTGGACGCGGCACTGATCCTGAAAACCGCCATGATCCACCTGGTTCCCATGGCGGATCCGGATGGGGTGGATTTAGTGACGGGAGCCATTGAAACGGGGACGCTGCAATACGAGGCGGCCCGGCTTCTGGCGGACAATTACCCCAGTATTCCTTTCCCGGATGGGTGGAAAGCAAATCTTCTGGGAGTGGATCTGAACCTGCAGTATCCTGCCGGATGGCTCCGGGCAAGGGAAATCAAATTTTCCCAGGGCTATACCCGGCCCGGTCCTCGGGACTTCGTGGGAAGATCCCCTCTGAGCCAGCGGGAGTCCATTGCTCTGGCCCAGTACACCGAGACTGTGGACCCGGCACTGGTGCTTGCCTACCATACCCAGGGGGAAGTGATCTATTGGCAGTATCAGGATGTTGAGGTTCCCGGCGCCCGGGCACTGGCGGAGGAATTTGCCCGGCTCAGCGGCTACGCACTGGAGGAAACCCCTTACGCGTCCAGCTTCGCGGGGTACAAGGACTGGTTTATCCAGCGATTCCGCCGTCCCGGCTTCACCATCGAGGCGGGGGAGGGGGAAAATCCCCTGCCCATCGGGCAGTTTCCGGAAATCTATCGGGATAATCTGGGCATTCTTGTCACGGCGGCTCTTGGCCTGCCCGGCGGCGTATAATCGGAAAGAAAACCCGCAGGTTGGAACGGATGTTCCAACCTGCGGGAATTTTTTCGGTTGCTATTTTCTGAGAATCTGCTAAACTATATTTACGATTCAGACTCTCGGCCCTTTCAAAAGTACACTGACAAATTGGAATTTGGCGGGCAGTTAAAGCGTGCGGGTGGATAGACGCCTCGCCTCCCGCGTTTACGAGGGGGGTGCCACCAGTTCGCAAACTGGTGGCGGGGGGAGTACGAATTTCTGAAAGCGTCAAATAATTGATTTTTCTCTGTTTCCGGCCTTATTTTTCACTCTTATTTGTGAAAAATATGCGGATGACGGGCTCCCCCCGTCCCTGCGCTAGCGCAGAGACACCCCCCTCACAAGTGCGGGGGGGCAAGGCGTCTAACCACCCGCGTGCCAAAACTGTCCGTCAAATTCCAATTTCACGCTCAGCTAATGTAAAACGACAACAATTTACGACAATCGAGTATTTTGCCGCCTGGGCCTTATAGGCGGCGGAGGGAAAAAGAAATGCATTACATAATTTTTGACCTGGAATGGAACCAGCCGTCCTCCCAGGCTGCCGCCGTGATGAAGCCGGTGTACCTGACCGGGGAAATTATCGAGATCGGCGCGGTGAAGCTCAATGAGGATTTTCAGACGGTGGACGAGCTGCGCCTGTATATCACACCGAAATACTACACCAAAATGCACCGAAAGGTGGCCTCCCTCACCGGCATTCATGACCGGGACCTGGCGGGCCGGGGAAAACCCTTTCCCGAAGCGTTCCGGGAATTTGCGGACTGGTGCGGCGAGGAATGCTGCTATATGACCTGGAGCATGAGCGATCTGCCCATGCTGGTGGAGAATATGCAGCTGCATGGCATCCCTACGGACAAACTGCCGGACTGCTGCGATATTCAGCGGATCTTCCTGCGGGAAATTATGCGCTCGACCCGTCGGATCTCCCTGGACCACGCGCTGGAGATTCTGGGGGAGCGGGGGGACACTGCCCATGATGCCCTCAACGATGCCAGAAACACGGCCATCGTCTGCGGCAGGCTGGACCTGGAAACCTACCTGCCGGAATATGTGGGGGCGGTATTCGCTTTTGCACCCATCCAAAAGCAATACGAAAGCCCCCGGGCGGTTCTGGCGGACGGGGAGATAACCCATTTTCCCTGCCCCTGGTGCGGGGAACCGGCGGTGGGGGAGGGGTGGATCCCCTACGGCCCGGATACTTATATGACCATGGCGTCCTGCCCCCAGGGGGACGAGTTCTTCCTGTATCTGGAAATCACACAGCATGCCGCCGCGGATTACCGGGCGAAGCTGCTGGTATACGAGATGAGCGACGACCTGTGGGAGGTTTATCAGGACGGAATCGAAGCGCGGAAAACGCGGGTGTGATACTAGTTTTTCATAAAACGGTTTAATACCGTTTTATGGGACCGCTGT
>CAZVDH010000192.1:0-2565 GCA_964625595.1 uncultured Oscillospiraceae bacterium | reverse complement strand
AGTAAGCCTATTTGACTTCTTCCTTAAGTTAATGACATTGCCTGTGCAAGGGGAGGTGCAACCAGTTCGCAAACTGGTTGCGGAGGGGTTGTAATAAAAGGGGCTTTGACTGTGCCCATCGTCAGAACGGACGAGACTATTTTGACAATCCCTCAGTCGCTTCGCGACAGCTCCCTTTACACAAGGGAGCCCTTGCCGCGTCCCGCACTGGTAACGCTTTCTTCTGCCGATGGAGATTGCCACGCCAATGTGCGCTTCTTTATCGCAATGGCCGGAAATTCGATGATGCATGGGGAAAAATGGGTCCGTTGCTTATGTACCCCCGTTTTCCCGGACAATGATGTCCGGAATTTCCGCCAGGTCATCAATAAGATAATCCGGCTTCCAGGGGCCGTTTTCCATTCCCCTGTCCCGGTGGGCAACCCCGGGATTCCGGATCTGGATCATAAGACGCCAGCCCGCCGCCCGGGTGCCCCGGACATCCCGGGAAATGGTGTCGCCCACATAGGCAAGCTCCCCGGGAACCATTTCCATCCGTCTCTCCGCGATCCGGAAGATTTCCGGGTCCGGCTTGCGGATGCCGGTGCCGCAGGAGGTGATCACACAGTCCATAAAGCCGTCGATGCCGTACTCCGCCAGGAAGTGGGGCACCACGGAGCGGGAAATGATGTTGCTGATAACACCCATGCGGATGCCCATATTCTGCAGGCGCTCCATGGTCTGCACCAGGTGGGGACGGCGCATGACCCGCACCCGCTCGTAGTCGTACAGGAAGCTCAGTTCCTCCGCCATAGGGGAAAGCTGCTCCGGCGTCAGATTCTGCTCCCGCAGGAACCAACGGCTCCAGATTTCAGCGGTAGGAAGCTCCCGCAGGTTCTGCTCCGAATAGTGCTTGTATTCCTCGGCGTTCACCGCCAGCTGATTCGCCAGCGCCTCAGGCTGAATATCCAGGCGGATGCCGTAGTCCTCCAGCCGCCCGATCACCCGCCGGGCAAACCACACATCCCTGCCGGGCGGGCAGTCGCCGACATGGAGCGTGCCGCCCAGATCAAATAAAACTCCCCGGATCATCTGCTTTCCTCCCTTTCCCAAAGGTAAGCGGCGCAGCGCGCGCCGCGTCTCAAACGTTTACGGTCTTTCCGTTTTGATTCTACCCTATTGTGCCCAATTTGTCAACTGCTTTTTGAACTTTTTTTGTTAGAATTTTCCCCAAAAATTAATTTCTACGGTATTTTCGTAACTTTTCCGGTAATTTGCGCAAATCCGGCGCAAACAGTCGTGAAAAATCTCCGTCTCTTTCCGCTCTATCACCGGAATTTCAGGTTTCGAGCCTGTTTCTTTGGAGATAATTTACAACACCACCCTGCAAATAAAAAGTTTTTTTAAGGAACTATACAATTTCCCCTTGCTTTTTTCCGGAAACGCATTTACAATATAGCTACGAAAACAAAGCGCACATTTCCGTAATGGGGTGACAATATGAAAAACGTTACCATCAAGGATGTGGCCAAAGCCGCCGGCGTTTCCTACTCCACCGTGTCCCGGGCCCTGTCGGGCAGCCCGGAGATCAGCGAAGAGACCCGGGGGCGTATCCTGGAAATCTGCAAGGAAATGCACTACACCCCCAACACCGTGGCAAGGTCCATGGTGATGAAAAGCACCAAGCTTCTGGGGCTCATTCTCACCGGCATCAACAACCCCTTTATGTCGGAGCTTTCCTATCACATCGACCGCCAGGCCCGGGCCAGGGGCTACAATATTATCCTGTGCAACTCCTCCCGGGACATTGAGCAGGAGCGGGAGCTTTTTGAGCTGATGATCGGCCGCCAGGTGGACGGCGTGATCCTCCTGCCGGCAGGGCCGGAAAGCTACGAGAGCCTGCAGCCTTTCTTCTCAAGGCTTCCCACGGTGTTCGTAGGCGAAAACCTCCGGGACGCCCAGGAGAGCTATGTCTCCGTAGACAATTTCCGGGGAACCTATATGGGCGTTGAGTATCTGTATAAGCTGGGCCACCGGGATATTCTCTATTTCGGCAAGCGCCAGGGGAGCACCACCCACCAGCTGCGCAGCGACGGCTACGCCGCCGCCTGTCAGGACTTAGGGCTGACCCCCCAGTACTGCAACAACACCTTTTCCAACACCTCCATTAAATACGGCTACCAGCTTGCCAAGCAGCTGCTGGTCCAGGAGCGGAGGTTTACCGCCATCTTTGCCTCCACCGATACCAACGCCCTGGGCATCATGCAGGCGGCGGAGGAAATGGGGCTGCAGATCCCCCAGGACTTTTCCCTGCTGGGCTTTGACAATATCCGCGACAGCGGCCTGCCCCGCATCGAGCTGACCACCATCGAGCAGCCCATGAAAATGCTGGCCTCCGTGGCAGTGCACACTTTGCTTGAAAAGGTGCAGAACGAGCTGGCGGGCTACACCCACCGGATCCTCACCCCCACCCTCATCGAGCGTTCCTCCTGCCGGCAGATTTAAGCGCCTGCCATAAGCAGGGCAATGGAAAATTGGAATTTGTCGGCAGGGCCGACAGCCAAGTCGTGACGAACGTGGTCTGTT
>CAZVDH010000191.1:0-2597 GCA_964625595.1 uncultured Oscillospiraceae bacterium | reverse complement strand
TCTGCTTTTCCAGCAGCTTCTTCTTTCGGGTGATGTCGCCGCCGTAGCACTTGGCAAGCACATCCTTGCGCAGGGCCTTGATGGTCTCCCGGGCGATGATCTTCCCGCCGATGGCGGCCTGCACCGGGATCTCAAACTGGGCGCGGGGAATATTCTCTTTCAGCTTTTCGCAGATCTTTCTGGCCCGGGGATAGGCGTTGTCCGCAAAGAGAATGAAGCTCAGGGCGTCCACAATGTCCCCGTTTAAGAGAATGTCCAGCTTCACAAGCCGGCTGGGCCGGTAGCCCAGGAACTCATAGTCGAGGCTCCCGTAGCCCCGGGTCCGGGACTTGAGGGCATCAAAGAAATCGTAAATGATCTCATTCAGGGGCATCTCGTAGTGCAGCTCCACCCGCACCCGGTCCAGGTAGACCATGTCCTTGAATTCGCCCCGGCGCTGCTGGCAAAGGTCCATGATATTGCCCACATATTCCTGGGGGGCGATGAGACTGGCCTTTACATAGGGTTCCTCGGCAAGCTGAATGTCCGCCGGGTCCGGATAATCCAGTGGGTTATCCACCATCAGCACCTGGCCGTTGGTCTTGGTCACCCGGTAGACAACGTTGGGGGCGGTGGTGATGAGGTCTAAGTTATACTCCCGTTCCAGCCGCTCCTGGATGATCTCCATGTGCAGAAGTCCCAGGAAGCCGCACCGGAAGCCAAAGCCCAGGGCGATGGAGCTTTCCGGCTCATAGCGCATGGAAGCGTCGTTCAGCTTCAGCTTTTCCAGCGCCTCCCGCAGGTCCTGGTACTTGGCGCCGTCGGCGGGGTAAATACCGGAGTAGACCATGGGCTGCACCTGGCGGTAGCCGGGCAGGGGCTGGGCGGCGGGGTTTGCCACCCCGGTCACCGTATCGCCCACCCGGGTATCGGACACGGTCTTGATGGAGGCGGTGATATAGCCCACCTCGCCGGCGCCCAGGCTCTCCCGGGGAGTCAGGCCCAGGGGGTTCATGGTGCCCACTTCCACCACCTTGTACTCCGCCCCGGTGGCCATCATGCGGATGTCCATGCCCGCCCTGACGGTGCCCTCCATGACCCGGGTGTAGACGATCACGCCCCGGTAGGAGTCGTACTGGCTGTCAAAAATCAGGGCCTGGAGGGGCTCTGCCCGGTTTCCCTTGGGGGGCGGGACCTGCTCCACGATCATTTCCAGAACGCTGTGGATGTTGATGCCGTTTTTGGCGGAGATTTCCGGGGCGTCCTCGGCAGGGATACCGATGATGTCCTCCACCTCCGCCTTGACTTCCGCCGGACGGGCGGAGGGCAGGTCGATCTTATTGATGACGGGGAGCACCTCCAGTCCCGCGTCGATGGCCTGGTAGGTATTGGCCAGGGTCTGGGCCTCCACGCCCTGGCTGGCGTCCACCACCAGCACCGCCCCCTCGCAGGCGGCAAGGCTCCGGGAGACCTCGTAGCCGAAGTCCACATGGCCCGGGGTGTCGATCAGGTTCAGGTCGTAGGTTTCCCCGTTGTCGGCGGTATAGTTCAGCTGAACAGCGGTGGCTTTGATGGTGATGCCCCGCTCCCGCTCCAGGTCCATGGAGTCCAGAAGCTGCTCCGCCCGCTGCCGCAGGTCCACCGCGCCGCATTCCTCCATCAGGCGGTCGGCCAGGGTGGACTTGCCGTGGTCAATATGGGCGATGATTGAAAAATTCCGAATGTGGGACATGTCTGTCATAAACGTAATACCTCATTGCCGGATTAATCAAATGTTTTTTCCAATTATAACGAATTTTCCCGGAAAAGTAAACCGTATGTTTTGGCAAAATCGGGGGAAAACTGAAAACGGGCGAAAAAAAGCGGCGTATCCCCTGAAAAATCAAAAAAATCCGGGGAAACGCCCTTGCCAAACCAGGGAAAACGGGGTATAGTCTAACCGAATTTCCGAAAAATCAACCCCAAGAGGAGAGCACATATGAGCACAACAAAGAAACCTGCCAAGAATACCGAGGACCTGCAGGCCTCCCTGCAGAACCTCATTGCCCAGGGCAAAAAGGACGGCATGATCCGGGACACGGATCTGAGCGCCCTGCTTGAAAAAATGGCCCTTTCCCCGGAGCAGATCGAAAAGATCTATGACGGTCTGGAAGCCATGAACATCCCCGTTGTCACCGCCGAGCTGGACCTGGACGACGGGCTGGACGTTCTGGACGGCCTGGGCGACGGCCTGGACGCGGGCCTGGACGATGGGCTGGATTTAAGGGCCCTGGATGAAGAAGAACTGGTGGATCCGGTGGATCTGGCAGCGGAATACAGCCTGGATGATCCCGTGCGGATGTACCTCAAGGAGATCGGCCAGGTAAAGCTTCTGTCCGCCGAGGAGGAAGTGGAGCTTGCCAAGCGGGTATCCGAGGGTGACCAGGAGGCCAAGAACAAGCTGACGGAGGCCAACCTCCGGCTGGTTGTTTCCATCGCCAAGAAGTACTCCGGCCGGGGCCTGCATATTCTGGACCTGATTCAGGAGGGCAACACCGGCCTTATCCGGGCTGTGGACAAATTTGACTGGACAAAGGGAAACAAATTCTCTACATATGCCACCTGGTGGATCCGGCAGG
>CAZVDH010000190.1:0-2604 GCA_964625595.1 uncultured Oscillospiraceae bacterium | reverse complement strand
GGGGGCAAGGCGTCTATCCACCCGCGTGCCTTAACTGCCCTACAAATTCCAATTTCCCGAACTGGTGAGGCAAAGCTGCACACTATCTTATATCTCGTATCTTATATCTCCTGCCTGCCCTGCCCGGCAGAAAATTTTTCCCTGTTTCTAACTGCCCGCCGCTTCGACTGCTTTATTTTCCGGAATGTGGTAGAGTTTTCCCATGGAAACAACCGATCCTCCTGCGCCCGCGGGGGCTTCCCCGCTGTCTTACGAATCAGGAGGCGGCGCTTCCCCATTACAAAGGAAAGGCAGTGAAGCAAATGATGGTCTCTGTGGAAACGGTGCTGCTGCGTGGTAAGCGGCGGATGGAACATTGGTTTTGCAGTCCCTGGGTCCGGATCGCCGCCTGGGGGCTGGGGGCATTCCTGGGGGCTCTGGTGCTGGCGGCGGGAGCGGTCCAGGGGAAGCTCCAGCCCATCGCCCTGGGGCTGACCGCCGCCGCGCCGGAACTGTACTGCATTCCGGCGGCCCTGGGCAGCGCTGTGGGCTATCGCCTGTTCTGGGGCAGCGCCGGTTGGCAGGGGGTAGCCTGGTCCCTGTCCGCTCTGGCACTGCGGCTGGGGTTAGATACCTGGTATCACGGTGACCAGCGGGCAGGACACCTGGCGGCGGGCACGGCCTGCCTGGTCTCCGCCCTGGGGCTCGTCTTTCAGCTCTGGCTGGGGGACAACACCACCGTAGGGCTGTACATCCTGCGCATCCTCATCGGCGCCGGGAGCGTGTGGCTGTTCACCCGGTGTATGGTGAACAGAAGCGGAATCGCCCGGTACTTAGTGTTCGGCACGGCGGTGCTGGCCCTGGCGGGGGTGAAAAGCCCGGGCTGGTGCAACCTGGGGCTGCTGGCCGCCGGGGTCCTGGCGGGGGCGGAGGCGCTGCCGGCGTCTGCCATGGCGGGGCTGGGCCTGGACCTGGCGGGGGTCACCCGGGCAAGCATGACTGCCGCCCTGTGCCTGTCCGCCTTTTTCCGGCTGCTCCCAATAAAAAGCCCCTGGCGGCGGATGCTGGCCCCGGGCTGCGCCTGCCTGACGGTGATGGTTCTTGACGGCAGTGTGGAGCTGCCGTTCCTGGTCCCCGTGGCTGTGGGGGGCGTTCTGGGAGCGCTGCTTCCCTGGAGCCTGGACCCCTTAAGCCGGCACACGGGCACGGGGGCGGCCCAGGTGCAGCTGGAACAGCTGGCCCGAACCATGGGCACCTTGCAGCGGGAAATGCTGGACCTGTCCCCGCCGGAAATTGACGAGAACGCGGTGGCGGACCGGGTTCGAATAAACGCCTGCGGCACCTGCTCTGCCCGGGACCACTGCCCGGAAAAGGACAAGATTACCGCCGAGATTTTCCGGGACCCATTCCGGGTGGAGTGCCGGAAGCCGGGGCGGCTGCTGGCGGAGCTGCGCCGGGGCAGGGAGCAGCTTCGCTGGATGCACGCGGACCGGGTCCGGCAGGGAGAATACCGGGCGGCGCTTTTGCAGCAGTACGGCTTCCTGGCGGACACCCTGCGCACCCTTGCGGACCGGCTGCCGGGGGGCGGGGTCACGGCGGCGGCCCGGTTCCGGCTCCAGGTATCCTCCCGCTCCCGGAAAAAGGAGGCATCGGATGGGGACCGGTGCACCGCTTTCCCGGGACCCGGGCTTAAGTACTTTGTGCTCCTGTGCGACGGCATGGGCACGGGTCTGGGGGCGGCCCAGGCGGCGGAGGACGCGTCGGTGCTTCTGCGGCGGCTGCTCCGGGGCGGCGTTCCGGCCCAGCACGCCCTGGGGTGCCTTCATGCGCAGCTGACCCTGGGGGGCAGAGCCGGGGCAGTGACGGCGGACCTGGCGGAAGTCAGGCTGGATACGGGGCAGGTGTCCCTCTATAAATGGGGGGCGGCGCCCAGTTATCTGATCCGCCGGGGGCAGGCAGAAAAAATCGGGACAGCGGCGCCGCCGCCGGGTTTTGGGGAAACCCGGGAAACGGCAGCGCGGCTGTCCCTGTGCAGAGGGGAAGTGCTGGTGCTTATCAGTGATGGGGTAGAGCTGGGACAGGCACCGGCATGGGCCGAACAGGCATCGCGGATGCCCACGGGAGAACTGGCGGAGCGGATTGTGCGGGAGAGCGCCGGAGAGGACGACGCCACCGCGGCGGTGATCCGCCTGCTGCCCGCCAGCGTGGTTCCATAATAGCACATCCTTTGTAAAAAGCCTGTCAAAATCGTGAATTGACAATTGAAAATTGACAGTTCACACCCTTGGTTTTTCATCCGTTGATCGTGAAATTGGGAATTTGTCGGGCCGTTAAGGTATGCGGGTGGTTAGACGCCTTGCCCCCCTCACAAGTGCGGGGGGCGAGGGCGGCTGCGCCGCCAGCCTTACAAATTCCAATTTTCCAAACCGCAGAACGATACCGGGCGGGTCAGGGCAAAAGCGATTTTAGGTTATCGGCTTAAAACAGCAAATAGGAAACCTGTGATTTGGCAGTCCAATACCTTCCCCCGGGGGGAAGGTGCCCCGCAGGGGCGGATGAGGATCGGCGACACTTTCTGATATGGGACACCGGTAAATAAGAACATACAGTGTTTCAAGCAGTACC
>CAZVDH010000189.1:0-2643 GCA_964625595.1 uncultured Oscillospiraceae bacterium | reverse complement strand
GGAAGTCCAACGTTACAACCCCTCAGTCAGCTTCGCTGACAGCTCCCCTTACACAAGGGAGCCCTTGCCGTGTACCGCATCCACCCGCACACCACTGCCCAAACAGCCCGCCAAATTCCAAGTGCCGCGCTGGCGCTCTCAGCCGGAAAGCCATCAGAAAGTAATCCGCGTCCGGAACTGTCCGGGTGCGGATTTTTTCACAAAAACTACCCGATCGGGTAGGGCGCTTTCCCTCCGCTTTTTCTATAATGGTAAGCGTAGAAGTGGAACCCTATGACACAAGGAGGAAACATATATGCGCGTGAAAAAATTCGGAAAATCCATTTTGGCGGTATTCCTGGCCCTGGCGCTGGCTGTGATCTGCGCTGCCTGCGGCGGGTCTTCGGAGGAAGCCCCGGCGGAAAAAACAGCCCCGGCGGCAGAATACTGGGTCTGCACCGGACTGGATATGGGCGACGGCGAAATGATGGACACGGAAAAAATCCAATCCCTGCTGGGGGTCACAGGGGCCGAGGTGATGACCCTGTGTATTGACGGCGGCAAAGGGGAGCTGTACCTCATGGGGGACATCCTGTCCTGCGACTGGACGAAAACCCAGACCGGCGGCCAGCTGACCTCCCCGGAGTACGATGGCGTTGTGGCGGAGTTTACCGCGGAGGCGGACGGGACACTCAAATGCGTCGTGGAGGACGAGGACGCGGGGATGATTTTCCTCCTGTCCCGGGTGGACGTAAGACCCGAGGTCTTTGACCGTCCTGCACAGCCGGAGGCGGAGGGGGTTTCCCTGCCCGGCTTCTGGGTCTGTACGGGGCTGGGTATGGGCGACGGCGAGGAGATGGACGCGGATGCGATCCAGGAACTGTTTCAGACCGGTGCCGATTTTGTAATATCTCTGCGGCTGCTGGAGGACGGCAGGGCCTATGTGCTCAACTTCGGCGAGTGCATCAGCGGGACCTGGGAGGAAACCGACACCGGCTTTGACATCCGCTGCGGCGGCGAGGATGGGGCAATCCTGTCTTTCTACGACTGGGGAGACGGGACCGTGGAGCTGGAGATAGAGGATGAGAACGCGGCCTTCGACTCCTTTACCCTCTCCAAGTCGGAGACGGTGCCCCAGGCCTTTGAAGACGCGCCCCTGGCGCTGCTGGATGTGCGCTTTACCCCGGAGCAGGCCAGGGACATGTCCAATTTTATGCAGGTGGGAAGATACATCATCCTTGACGGGAAGCTGTATGGCTACTACTCGAAAAGCGCCTCTGACAGAAGACTGATCCGCTACGATTATGATCCCACCCAGCCAAAGGAAAGCCGGCTGACAGGATTTCAGGAGCTGGCCAAGGGTGAAACCCCCTGTTACCTCCAGACGGCAAACGGTTACCTGTATTATATCTGCTGGAGCGCCAACGGAAACACGCTGCGCCGGATCGGTATGGACGGCAGCGATAAGACGGTGCTCTATGACAGGGATTGCGACTACCTGCAGATTTGCGGCGACACCATGTACTTCACGGATGAAAACCACCGCCTGGTCAGCGCCGACCTGGACGGGCAGGACATCACCACCCTGATCGATAAGGAGGTGTACTATCCCTACTGCCTGGGCGACGGCTGGTTCCTGTACCAGGATGACGCGGACGGGGAAAGCCTGCATATCGCGAATGTCGGGTTGGGCTTCGACCAGCGGATCAGCGAGGATAAGGTCTACGGCTGTGTCCTGGAAGGAAATTACCTTTACTATGTGGATGTCCATGACTATGAAAATAATACGGGCAACCTGACCCGCCTCAATCTGGATACCCTGGAGACGGAGGTTTCGGACACGGTTATGCACAATACCGTTCTGATTTCCGGCGGCAGGATCTGGAGCGCAAGCTACGGCATCAGCGAAGAAACGGAGAACTGGATGCGTCTGGAGGACGGCTCCTGGGACAATATGGGCTATACGGTGATTTACATGGGCGAGGATACTCAGATTTGCTGGTATATCGACGAAAATGGAGATATTGCGCAGTACGCGATTTACGCGGGAGATACCTTTACGACATTTTAACCGCCGCGGCTCCCCGGGTATCCCACAAACGGAAAGGAGTGGCCAAACAGGGTGCGCAGAATCATTGTGAACATGAAAGACTATATTTTTTCTGACGCTCTGGCCCAGTCGCTGCAGGCGGATCCCCGCGGCGGGTTCACCGTGCAGCGGGTGACCGCGCCGGAGGAGGTGGCGCAGTACAGCAGACTGTGTGAGCCCTACGCTGTATTGATGGAGGTGACCCGGTATCCGCCCTACGGCCTGGAGGAACGGCTGAAAATCCGCGATGCGGTTAAAAAAATCCATCCGGACTGCAAGGTGGTTCTGGTGGTGGATGAAAACTCGGAAAAAGAAGCGGCGGACCGGGTCCGGCAGGCAAAAAAGGACGGCCTGATCGACCAGTTTATCTATTGCTCCATCAGCGCGGCGTACCTTGTAGCGCTGATGGACACCCTGTAGGTCAAAATAATATCCGTAAGGAGGGAACCATAGGGGGCTCCAGGTTCGGGGCTATGCCTGCGGCAATTTCCGGCGGGCCGGTTGATGAATTGCAGAAGCGTTAGGGAACCTCTGATACTAGTTTTTCATAAAACGGTTTAATACCGTTTTATGGG
>CAZVDH010000188.1:0-2718 GCA_964625595.1 uncultured Oscillospiraceae bacterium | reverse complement strand
TGAATTTTGATTCGCTGCGCGGAGCACCACCCCCGGGGGAAGCGATGGTGCTGCCGCACCAGTACACCAAAGTGCATTTTTCTGTTTGCTGCATAAAGCCGATAGCCTAAATTCCAATTTATCAGTTTGCTTACCAAAGCCGATAACCATAAAAATGCTTTGCTCCCACGGGCAGCCGGGCGGCAAAAAAGCGGAGGACGAATATGCTGAAAATTTTGATTGTTGAGGATGACCGGGAGCTGCGCCAGCTCTTTGCCCACGTTCTCATGAAGAACGGCTACACGGCAAACGGCGTGTCCAACGGCCGGGAAGCCCTGGACGCCATGGAAAAGGATTACTATGACCTGATCATCTCGGATATCATGATGCCGGTGATGGACGGCTATGAGCTGGTTCGCAGCCTGCGGGAGGCCGGAAATACCACGCCCGTGCTGATGATTACCGCGAAAGATGCCTTTGACGATATGAAAATGGGCTTTCTGTCGGGAACGGACGACTACATGGTAAAGCCCGTCAATGTCAATGAAATGGTCCTGCGGGTGGGGGCGCTGCTCCGCCGGGCCCAGATGATCAACGAACGCCGCCAGGTCATCGGGGACACGGTGCTGGAATGCGATTCCCTCACCGTGACAACCAAAACGGAGAGCATGATCCTGCCTCAGAAAGAATTCATGCTGCTGTACAAAATGGTGTCCTTTCCCGGCAGGATCTTCACCCGCCAGCAGCTGATGGACGAGATCTGGGGCTACGATTCCGAAAGCGATCCCCACACCGTGGATGTGCACATCGGGCGGCTGCGGGACCGGTTCCGGAACAATCCGGATTTTCGGATCGTCACCATGCGGGGCGTGGGCTATAAGGTGGTAAAGCTATGAAGATCAAAAAACCTGCCCGGCTTTCCATGCAGCTGGCTCTCAGCCTGCTGATCATGGCGGAAATCAGCCTGATGTACGCCCTTTCCTGGGGCATCAGCGTGCTGCTGCACTACTGCTTCGACATCAGCTTCAATCTGTCGGAGACCGTCTGGGTCTTCCTCCTCAGCATCATCGTAGGCGGCGCGGTGGCCCACTACCTGGGCAAATGGCTCTTTAATCCCATTGTAAAGCTGGGAGAGGCCATGCGCCAGGTGGCGGGGGGCAATTTTGACGTGCGGCTGGACGAGGGGAGCCGCTTCCGGGAGCTCCGGGAGATCAACAAGAATTTCAATATTATGGCCAAGGAGCTGGGGGCGACGGAGATCCTCCAGACGGATTTTGTCACCAACGTGTCCCACGAGTTCAAGACCCCCATCAACGCCATTGAGGGCTACGCCATGCTGCTGCAGGGGGAGGGCTACGCCTCCGACGGGGACGGGCACAATTATGTGGACAAAATTCTCTTTAACGTGCGGCGGCTTTCCAAGCTGGTGGAGAACATTCTGCTGCTTTCCAAGGTGGACAACCAGACCATCCAGAAAAAGCAGACCCGGTTCCGCCTGGACGAGCAGATCCGGCAGGCCATTGTCTCCCAGGAAGCCGCGTGGGACAAAAAGGGCATCGAATTCGATGTGGATCTGGAAAGCATCGAGTATTTCGGCAACGAGAGCCTGCTGCTGCATGTGTGGAACAACCTGTTAAGCAACGCCATTAAATTTGACCCCCAGGGCGGCTTCATCCGCATGAAGCTTATGCGGGAGGCGGACCGTATCCTTTTTACCATTGACGACAACGGCCCAGGAATCCGGGAGGAAGACAAAAAGCATATTTTTGACCGTTTCTTCCAAAGTGAGAGCTCCCATGAGCAGGAGGGCAACGGCCTGGGGCTGGCGCTTGTCAAGCAGATCCTGAAGCTGTCCGGCGGCGAGATCCAGGCGGAGAATCTTCCCGGGGGCGGCTGCCGGTTTACGGTGACCCTGTACCCGGGGTAATGGACAATGGACAATTGACAATTGACAGTTAAGGTACGCATACTGCATCGGACCGCACACTGTTCTTCGGAACCAAAGCAAAAATACCCGGAGGTAGAAACATGATACGGATGATTGAATATATGATCCTGGGCTATCTGTCAGGCAGCGTGCTCTATGCCCGGGTTTTTTCCAGGCTGCTGGGAAAGGACAATATTTATGACCAAAGCAAGGACCGGAACCCCGGCACGGCAAACGCCTTTACATACGGCGGCTTCTGGTGCGGTTTGGGCACGCTGCTGGGAGATCTTCTGAAAGGCGCGGTCCCCGTCTGGCTTTTCCTGCGGGGCGCTTCCGCGTCTCCCACCCTGGCCCTGGCTCTGGTTGCGGCGGCCCCGGTATTCGGCCACGCCTTTCCGGTGTTTTACCGGTTTCAGGGGGGAAAGGGAATCGCCACCACCTTTGGGTGCCTGCTGGGCCTGCTGCCGGTGTGGCAGCCCCTGGCCCTTTTCATCGGCGCCTTTCTCCTGTTTTCTCTGGTCATCCGCATCACGCCACATTTCCAGAGGACGATTTTCTCCTACCTGCTGACGCTTATCTGTATGCTTCTCACGGGACAGAGGTCGGAAATTATCCTGGGCTTCCTGCTGATTACTTCCATCGTCTGTCTGCGCATGCATATGAGCAAGGAGCCAAGAGAGGGCCTGCTGGTCCGGCTGTTCTGACAGCACATGCCATACTTTAGGGCTGTCGGCTTTCCCCGGCAAACAGATAAATTGGAATTTGTAGGGCTGTTTGATGAATGGTTTGCGGGCCGATGCGGTACGCGTCCT
>CAZVDH010000187.1:0-2723 GCA_964625595.1 uncultured Oscillospiraceae bacterium | reverse complement strand
ATGTGGTTGCACATTCTGTAAACTATGTTACTGCACTAAACACATTGACCGCCCGGCAAGGAAAGCTTCGACATTCGTATTTCTTTCGGCGAAATGAACCCATACAACGTGAGTTCATGCCTATACCCATAAAACGACACCGAGCGGTACCCAAAAGCAGAACGATTACAGACCACATTCGTCACGACTTGGATTCGGGCCCTGCCCGGCGGGCGGTCAATGACCGCCCCTACGAATGGATGACGATGGGCTGCCGGGAATTCGTACTCCCCCCTCACAAGTGCGGGGGGCAAGGCGTCTGTCCACCCGCGTGCCAAAACCCACCGCCAAATTCCCAATTTGCCGGGGTGCCCTGCAAGCTTCTTTCCGGAAACCGCATAAACTGGGGAATTCCGGAAAAACTACCTTCGGCGGCGGAAACCTTACGCCGCAATCCAAGGGAAGCTCTGAATAAATCGGCAAGAGCTGATAGCGAGAGATTTTGTTTGCCCGGAAAGTATGAAAAGCAGAGGAATACTGGATGTATTTCCTGATTTTCATACTGTACCGGGGAAACATAAGATCCGCTACTCAGCCGCAGACGATTTGTTCAGAGGTTCCCAAGAACAAAAACGGAGGAAACCGCCGTGATTCTGTCCTATCTGCGCACGCTCCTGCTGTACCTTGTCCTGATTCTGGTGATCCGGGTCATGGGAAAGCGGCAGATCGGTGAAATGGAGCCTGCGGAATTCGTGGTCACCATGCTGGTGGCAAACCTCGCCGCCATCCCCATGCAGGACGCGGGAATCCCCCTGTTTTCCGGCCTGGTGCCCATCCTGACCGTGCTGGGGGTGGAGCTGGTGCTGTCCTGGGCCACCATGCGGAGCGTTATGCTCCGGCGGTTCTTCTGCGGCAAGCCCGTGATCCTCATTGAAAACGGGAAAATTCTCCAGGAAAACCTCCGCTCCACCCGGATCACCCTGGACGAGCTGACGGGCCATCTGCGGGAAAAAGACGTGCTGGACATCACCACGGTGCAGTTTGCCATCCTGGAAACCGACGGGCAGCTGTCGGTCTTCCCCTACCCCAAAGACTGCCCCGCAACCGCTAAGGATGCCGGGATCGAAGCCAAAAAGCAGTACCTGCCCGTGACGGTCATCGAGGACGGCTACCTGTCAGCGGAGAACCTGAAAAAGGCGGGCAAGGACGAAGCCTGGGTGGAAAAAGTGCTGAAAGAGAGAAAGGCGGACAAAAAAACCACCCTGCTCCTGACGGTGGACCCGTCGGACAGAGTGGTGTGGATCGGTAAGGAGGGGGCGCGGTGAAGCGAAACATCCTGGGATTCGGACTGCTCCTTGTGCTGCTGGTGCTGGGGCTTTTTACCTCCCAGAGCATGGAAAAGCGGCATGAACCCATTCAGGCGGCCCTGGACACCGCGGCGGACAGCGCGGTGTCGGAAAACTGGGAGGGCGCGGAAATTCTGCTGGGTGAGGCAAAGACGCGCTGGGAGCGGGGCTGGCAGGCCGACGCGGCGTTAGCAGACCACGCCCCCATGGAGGAAATCGACGGCCTCTTTGCAAGGCTCATAGAATACTGCCGGGAGGAGGACACCGGGGAGTTCGCCGCCGGCTGCCGGGAGCTGTCCCGGCTGGTGAAAGCCATGACCGACGCCCATAAGCCCAACTGGTGGAACCTGCTTTAAAATTGACAATTGACAATGAACAATTGACAATTATGGTGCGCGGTGTCGATGCGGAACGCGGCCTTGCCCCCCCGCATTTATGAGGGGGGTGCCCGTAGGGCGGGGGGAGTCCGTCACACGCAGAGCTTTCACAAAAAGGCGCGGAGAATAGGACGGCAACCACAGAAAGATAATACTGCTTGACGCTCTGCTGCCGGAAATTCGTACTCCCCCAGTCACGCCTGACGGCGTGCCAGCCCCCTCACAAGTGCGGGGGCCGAGGGCGGCTTCGCCGCCGGCACTGCCGGCCACCACTTGACAGCCATCACACACAGACTGATACCGAGCGGCACCCAAAGGCAGAGCGACTACAGACCAAGTCCGTCACGACTTGGCTGCGGCCCTGCCGTCCACCAATTGACAGCCATCACACACAGACCGATACCGAGCGGTACCCAAAGGCAGAACGATTACAGACCGAGTCCGTCACGACTTGGCTGCGGCGACTCGCCGCAAAAAACTCCCCAACCCTTGCGGGCTGGGGAGCTTTCCTATAAGCTTCTTTTCCTGTTTAATTACAGCAGGGTAGCGAAGTGCTTGATGGTGCGGCACATCTGAGAAACGTAGGAGTTCTCGTTGTCGTACCAGGAAACGACCTGCACCTGGCTGGTGCCGTTGCCCAGGTTGATGACCATGGTCTGGGTGGCATCGAACAGGGAGCCGTAACGCATGCCGATGATGTCGGAGGAAACGATCTCGTCGGTGTTGTAGCCGAAGGACTCGGTGGCCTCAGCCTTCATCTGGGCGTTGATCTCTTCCTTGGTGGGGTTGCCTTCCACAACGGCGTTCAGGATGGTGGTGGAGCCGGTGGGGGTGGGAACACGCTGGGCAGCGCCGATCAGCTTGCCGTTCAGCTCGGGGATGACCAGGCCGATAGCCTTGGCAGCACCGGTGGAGTTGGGCACGATGTTCACAGCACCAGCGCGGCTGCGGCGCAGGTCGCCCTTACGCTGGGGGCCGTCCAGGATCATCTGGTCGCCGGTGTAGGCGTGGATGGTGCACA
>CAZVDH010000186.1:0-2754 GCA_964625595.1 uncultured Oscillospiraceae bacterium | reverse complement strand
TGTACCGCATCGGCACCGCTCGCCACTGTCCAAACAGCTCTATAAATTCCAATTTTCCGTACTGCCGCATGGACCCCGCAAGCGAAAGTGAATAAGAAAGGACAAAGCAGCTTTTTTGTAAAATACCGCTTTACAGTCTCCTTTGATTCATGGTATAATCATTACAGCACAGGAAGATCACCGCGTCAGCCGCGAAGATCTTGATTTAAATAAAGGAGTACAGGAGGAAAACCTATGGGTTACAAGGAATTTGCCGCGTCCATACTGGAAAAGTTCGGCGGCAACAAGAACAAGCAGGCCACAGAGCCTCTCACCGTCTACGCGCCTTTCGGCGGCAATGCCATTGCCATGGAGGAGATTCCCGATCCCGTGTTCAGTGAGGGCATTCTGGGCAAGGGCTGCGGCCTGGAGCCTGGGGAAGAAACCGTCTGCGCGCCTTTCAACGGCACCGTCACCCAGGTCATCGACACCAAGCACGCCGTGGGCGTCACCAGCAAGGATGGGCTTGAGCTGCTGATCCATGTGGGCATGGATACCGTGGCCATGAACGGCGAGGGCTTTACCTGCCTTGTCAAGGAGGGCGACACCGTCAAGGTCGGTCAGAAGCTCATGACTTTCTCCATGGAGGCCATCAAGGCCGCCGGACACCCCGTGACCACCGCCGTGGTGGTGACCAACGCCGACGACTTTGCCGACATCCAGGTCCTTGCCAAGGGCGAGATTGCCCAGGGCGCCCCCCTGCTGAAAGCGAGCAAGTAAAATCCCGATACATAAAACGCGCTCCCGGCCCCGGGAGCGCGTTTTAAGATACAAGATATGAGATATAAGATATAAGATAAGGTTCCACTTCGCGGCGGTTTCAAGAAAATGTGGCTTATGCTATCGTCTTTACGCGGTAAATCGAAAAACAGGAATTTGACGAATTCCCGGAAACACCTTGGCTCCCCCTGTGGGGGAGCTGTCACGGCTTAAGCCGTGACTGAGAGGGCCCTCTCCGCCCCCTTCGGGGGCACCTCTCCCAAAGGGAGAGGCATGGGCGGCTTCGCCGCCAGCTCTGCAAATTCCCAATTTGTATACTTGCCGCAAAAAACCGATACGCACAGTATTTTAAAATCGTCCCGCAGGGACACAACACTTTTCAATTGTCAATTCAAACCGGGCAGTCGTAGCCCTCGGCGGAGGCTTCCAGAAACTCCGCCCGGGCCTTTTGGAGCAAAGCGGGGCTTTCCATCAGGTCGGCGGCGGCCCCGGAAAGCACCTTGGCGGCGTACAAAAGTCCCTTGTGGGCCATAGAGGTCTTTCCCTGGGACACATTCTGCCAGGAGTGGCCCGGCGCGCCGCTGCTCCAGGTCACCGCCTGGAACTGGGCGGTGGGGGTGAGCCAGCTCACATCCCCCACATCCGTGGAGCCGGGGGAGAACGCGTCGGAGGGGACGTAGGGCAGGACAAAATCGTTGATGGCCCTGGCGCCGTTTTCCGTCTTCTCCTTCATAAAGGCCAGCAGCTTCCGGTCCGCCGCAGTCAGCTTCCCGGGCAGGCCGGTTTCCGGGTAGGTTTCTTTCAGTGCTTTGGCAAAGGCCCATTCGTCCGGCGTGTAGGCTGGCAGGGGCGCTGCAAGAAGATTCTCCTGCAGCACTTCCTCCAAAACCGTGTTGGACAGGGTGGAGGAGGTACCGTCGATCTGCTTCCAGGAAACCTGGGTGTCCGTCATCAGGGCGGCCCCCCGGGCGATATTGTGCACCCGCTCCAGAAGCGCCCGGGCGGAGCGGACATTTTCCCCCCGGACCATGTACACCAGGCTGGCGGTGGGCTGGACCACGTTGGGGGACACCCCGCCCGCGTCCAGAAAGGCGTAGTGGACGCTGTGGTGAGGTCCTATGTGCTCCCGCAGATACTGGACCCCGGTGTTCATAAGCTCGGCGGCGTCCAGAGCGGAACGGCCCATCTCCGGGGCTCCCGCCGCGTGGGAGGCCGTGCCCGTAAAGGTGTAGACATACTGCAGGCTCGCCGCGTTGGAACCGGTGGTAACCGCGTTCACATCCCCGGGGTGCCAGCACAGGGCGGCGTCCAGCTCCCGGAACATCCCGGCTTTGGCAAGAAAGGTCTTGCCGGCGCAGCCCTCCTCCCCGGGACAGCCGTAGAAAACCACGGTGCCGGAGAGGTTCCCCGCCGCGATCTGCTCCTTAATGGCAATGGCTGCCCCCAGAGAGGCGGCCCCCAGCAGATTGTGTCCGCAGCCGTGGCCGCAGACGGTGTCCGGCCGGGGCTTGCGCTCCGTGATCCCCGGCTCCTGGGACAGGCCGGAGAGGGCATCAAATTCCCCCAGAATGCCGATCACGGGCCTGCCGGAGCCAAAGGAGCCGGAAAAGGCGGTGGGAATGTCCCCCAGGCGCTCCGTCACGGCAAAGCCCGCATCCGCAAGTACCTGGCAGTAGTCTTTTGCGCTTTTCACTTCCTCCATGGAAAGCTCTGCGTAGCTCCAGATTCGGTCGCTGAGGGCTGTAATCAGCGGGGCATGCTTGTCCACACAGGTGTATAAAATCGATTTATCCATATTCCGGTCCTCTTTTTTCGTAATATAAGGGTGGGGCCTGCTCCATAGAACGCGTTCCGATTCGGTGCGCGTCAAGGCCTCCCCTGTGTAAGGGTAGGTGCCACCAGTTATCAAACTGGTGGCGGAGGGGCTGTAATAATCTTCCTTTAGGTTATCGGCTTAAAACAGCAAATAGGAAACCTGTGATATGGCAGTCCAAT
>CAZVDH010000185.1:0-2784 GCA_964625595.1 uncultured Oscillospiraceae bacterium | reverse complement strand
GCCTGATCCGATGCTGTCAGTGCAGAACCCGCCAGCCATTTTGCCTTGTGTTCCGAGGGCAGAAGCTGCATCAGCTCCTGAAACTGGTTCCCGCCCCGCTGGCCCTGCATCAGAAGCTCCTGCACCAGCTTGAACACGGAAGCGATGTGCCGGGTTTCATAACCGTCTGTTTCCTCTGGTGGAAGGAACTCTGACAGCAGCAGAACCACCGAAGCAAGAAGTCCCTCTGCGGCATCGTAAAAGTAGGCGTTTTGCCCATGGTCACTTCCCTCCCCCTCCGGGTTGATGATGGTCTTAGCCAGAATCTTAGCGTACTTTTCCGCCTTTGCTTTGGCACTTATCGCTCGTGGATTCTCCCGGTGTTCATCCATATAGCGGTTGATCAGAGTCAGTAAGTTGTTCCCATCTGACCGGGTAGGCTCCCGGAGATCCACCACGGAAATGCGGTAGCCGTAGATGTCACGGGCTATTGCACCGTAGTTTCTCGCCAGATCACCCTTGGTATCCAGCGCCAGAAAACTCATCCCGCTGGCACAGGCATACTCCAGATTCGGATACAGGAAATATGCTGTTTTACCCACGCCGGATGCGCCAATCATCAGCACATGCACATCGTCCGAATCCACCAAGGCTGTGATTTTCCTGCCACCCTGACAACCCAGCACAATGCCCTGAGGAAGGGGCTTTCCATTGGCTGTGGGTTTGTTTCCATTCTTCGCAGCCTGCCGCCATTCCTCCGGGGTGAATGGAACATGATGGTACGTTCGGTGAATTTCCTGTTTTGTTGCCCACCGGGCGGTGCCGTGCTGACCGTTGCCCACGGTCTTGTCTTTGATGCCGTTGAGATCGTGCTTCTGGGAAGCGTAGGTCACGAAAAACAGCACCGCAATGATACTGCCTACAGAGAGAATCAGCATTGGAATTCCGTTCATTTCGCTACCTCCTTCCGCAAAAATAACAAGTCCTCGTTCCAGTCCTTTCGGGTAGGAACGAGGATTTTATTGCAGATATTCTTGTCTGCCAACGCCTTGGAAATCCGCTGCGCCGCCTTCTGTCCAATCTCATCGTTGTCGAGGCAGATGCACACTTTGGTGATGTAGAGGCGGTCTTTCAACGTCTGCCACAGCACCTTGTCCGACACACCGCAGGCAGCGGCGTAGCTACTGGATTTCCAGTGCTGCTTGTGCAGGGAGATAAAAGACAGCATATCAATGGGGGCTTCAAACAGGAACAGGGTATCCCCGCCGCCGATCCAGTGGAAGCTGTACTCCGGTTCACTGCCCGGAGCATTCCCCTTGAAACCGCCCTGAGCAGCGGTGCTGTGTTTATGGGCGTGCCGAGACTTTCCCTCCCGGTCTGTTCCCACAAACACGGCGTTATGGTAATCCGCAGATTCATACACAAGCCCCCGGTAGGCGAAGGCGTCCAGCACATCCTTGTCGATGCCACGCCGCCGGATCAGGTAGCCGTAGACTCTTCGCATATTCTCGTGCTTCGGGGGTAATTCCAGCGGTTTCTGTGGGAAGGGTTCCACTTCTTCCCGCACCGTCCCAACCCCCATTGAAAGCATGAGCTGCACCGCTTCCGGGTAGTCCATGTTGTAGAAACGGCAGGCAAAGTCGATTGCATCACCGCCCACCTGCTCGTACTGGTGGAACCACAAATTACCCCGGATGGTCACCTTCTGCCCGTGGTCCAGCCACGCAAACTCTGAACCGGATTTCTTCACTTCCTCTCCGCATTGCCGTAAGAACGCCGCCAAGTCTGTCCGTCTGGCTTGCTCCCGCTGCCGTTCTGTAAAGGGTATATAACTTCCCATATTGCCTCCAATCGTTTCATCAAGTAAGGGATAAATAGTTTTCAATTTTTGTAAATAGGATATCTCACTTTTCCTATCTGCTGTAAATTCTTCAGGTGATTAGTTCTTTCCTGGTGTCATGGTGACAGGGAGCTGGTGTCACCGTACAGTTAGACTACCCCCTTGGCGGCAGAATATTTACAATTTATGTATTGCTTTTGTGCGTACATTTGCGTATAATAGGGGTACGAATCTTTCATGAAAGGGGTACGCACCATGGCAAAATCCGCGAATCTGTATGCGCGCATCGAGCCGGATCTGAAGGAGCAGGCTGAGGGAATCCTCTCCGCTCTGGGGATTCCCGCCTCCAACGCCATCACCATGTTTTATAAGCAAATCGTACTGCAAAAAGGACTTCCCTTTGAGGTAAAGCTCCCCGCTACCCGCCCCGTAGATGTCAGCACGCTCAGTCCTGAACAGCTGAACGAAGAACTGGAGAAAGGATACGCGGACATGGTTTCGGGCAACACAAGAAGCGCGAAAAGCGTTTTTGACGACATCTGCAAAGAATACGGAGTATGATTTATACAGTGCAAATCACCTCCCGCGCTGAGACAGATCTTCGGGAAATCTACGGGTATATCGCTTACGAATTACTCTCTCCGCCCACAGCCGTGCGGCAGCTGCAACGGTTGGAAGAGGAGATTCTCAGTCTGGATCAGATGCCAAACCGGTATCCTGCCTATCTGGAAGAACCGTGGCATAGCCGTGGGCTTCGCGTCATGTCCGTTGATAGCTACCTGGTGTTTTATATTCCAGACGAGGCCGCACACACTGTCACGGTCATCCGCGTCATGTACGGCGGACGGGACATTGGTTCCCAACTGGACACGCTGGAACAGCCGTAATCCACCATGAGCACCTGTCGAAAGGCAGGTGCTTTTTGGTATCGCCCATCAATCCCGAATGCCCATAGCCTGCTTTTT
>CAZVDH010000184.1:0-2818 GCA_964625595.1 uncultured Oscillospiraceae bacterium | reverse complement strand
GGCACCTTCCCCCCGGGGGAAGGTATTGGACTGCCAAATCACAGGTTTCCTGTTTTAAGCCGATAACCTAAATTGGAATTTGTAGGGCTGTCTGGTGAATGGTTTGCGGGCCGATGGGGTACACGCCAAGGGCTCCCTTGTGTAAAGGGTGGCGCTGCACGCAGTGAATCAAAACTCTAATGATTGCCGGTGGCAATCATACCTTAATGTGACTGTCGCGAAGCGACTGAGGGATTGTGCAGTAAAACGTATTCATACTGACAACGAATCGGCGAAAAGGGACCACAAAGGACACTGTCCGTTCTGACGATGGTTAGATAGGAAAGTCCACCGTTACAACCCCTCAGTCAGCTACGCTGACAGCTCCCCTTGCACAGGGGAGCCCTTGCCGCGTACCGCATCGGCACCGTTCGCCACTGCCCAAACAGCTTTACAAATCCCCAATTTGCCTTAAGACAACCAAAAAAGGAGTTTATTATGATCGAAATTCTCAAATCCATCCTCTTCGGCATTGTGGAGGGCGTTACCGAGTGGCTGCCCATTTCCTCCACCGGCCATCTGATCCTCCTGAACGAGCTGGTCCGGCTGAATGTGTCGGAGGAATTCCGGAGCATGTTCGATGTGGTGATCCAGCTGGGCGCCATCCTCGCGGTGGTGGTGCTGTTTTTCCACAAGCTCAATCCCTTTGCCCGGGACAAAAGTCAAGCCCAGCGAGGCAGCACCTGGAAGCTGTGGGGCCTGGTGGTGCTGTCCATCCTCCCCTCCGGGGTGGTGGGGGTGCTCTTTGACGACTGGATGGAGACGAAGCTGCACAACGCCTGGGTGGTGTCCCTGGCCCTCATCGTCTACGGCGTGGCGTTCATTCTCGTTGAGCGGCGCAACCGGGGCCTGACGCCCAGGGTGGAATCCGTGTGGGATGTGGACTGGAAAACCGCCCTGGCCATCGGCGCTTTCCAGTGCCTGAGCCTGGTGCCGGGCACCTCCCGTTCCGGCTCCACCATTTTAGGCGGGATTCTTCTGGGCGTGAGCCGGGGAGCCGCCGCCGAGTTCAGCTTCTTCATGGCCATCCCCACCATGCTGGGGGCAAGTGCAATCAAGCTTTTAAAGTTCTTCCTGAGCGGTGTCGGCTTTGCCGGGCAGGAGGTGGGCATTCTCCTTGTCGGCTGCCTGGTGTCGTTTCTTGTCAGCATCCTGGTCATCCGGGGCCTTATGGAGTATGTCCGCAGGCACTCTTTCTCCGCTTTCGGCGTATACCGGATCCTCCTTGGCGCCGCCGTGCTGCTGTATTTCGCGTTTTTGAAGTAAGACGACAGTGTTGTTCTATTGTGCGCAGATGGTTGGACGCCTTGCCCCCCGCACTTGTGAGGGGGGCAAGGCCGCGTCCCATTTACTGAAGCGTCTCAATCAAAACCATCATAAAAAATCCGAAAAAACATACAAGGAGGCTGCTATGGAATTCATAATTGATAACGAGTATCTGAAAGTCACCGTTACCACCTGGGGCGCCCAGGTAAAGAGCGTGGTGCGCAAATCTGACGGCGCAGAGCACATCTGGCAGGCGGACCCCGCTGTCTGGGGCTACCACGCGCCCATTCTGTTCCCCCACGTCGGCAAGGTGGTGGACGGCAAGATTGCCGCCAAGGGCGGTGTCTATGAATCCGGCCAGCACGGCTTCGCCCGGCTCATGGAGCACACCCTGGTGGAGCAGACGGAAAACTGCGTGGTGCTGGAGCTGTGCGCGAATGAAGAAACCCTGGCGC
Source organism: uncultured Oscillospiraceae bacterium (assembly GCA_964625595.1). Lineage (GTDB taxonomy): Bacteria > Bacillota > Clostridia > Oscillospirales > Oscillospiraceae > Faecousia. The sequence goes on along the minus strand of CAZVDH010000184.1, from coordinate 1,058 downwards.
ACTTCCCCTATGACTTCCGGCTGGTGTCCGTCTTCACCCTGGAAAACGACACCCTCCACCACACCCTGACGGTGGAGAACCTGGACGAGGAGAAGCTGCCTTTCGGCATCGGCTTCCACCCCGGCTTTGCCATTCCCTTTGACGACCGGCACACCTACCGGGACTACGAGCTGCGGTTCAGCGAACCTGAGTCCCCTCTGTGCGTCGGGTGCCTGCCCAAGGGTCTGGTTCACGGCAACTGCTACCGCCTGGGGGCCAATATTGACACCATTCCCATTGACGAGAACCTGTTCGCCAACGACAGCCACTGCATGGTAAACCTCCGGTCCCAGACCCTGGGCATTTACGAAAAGGGCACCGGACGGGCGGTGGTCTGCGACATTGCCGAGTTCCCCTACACCCTGATCTGGAGCAAGCCCGGGGAGCCGAAATTTGTGTGCATCGAGCCCTGGCACAGCCTGCCCAGCCAGGAGGACGGCTCCATTAACTGGGAGGAAAAGCCCGCCGCCGCCATCCTCGCCCCCGGGGAAAGCTGGTCCACCACCCTCAGCACCCGGTTTGCCAGATAAGGCGGCGGGGAGACAGCAGATATAAGATATAAAGCAGATATAAGATATAAGATATAGCGGAACGGAGGAGCCCGGCAAATTGGGAATTTGTAGGGAAAGCCAGGGCATCGAACAACACTGTCATTCCGAACCAGTTCTCAAACTGGTGTGGGAATCTCCATCGAATTCCAGGCAGCCTATCGTCATCCATTCGTAGGGGCGGTCATTGACCGCCCGCAAAAATGTACCGAATTCCAGCATTAATTCATGTAAAATGGAACCTTTTCGCCGAAAGAAATACGAATGTCGAAACTTTCCTTGCCGGGCGCTCAATGAGCGCCCCTACTGAGGTAGACGATCACGATTCGGAAATTTGAGGGGGATTGCCACGCCAGTGTGAGCTACTTTATCGCAATGACTGGGAATTCGGTAAATTCCAATTTAGGTTATCGGCTTAAAACAGCAAATAGGAAACCTGTGATATGGCAGTCCAATACCTTCCCCCGGGGG
>CAZVDH010000183.1:0-2826 GCA_964625595.1 uncultured Oscillospiraceae bacterium | reverse complement strand
GGGATCCCGTGAACCATGTCAGGTGGGGAACCAAGCAGCATTAAGCGGACCTTCCCGTGTGCCGCTAAGGCTTCCGATCTTGAGCCGGCTGCGCAGATACCGGGCACAGGGCTCATTCAAATGTGGGTGTGCGATCTTGTTATGGGCCGGTCTGTATCTTTCCTTGAAAGGAGGGAGCATATGAGCGCCTATCAGGCACTGTACCGAAAATATCGTCCGCAGACCTTTGATGACGTGGTGGGGCAGAACGCGGTCACCCAGACGCTGAAAACCCAGATCGTCAGCGGAAAGCTGAGCCACGCCTACCTGTTTACAGGCTGCCATGGTACGGGCAAAACCACCTGCGCCAAGATCCTTGCAAAGGCAGTGAACTGCCTGAATCCGGAAAACGGGAATCCATGCAACCGCTGCAAGGCCTGCCGCGCCATTGATGAAGGCACTTGTATGGATGTGCTGGAGATCGATGCCGCGTCCAATAATGGTGTGGATAATGTCCGTGACCTGCGGGATGACGCGGTGTATTCTCCCTCTCAGGTGAAAAAACGGGTCTATATTGTGGATGAGGTCCACATGCTTTCCACCAGCGCCTTTAACGCGCTGCTGAAAATCATTGAGGAACCGCCGGAGCACCTGCTGTTTATTCTCGCTACTACCGAGCTGCATAAGGTTCCGGCAACCATTCTTTCCCGCTGCCAGCGCTTTTCTTTTCGCCGGATCGGGCAGGAGGATATTGCCGCCCAGCTTCAGTTTGTAGCCTATCAGGAAAACATTGATCTGGACAATTCCGCGGCACGGGTTCTGGCCCGTCTTGCCGATGGGGCGATGCGTGACGCCCTGAGCCTGCTGGACCAGTGCGCTTCGGCTGTATCCGGGGAACTGACCGCCGAGCGGGTGTATGCCTGTCTCGGCATTGCCGGAGAGCGCAGGTGTGCGGAGCTTCTGGACAAGATTGCCCGGCAGGACACGGCGGGGGCAATGCAGCTTTTTAACCGCCTTTATACGGAGGGCAAGGACCTTTCTGCAATGCTTGACGAGCTTGCCAGCCTGGTTCGGGATGTTCTCATTCTGAAAACCGCGCCGGAAGCGGGGATCACGATGCTGTCCGGCGTTGCGGAGGATGAAGAAACCAGGACTTTGGCATCCCGGATTTCCGGCGGTGAGCTGATCCGGATGATGGAGCTTCTGCAAAAAACGCTGAATCTGTTCACCCGCAGCGCCAGCCGCCGCACCGATGCGGAGCTGTGTATTCTGGAAATGAGCCAGCCGGAGCTGAGCCAGGATCTTTCTTCCATGAACGCACGGCTGACCCGGGTTGAGGAACAGCTGAAGACAGGAGCCTTTGTCCTGCCGCAAAGAGCTGCCCCTGCTGTGCCGGAAAAGCCGGAAGCAGAAACCGCCCCGGCGGAGGAAAGCACCGTTTCCCAACCCGAGCCGGAACCTGTACGGGAAGTATATGAGGAACTTCCAATGGGCTTCTGGCAGGATCTGGCTGCCGCTGTGCGAAAGGAATTGTATCCGCCGGTATCCGGTTTCTTTACCGCCACACCAAACGGCCCAATGGATGTGGAAGTCGTGGGGGATGTGCTGACTCTGCGGTGTCAGGATTCCTTTACGGCGGAGATCGTGGGAAAAGAAGATATTCTCCAGGTGGTATCCCGGAAAGCGTCGGTCCTTCTGGGAAAACCAGTGAAAGCGAAAGTTACCGACCTGTCCAAACAGGGCAGGGACGGTGCCGGTATGTCAAAGCTGATGAACTTCGGCAGAGCTAATCCGGATATTGTCAGAATCAAAGAAAACTGAGAGGAGTTTACCGATGGCAAAGAATAACTTCCGGGGAATGCCCGGCGGAATGAATCAGGCCGCTATGATGAAGCAGGCCCAGAAAATGCAGCAGGAGATGCTGCGGATGCAGCAGGAGCAGGAGAGTAAAACCTTTACCGCAAAGGCGGGCGGCGGTGTGGTGGCTGCCACTGTGAACGGAAAGCATGAGCTGGTGGAGCTGACCATTCAGCCCGAAGCCGTGGACCCTGAGGATGTGGAAATGCTCCAGGATACCGTTATCGCGGCTGTCAACGAGGCAATGCGTATGGCAGACGCCGAGGCAGCGAATAATATGTCCCGGCTGACCGGCGGTCTCAACCTGGGCGGCCTGTTCTAAGGAGGCAGCCATGCAGTTTTTTCCCGCGGCGCTGCAGAATCTTACGGATCAGTTTGCCCGTCTTCCCGGTATCGGCGGAAAAACTGCCCAGCGTCTGGCTTTTCATGTGCTGGAGCTTCCTCTGGAGGATGCCCGGAACTTTGCTGACGCCATTTTGGAAGCAAAACGCCAGGTCCACACCTGCCCGGTTTGCCAGAATCTGACGGACCGGGAAATCTGCCCTATCTGCGATGATGACAGCCGGGACAGAAGTACGGTCTGTGTGGTCGCCGAGCCAAAGGATGTGATCGCTATGGAGCGGTCCCGGGAATTCCGGGGCGTCTACCATGTCCTTCATGGCGTGATTTCTCCGCTGAATCATGTCACGCAGGAGGATATTCGGATTCGGGAGCTGCTGAAGCGTGTAGCCTCCGGTGAGATCTCCGAGGTTATTATGGCTACCAACCCGGATACGGAGGGCGAGGCCACAGCCATGTACATTTCCCGGCTTCTGCGTCCTATGGAGGTCAAGGTGACCCGGCTTGCTTACGGCGTTCCTGTGGGCAGCCAGCTGGAATATGCCGACGAGGTTACCCTGTCCCGGGCTTTGGAGGGCCGGCAGGAAATGTGACCCACTGATACTAGTTTTTCATAAAACGGTTTAATACCGTTTTATGGGACCGCTGTCA
>CAZVDH010000182.1:0-2837 GCA_964625595.1 uncultured Oscillospiraceae bacterium | reverse complement strand
GCTCCCCTTACACAGGGGAGCCCTTGCCGTGTACCGCATCGACACCGCACACCACTGTCCAAACAGCCCAGCAAATTCCCAATTTCCCGCTCCGGCCGTCACAGCTTATTCTGTTCCAGCCAGATCATCAGCACCGCAATGTCCGCTGGGCTGACGCCGGAAATCCTTCCTGCCTGGCCCAGGGACACCGGGCGGATGGCGTCCAGCTTCTGCCGGGCTTCCAGCCGCAGTCCGCCGATGGCGCTGTAATCGATGTTGCTTGGCAGCAGGCGGCCCTCCTCCCGGCGGAACTCCGCCACCTGACGTTCCTGCCGGGTCAGATACCCGGCATATTTCAGCTGGATCTGGGCTTCCTCCGTCACCGCGTCGGAAAGGGCCGGGCGGTTGGGGTCAAAGGGGGCCAGGTCTTCATAGCACAGCTCCGGACGGCGGAGCAGGTCCGCAAGCCTTGCCGAGCCGGAAACCGGGGCGCTGCCTTTGCTTACAAGCATTTCATTCAGGGCATCGCTTTCCGGAACGCCCGTGGATTCCAGCCGCTGAAGCTCCCGGCGGACGGAGGCGTACTTTTCTTCCACCGCCGCCAGGCGCTCCTTGCTCACAAGCCCGATTTCCGCGCCGATGGCGGTGAGTCTCAGGTCCGCGTTGTCCTGCCGGTGAAGGAGACGATACTCCGAACGGCTGGTCATGATCCGGTAGGGTTCCTCCGTTCCCTTGGTCACCAGGTCATCGATCAGAGTTCCGATGTAGCTGGTGTCCCGGGTGAGGATCAGGGGCGGTCTTCCCAGAAGCTTCAGCGCCGCGTTCACCCCTGCCACATAGCCCTGCACCGCCGCTTCCTCATAGCCGGAGGTGCCGTTGAACTGTCCCGCACCGTAGAGGCCGGGAACCGTCTTGACCTCCAGAGTGGGCAGCAGCTGGGTGGGGTCGATGCACTCATACTCGATGGCATAGGCAGGGCGCATCATTTCCGCGTGCTCCAAGCCGGGAACGGAATGGAGCATTTCGATCTGCACATCCTCCGGCAGGCTGGAAGAAAAGCCCTGGATATACATTTCCTCGGTGTCCAGTCCGCAGGGCTCCACAAACAGCTGGTGGCGCTGCTTATCCGGAAACCGGACGATCTTTGTTTCGATGCTGGGGCAGTACCGGGGCCCCACCCCGGAGATAGTGCCGTCGTACATGGGACTGCGGTGCAGGTTCGCCCGGATGATCTCGTGGGTCCGCTCCGTGGTATAGGTCAGGTAGCACACGGCGGTATTGTTGATCTTTTGGGTGGTGCGGAAAGAGAAAGGCTCCGCTTTCTCGTCCCCGGGCTGCAGCTCCATCTTGGAAAAATCAATGCTTCTACGGTTGACCCGGGGGGGCGTGCCGGTTTTGAACCGGCGCAGGGACAGCCGCAGAGTCCGCAGATTCCCCGCCAGCCCCAGGCTGGGATGCATCCCGTCCGGGCCGGAAGACACCACGCTGTCGCCGGTGATCACGGTGCTGTCCAGGTAGGTACCCGTGGCGATGACCACCGCCCGGGCGGCGTACTCCGCCCCCAGCTGGGTCCTGACCCCGGAAACACGGCCCCGCTCCGTCAGCACAGCGGTGATCTGGGTCTGCTTCAGCTCCAGATTCTCCTGCAGCTCCAGAACATGCTTCATATACCGGCGATATGCCTGCCGGTCCGCCTGGGCCCGGAGGGAATGGACCGCGGGGCCTTTCCCCCGGTTCAGCATCCGGTACTGGATACAGGCGTGATCTGCCGCCAGGCCCATTTCCCCGCCCAGAGCGTCCAGCTCCCGCACAAGGTGCCCCTTGCCGGTGCCGCCGATGGCGGGATTGCAGGGCATGTTCCCCACGGCGTCCAGATTGATGGTAAAGAGAATGGTGTGCAGTCCCAGCCGGGCGGCGGCCAGCGCAGCTTCAATCCCCGCGTGGCCGGCTCCGATCACCGCCACATCACAGCTTCCTCCATAGTAGGTGCTCACGCTTCTGCCTCCTCCGGCCTTTGCTCCGGCAGGCGGAAAGGCTGCATTGTCACCTCGCACCGGTTGATGGGCGTTCCCAGAGCGTAGAATTTTTCCTCGTAGCCCGTCATGATCCCCACCGGGCCGTTTTCATGGAGGTTCCGGGTGACATTTTTCACATCCAGCCCGCAAAACCCGAATTCCTCCAGGCTGAATTCAAACAGGGGCGCGTTGTCCGTCTTGAAGTGCAGCTCTCCCCCCGGCGCGGTCACCTGGGAATAGTGCTCCAGAAAAGTGCGGAAAGTCAGCCGCCGTTTGGCGTTCTTCTTCCGGGGCCAGGGGTCCGGGAAATTCACAAACAGCCGGTCAATTTCCCCGGGAGCGAAGACTTCCTCGATTCCGGCAGCATCCATATCGATAAAAAATACATTGGTAAGGCCCATGGACTTTGCTTTCTCCATGGCGACCACCATTGCCTCCCGGCACCGTTCCACGGCAATGAGCAGCACCTCCGGGTTTGCCTGGGCCGTCTCGGCGGTGAATTTCCCCTTGCCGCAGCCAAGCTCCACCCACAGGGCCTGGCAGCCGGGCTTCAAATGCCGCCAGTTACCTTTTTGGGCTTCCGGTTCCGTGATCCGGTAAGCCGAGCACGCCTCCATCCGGGGTTCCAGATTCTTCATTTTCCGCATGCGCATAAACGGTTCCTCCGTTATTTTCGTTTCTCCTCACTTTATCACATTTCCCGCCTTCGGTCAAGGACGCACCCGGCAGAAAAGGCGGAATTAATGAAACAAAAGGAGAATTAGGCTATCTGCTTTCCGCAGCAAACTGACAAATTGGAATTTAGGCTATCGGCTTTATGCAGCAAACAGAAAAATGCACTTT
>CAZVDH010000181.1:0-2841 GCA_964625595.1 uncultured Oscillospiraceae bacterium | reverse complement strand
TTATTATATCATATTCTGGACGATTTGTGAAGTTTTAATTAAAGAATAGTATGAATAAATCGACTGCGGCTGAGCGGCGGGTCTTTTGGCCCATCCGTTCAGTAATGAAATTGGGAAATACACAAAGTATTCCCTCAATTTCATTACTTTCGGCTGAGTCAAAATCCCTCGCCGTCAGCTCTTGCCGATTTAATCAGAGGTTCCCTAACCTGCCGTTTTCCGCAGTTTACCCATGGAAACGGGTTCTTCTATCCAGGAGATTGCCACGCCAGTTTGCGAACCGGCTCGCAATGACCGGGAATTCGGTAAATTCCACTTTTCCGAAACGCGGCATAAGCCCGATACACTTTTTCGCTTTTCTCACAGCGCTTATACCCCCAGCAGCAGTCCCAGAAGCTTGCTGTCGGTGAGGGCATCGGAATGGTAGGCACCGTCCAGGATGGCATCAACGTTCTCCGGGTCGTTTTCGATCTCCTTGGACCACAGCTGGGCATTGCTCCGAAAATCCCCTGCCAGACTCCCCACCAGCAGAGCCGACAATACAACGAACTTGACCCTGCCGTACAGGTCCAGGTCGGACACCGCCTGAAGCCAGTACCGGTTCACAAGATACCGAGCCATGGGAATCACCTCCCGGGGCAGGGGCCGGTAGGCGGCGGTATCCAGCAGCGCCCGCCACCGGGGTGTCAGGATCTCCAGCTCCCGGAAGAATCCGGCGACCTCCCCTATATCCCCCGGCTCTGCCGCCCCGAGGACTTCCTGCATCTGAATTTCTTCCGCGTCCCCGCCATCCAGAGCATTCTGCGTCTGCACCCCCAGCAGCAGAAGCTTAGCAAGCGTCTCTCCCGGCAGAGCCTCCCCGTTCAGAAGCGCCATGGCTTCTTCCCGGGAGGAAAGAAGCAGCGCCATATTCTCCCGGTCATATTCCGCTTCACTTCCGCCGGGAATTTCCGCTTCCACCCATCCAACCTCATTCAGGAAGATCCATTTTGCCGCCTCCGGGCAGCTCATTTCCAGCATAAGCTCCTGAAAACCACCGTAGTCATGCCGGAGCCTGGGATACTCCCGGCAGACCCGGCACAGCGCCGCTTCTCCCAACTCCGCCTGGATCCGGCACAGGCCGTCGGCGCGCCACATGGGACATTTCCCCTCCCGGAGAGTCATAAAGGTTTCCCCGTCCGCGGTGCGCAAGGCTTCCCGAAGCGCGTCTCCCAGGGGTCCGGACAGGGAACGGTAACGCCGCGCTGTGTCAGTATCCACCTGGACCTCCCATTGGTGACAGCAGCTGTCGGGGCACGCCCCGGCGGCGCACCGGAACGAATCATAGTATTGGGGTTTGCGAACGATCATATGGGGCCTCCCTTTTGAAAATATCCACCCTGGAAAAATGCCGCTGCCGAAAACCCGGCAGCGGCATTATAAAATATCGACCGGTTTTGGAGTTCATTCCTCCCGGGGCTTCAGGCTGTACAGTCCGGCGGCGGCATCGGAAAGTGCCTGCTTGCTGCAGCTGACCGCCTCCCGGAGAAGATCCAGCTGGGACATCACATGGTCGGAAATCGCCGAAACCTGCCCCGCCGCCTCATCCACCTTGGCGGTGGCGTCAGCCAGAACACCGTTGGTCTGCCGGTACACCTGCTCCGCCCGCTCCCGGGCCATCCGCTCGGTGCGCTCCGCCCGACGGTAAGCCTCCAGCTCCTCATCCGTCTGATGCCGGACGATTACCTGTTCCTCTCTGGCCCGTGCCAGCTCTTCTTCCAGCTGGGAAACTTTCCGGGAAAGCGTCTCCCGCTCTCCCTCACTTTCGGCCAGTTTTTCTTCCAGTTCCCCCATGCGCCGGGTCATTTCTTCTGCGGCAGCCGGGTCCGTCTCCGGCTGCTCCTCCAGCTTCCTCCGCAGAAACGCGGCCTCGTTGTTCAGCTGATCCAACTGAGAGGCATGCTTGGCGTTCAGGTATTCCAAATAGTGAACCACATCCTCCCGGTTAAATCCGTTGAACGCGGAACGAAAGCTCTGGGGTGTTGCCATAGAGGTTCCTCCTTATGGTTTCCGCCGCGCGGAAAGCCAACTTTTTTCGTATTATACCACAGGCGTTCCGGGAAAACAACCTTGTATTTCCCTTCCATGACAAAATTCTTTTCTTTTTCCCCGGTTTTCCCGGCAAATCTCTTGACGAACCGCAGTTTCCGGTATATATTGCAGTCAGGCCCCGTCCGACAGGCAGTCCGTCACCGGGAGCCGCCACTCTTTTTGCTTGCCCAGGAGGAACCACCAGATGGTATACCCATTGACCGTCCCCTGAATATCCCTGTACGAGGCGGAATAGCGGGAACCCCCAGGAAAGGAGCTTTTAAGTGCTTGATTTTTTGAAAACAAAGCGGGAGCCTTCTGTTTTGCCCGCCGGAACGGTGCGCAGGCATTACCGCATCTACGGCAGAGTGCAGGGCGTCGGCTTCCGGTACCGGGCAAAATATGCCGCCCAGTCCCTGAACCTCACCGGCTGGGTGGAAAACGAAACCGACGGCAGTGTGAAAATGGAGGTTCAGGGCCTGCCGGAGCAGATCGATCAGATGTTCCCCCTTATCCTCCGGGGCGGCTATGTCCATATCACGGACATGCGCGTCCGGGAGATCCCCGCCGACCCCTGGGAGAAAAATTTCGGCATTCTGGACTATTATTGATGAAAACGAACCGGCAGGGAAAGCACAGGCGCTGTGCTTTCCCTGCCGGAATAATCTTTGTGCATATCGACTTTAGTCAGCTAAACGACAAATTGGGAATTTGCAGGGCAGAGCCCGAGTGGACAGTGGACAGTTGACAGTGGACAGTTAAGGAGTCCCT
>CAZVDH010000180.1:0-2997 GCA_964625595.1 uncultured Oscillospiraceae bacterium | reverse complement strand
ACCGCATCGGCCCGCAAACCATTCATCAAACAGCCCGACAAATTCCAATTTGTCGTTTAGCTGACTAAAACCGATATGCATAATAAATAAAATCCCCGGAGGGGATACCACAACTGTCCACTTTCCACTGTCAACTCGGCTCTGCCGTACTTTATGAAAGGACCCATTATGAAACAGTTTTTTTCCATACTCATTGCCCTGTGCCTGGTGCTGCCCCTGGCAGTCCCGGCAGCCGCCGCGGAAACCGAAGGCGATCTTGCCGCCGGAACCGTGGGTGAATTTTCCTGGACCCTGACCGGCAATACCCTCACCATCTCCGGCAGCGGCGCCATGGAGGATTTTACCGAGGATGCCCCCTGGCTTCCCTACGCTTCCCAAATTCAGAAGGTAGTCTTTACCGGCGGCGTGACCTACGTTGCATCCGGTGCCTTTGCAGACTATGATACCATTACCGAGGTGGACTTTGGAGACGCCATGTATGAGCTGGGCCAGCGCAGCTTCTATTCCTGCGACGGCCTGACAGCGCTCTACATGCCCGCCAGCTTCAAGGTCTTCGGGGAGGACTCCCTCCGGGCCTGCTCCAAGCTCACCGAGATCCACTGCGAGGGCCGCTTCCCCTCTTTCCGGCTGAACAGTCTCTGGGATACCTATGCCAAGATCTATTTCCCCGCCGACCGGCCCTGGTCCGTGGAGCTGATACAGCAGCTGGAGGAAGCTTTCCACGGCAGGATCGAGTTCCTGGCCTCCGACGGCACGGACCCCTATAACCCCGCCGACAATACCGAAGCGCCCACGGAAGCCCCCACAACGGAAGCAACCCAGACCACCACGGAGCCTGCCTCCGCGCCCACGGAGGAAACCACCCAGGAAACCACCGAAGAAACCACCCAGCCGGTGACGGAGGAAACCCTCCCGCCCACGACGGTGCCTCCGGAAACGGAAACCACCCTGCCGGAAACCACCGTCCCCACGGAAAACCCGCCTGCCGAAGCGCCCAGCCGCTATTCTCCCGTCATGCTTGTCCTGGCGGCGGTGGTGATGGTGCTGTGCATCCTGGGCGCAGCCGTACTGATTATCCGCTCCCGCAAGGGCGGCAAATATCTGGACTGACATGGAGCTGAATCATACCGCCCTCCGGGCTGGACGGCTTTCTAAAATTCTCCGGGAGGAAATGGGCCTGTCCGCAGGACTGATGAACCGCCTCAAATGGACGGGGGCCCTGAAAGTCAACGGCCAGAGCGTTCACACGGACTTCCCCGTCCGCCCCGGGGACACCGTTACGGCGGTGCTGGAGGAAGAAAGCCCGGATTACCCTGCGGAGGACCTGCCCCTTACCATTTTATATGAGGATGCGTATCTCCTGGCGGTGGACAAGCCCCAGGGGATGCTCATTCACCCCTCCTCTGCCAGGAATACCGGCACCCTGGCAAACGCCGTCGCCGGGTACTACCGGCGCACCGGGAGCACCGGGGCCTTTCATCCCCTGACAAGGCTGGACCGGGACACCTTCGGCATTGTGCTTATCGCCAAGAACGGCTACGCCTGCGCCCTGCTCCAGCGCTCCCGGCCCCGGAAAACCTACCACGCCCTGACCCTGGGCGGACCCGGCGGGGACAGCGGCATCATCGATGCCCCCATCGCCAGAAAGCCCCTGCCAAGTCTCCTGCGGGAAGTTCGACCCGACGGGAAGCCCTCCCGGACGGAGTACCGGGTACTGGACCGGGGAGAAGCCCTCTGCCGTCTGGCCCTCACCCCCGTCACCGGGAGAACCCACCAGCTCCGGCTCCACTGCGCGTATATGGGCTTTCCCATTGTGGGCGACCCTCAATACGGCTCTGCCGAGGCCCTTACCTGGGCGGAAAGGCTGGGGGTCACGGGGCAGCAGCTGTGCGCCAAGCGCCTGGAATTTACCCACCCCGTTACCGGGCAGACGCTGGCGCTGGAATCCAGGATGGATGTGCTGCCGGTATCCCGGCTGTAACCGGGATATTTTCTCATTTTTTTGGAAAAACTACTTGCAAAATGAAATTCCATCCGCTATAATTGTATCTCGTGGGCTTGCGCCCACGGCAAACCACACACCCGGGGATCGCGCACCCCAGTGCCCATTGGGCGGGCAGCGCGGGATGATCGGGGTGGAGGAAAATAACAAAAGGAGAAATGTAAAAAATGGCTGTCGTATCTATGAAACAACTGCTGGAGGCCGGCGTTCACTTCGGTCACCAGACCCGCCGCTGGAACCCCAAAATGGCTCCCTACATCTACACGGAGCGCAACGGTATCTACATCATCGACCTGCAGAAGACCGTGAAGAAGCTGGAGGAGGCTTACAACTTCGTCCGTGATCTGTCCGCCAACGGCGGCAACGTCCTCTTCGTCGGCACCAAGAAGCAGGCCCAGGACGCCATCCGTGAGGAGGCTGCCCGCTGCGGCGGTTACTATGTCAACGCCCGTTGGCTGGGCGGTATGCTCACCAACTTCCGTACCATGCGGACCCGGATTGACCGGCTGACCCAGCTGCGGAAGATGGAAGAGGACGGCACCTTTGCCATGCTGCCCAAGAAGGAAGTCATCAAGCATCAGGGCGAGATCGAGAAGCTGGAGAAGTACCTGGGCGGCGTTAAGGAAATGAAGAAGCTCCCCGCTGCTCTGTTTATTGTTGACCCCCGCAAGGAGCGCAACGCCATCGCCGAGGCCCGGAAGCTGAACATCCCCATCGTGGCCATCGTGGACACCAACTGCGACCCCGATGAGATCGACTATGTGATCCCCGGCAACGACGACGCCATCCGCGCCATCCGCCTGATCGCCTCCGCCATGGCCAGCGCCGCCATCGAGGGCCGTCAGGGTGAGGACGCTGCTGCCGAGGCTCCCGCTGCCGAGGCCGCGCAGGCTGAATAATTCCGCTTTTTAGGAGGATACGAAAATGGCTTTTACCGCACAGGATGTTAAGAAGCTCCGTGAAATGACCAACGTCGGCATGATGGACTGCAAGAA
>CAZVDH010000179.1:0-3081 GCA_964625595.1 uncultured Oscillospiraceae bacterium | reverse complement strand
AACTACGGCGCCCTGTTCCCGGAGCTGTTCCCCACGGAAGCCTCCCGGGCTAAGACCAACGCCATGCGCCAGGTGTTCCAGTTTGTCGCCATGATTATCAGCATCGCCCTGACCCCGATCATCACCGACGCCATCGGCTTCGTGAACACCGCCTATATCTACGGCGCGCTGGCCATTGTGGTGATCTGGTTTATGGCCCTCGGCTGCCATGAGAATCCCCAGGCCATGGAGCAACCCAAGCCCCAGCTGTTCAAAACCATTCTGGATATTGCTTCCAATCCCAAGTTCTGGATCTACGGAGCCACCAATGCCGCGTACTACGGCGGCCTGGCGCTGGTCCAGTCCGGTGTTGCGTTCTACACCAAGTATCATTTAAAGGTGGGCGGCATGGGCTCCACCATTCTGCTGGGCGTTGTGATCCTTTCCGCCATTGCCTTTATCCCGGTGTGGGTAAAGATCATGAAGAAAATTACCCTGATGAAAGCCTGGCGGCTTTCTCTGGCTGTCTGCGCGCTGGGCGTGCTGCCGCTGTACTTTGTCAGGAGTCTGCCGCTTGCCGCCGTGTGTGTGGTGGTGTTCGGCTTTGCCATGGGCGGTGTCTCCGTCACCATGGACATCGTCGGCGCCCGGATCCTGGACGAAGACCGGATCAAGAACGGTATTCCCCGGGAGGGCACCTATTCCAGCCTGATCGGTATCCTGAACAAGGCCAGCGGCCTGGTCACCTCTCTGGCCTTTCTGCTGGTGTTCCGGCTGTACGGCTTTGAAAGCGGCGAGAATCCCGGCGCTTCGCCGGACGCGGCTGCCCGGTTCCTGATGGTTCTGTTCCCGGTTGTGGTGTTCGTGGTGTGCGTGGTGATTTCCCGGTTCCTGAAATTCGGACAGGACGGGGAGAAGACGGAGGGCTGATATGGCACTGGTATCCGTTCATTACCGCTCCGACCAGCTGAAAAAGACCGTGGAGATTATGCTCGCAGTGCCGGACTGCAATGGGGAATTTCAGAAACCCCTTTCCGCGTATCCCGTGGTGTATCTGCTTCACGGGCTGTCGGAGGACGCCAGCTCCTGGATCCGCAAATCCAACGCGGAGCGCTATGCCCTGGAGCGGGGGCTGGTGTTGGTGATGCCCTCGGTGGACCGGAGCATGTACTGTGATGGGGTGCTGGGGCAGAACTATTTCACCTACCTGACCCGGGAGCTTCCCGGGTACCTGGAAAAGGTATTCGGTCTTTCCCGTGAGCGGGAAAAGAACTTCATCATGGGCTTTTCCATGGGCGGTTTCGGCGCTGCCCGGGCAGCCCTGACCTACCCGAAGCAGTACGCTGCCTGGGGGAGCCTGTCGGGGCTGGTGGACCTTATGCCCATGCTGTTCCGGCTGGATGATTCTGTCCGGGAGGAATTCCCGTTCCTGGCCGCCGAGGCGGGTCGGATAGACACCACGCCCCTGAACCCCGTGAATCTGATTGACGGGGAAAAGCAGAAGCAGCTGCGGGGGTATCTAAGCTGCGGCCTCCAGGATGATCTTCTGATCTGCACCCGGCGGTTCCAGGAGGCGTCCCAGAGGGCGGGGCTTCCCAACCGATTCATCTATGTTCCGGACCGGGGCCACAACTGGATCTTCTGGGAAGAGCAGATCCCCCTTTTCTTTGACTTCATAACCGAGGGATGACCATGGAAAAGCTGGTAATTGACCACCTGGTGGAAAAGAGCCGGGAGGGAAGCTACTACTGCGTACCGTTTTCCGTGCCGGAGGGTGTTCATTCCCTCACTGTCCGCTACAGCTACCCCAGACAGGGAAATACCATCGACCTGGGGCTGGAGGACGGGCAGGGACAATTCCTGGGCTGGTCGGGAAGCAGCCGGGAAGCCGTCACCGTGGGGGAATTTGACGCCACCCCGGGGTATCGGATGGAGCCGGTACTCCCCGGCACCTGGCATATCCTGGTGGGGGCGTACCATGTCCGTGACGGCGGCGTGCCGGTGCGGTATGAAATTTCCTTTGATGCCGGCGGCCCCAGGTGGCTGTTTGGGGACCTGCATGTCCACTCCGACGCTTCCGACGGACAGCACGATATTCCCACTCTGGCCGCGATGGCAAAGAAGCGGGGCCTGGATTTCCTGGCGGTGACTAACCATAACAACTATTCGGAGAATTTTTCCCTCCCCAAGGTCCCGGGGCTTACCCTGATTCCCGGGACGGAGTGGACCCATTACCGGGGGCATATGAATTTCCTGGGCATCGCCCAGCCCTTTTCCGGCTCCTTTGTTGCCAATAGCCTGGAGGAAATGCGCGCCATTACCCGGCAGGCGCGGGAACGGGGCGCGCTGGTGTCGGTGAACCATCCCAAGTGTGATTTTTGTCCCTACCTGTGGGAGGACGAGGAAAGCTTCCAGCTGGTGGAGGTGTGGAACGGGCCTATGCGGGGGGTAAACCGCCGGGGCATCGCCTGGTGGACCCAGCTTCTGCGGCAGGGACGCAGGCTTCCCGCAGTGGGCGGCAGCGATTTCCACCGGGACCGCAGCCCCGTCCGCCTGGGAAACCCGGTTACGGCGGTCTACGCGGATTCTCCCAGAGCGGAGGATATTCTGTCCGCCCTGGCACTGGGACGGTGCTATGTTACAAGCGGTGTCCGGGGCGTCCGGCTGGGGATGACCTGCGGGGAAGAAACCTTCGGCTGCGTTGTGGCCGACGGGGAAAAATCCCACATCCTGACCGTGTCCGCCGAGAAAATGCCCCTGGGGTCGGTGCTTCAGGTTGTGGGAAGCGCCGGTGAGCTGGCAAGACTGCGGCCCAGGGGCGGAAGCTTCCGGGATACCGTGACGGTTTCCAATACCGCCTTTGCCTACCTGCTGGCGGGGATCCCTCTGCCCGGCGGGGAACTCTGGCCCCTGGCGGTATCCAGTCCCATCTATTTTGCGTAGTTGGGAGCTATGCTTCCGGTAAAACAACAAAATTCCTGCCGGCCTTTCGTAGGAAACAGACAAATTGGAATTTGTAGAGCTGTTTGGGCAGTGGAGAGCGGTGTCGATGTGGTACACGGCAAGGGCTCCCCTGTGTAAGGGGAGCTGTCAGCGAAGCTG
>CAZVDH010000178.1:0-3101 GCA_964625595.1 uncultured Oscillospiraceae bacterium | reverse complement strand
ACCAGTACACCAAAGTGCATTTTTCTGTTTGCTGCATAAAGCCGATAGCCTAATTCCAAATTTGTTGTTTTGCTGAGTTGACCCGATAAGCACATTATCTTATATCTCATATCTTATATCTCCTAAGGAGGCTGCAATATGGAAACAAAGGAAATGCAGGAACATGCCAGAGCCGAGGGACTGACACGGCTGTTCCGGAAAGTGCTGCATCTGCTGGAACAGGCCATCGCCGCCATTTCCATCCTGGCGCTGCTGGTGGCCCTGGGGATGGAGGTATACCGGATGGTCACCGTGCCCGGGTATTTTTCCGACATCGACACCTATCTGCACAGCATCCTGACCATCGTGGTGGGGCTGGAATTCGTCCGGATGCTCATTGACACCACCCCCTCCAACATTTTGGAGGTGCTGACGGTGGCCATTACCCGGCATGTGATTCTGAGCCACGACGACCCGCTGAGCAACCTTGCCTGCATCGCCTGCATCGCGGGACTCTTCGCCACCCGCCGCTTCCTCATCCGCAAGGCGGAAATGAAAGAGGACCTGAACGAAACCTGACCGGCAGTGCCGGCAGACAAGTCGTGACCCCCTTGGTCTGTATTCGTCACCTGCCTGACCCGCTCGATTTCGTTCCGTTTTGCGGGTATCGATGCCCTGGCCCGCAGTGCCGGCAGACAAGTCGTGACGAACGTGGTCTGTAGTCGGTTCCTACCTGACCCGCTCGGTATCGCTTTGTGTGTGGCAGCAGCCGAGTCGTGACCCCCTTGGTCTGTATTCGTCACCTGCCTGACCCGCTCGGTTTCGTTTCGTTTTGCGGGTATCGATGCCCTGGCCCGCAGGGCGGTAAGCCGAGTCGTGATCCCCTTGGTCTGTATTCGTTACCTGCCTGACCCGCTCGGTTTTGTTCCGTTTTGCGGGTATCGATGCCCTGGCCCGCAGTGCCGGCGGACAAGTCGTGCGCTTCATTTGTTTAGTCGTTTTACGCCTGCCCCACTCGGTATCGGTCTATTGTGCGCGGGTGGACACGGTACGCGTCCTTGCCCCCCCGCACTTGTGAGGGGGGTGGCGAAGCCGGGGGGAGCTCGTTTCCCGCTCCGCTCGGTATCGTTCCACGAGAACGTGTTCTTCTATCGATGGGGATTGCCGCGCCAGCGTGCGCTGCTTTATCGCAATGACCGGGAATTCCATGGCGTGCTGCTGCCCGCTTCCGCCCAAATACAACCGCCCCCTCCCGGTATGTGCCGGGAGGGGGCGGAATTTTGGATTGTGCATATCGGTTTTACGCAGCAAATATACAAATTGGAATTTGTCGGGCTGCCGACTTCCCGGTCATTGCGATAAAGTAGCTCACACTGGCGTGGCAATCTCCCTCGAATTTCCGAATCACGATCTTCTATCTCCGTAGGGGCGCTCATTGAGCGCCCGGCAGAGAAAGGTGAACTATTCGTATTTCTTTCGGCGAAAAGGTGACATTCAGCGTAAATTTATGCTGGAATTCGGTACATTTTCGCGGGCGGTCAATGACCGCCCCTACGAATGGATGACGATGGGCTGCCGGGAATTCGTACTCCCCCCGTCACCAGTGTGCGCACTGGTGACACCCCCCTCGTAAACGCGGGGGGCAAGGCGTCTGACCACCCGCGCACCTTAACTGCCCGACAAATTCCAATTTGTCGTTTAGCTGACTAAAGCCGCTAAGCATTTTTTGTTATTCGGAGACTTAATTCGGTCGTATTACACCAGCTTCAGCTCGCCGTCCACCGCATCCACGGTGACGGTCTGGCCGGGAGTCACATCCCCCCGCAGCAGCCGCTTGCTGAGCATGGTCTCCACGGTATGCTGGACATACCGGCGCAGGGGCCGGGCGCCGTACTGGGGATCGTAGGCGTCCTCCACGATCTGCTCCTTGGCTTTTTCCGTCACCACACAGGTGATCTGCTGTTCGGCAAGCCGCTCATTGAGCTTGGCAATTTGCAGGTCAATGATCTTCGTGATGTTGTCCTTGGTCAAAGGCTTGTAGAACACGATCTCGTCCAGCCGGTTCAGGAACTCCGGGCGGAAAGACCGGCGCAGCAGCTGCTGCACCTGCTCTTTTGCCGCGGGGTCAATGGTGCCGTCGGGCCGGATGCCGTTTAACAGGTACTCAGAGCCCAGGTTGGAGGTCAGGATCAGGATGGTGTTCTTAAAGTCCACGGTACGGCCCTGGGAATCGGTGATCCGCCCGTCGTCCAGCACCTGCAGGAGGATGTTGAACACATCGGGATGGGCCTTTTCCACCTCGTCAAAGAGCACCACGGAGTAGGGCTTCCGCCGGACGGCCTCTGTCAGCTGGCCGCCCTCCTCGTAGCCCACATATCCGGGAGGCGCGCCGATCAGCCGGGAGACGGAGAATTTCTCCATATACTCGGACATATCGATGCGCACCAGGTTGCTTTCGTCGTCAAAGAGGGCCTGTGCCAGGGCCTTGGCAAGCTCGGTCTTACCCACACCCGTGGGGCCCAGGAACAGGAAAGAGCCGATGGGCCGGTTGGGATCCTGGATGCCCGCACGGCTGCGCTGGATGGCCTCGGTGACAGCCTGAACCGCCTCGTCCTGGCCCACCACCCGCTTATGCAGGGTCTCGTCCAGGTTGAGAAGCTTCTCCCGCTCTCCCTGGACCAGACGGGCCACGGGGATGCCGGTCCACCGCTCCACAATCTTCGCGATTTCCTCGTCGGTGACCCGGTCCCGGAGGATGCTTTCCTCCTTGGCTCCCTGGGCACGGCGCTCTTCTTCCGCCAGCTGCTTCTGGGCCTCGGGCAGCCTCCCGTATTTCAGCTCCGCCGCCTTTTCCAGATCGTACCGCTGCTCCGCCGCCTCAATCTGGCGGTTCAGATCCTCGATGGTCTCCCGGAGCTGCTGGACCCTGCCGATGGCGTTTTTCTCGTTTTCCCACTGAGCCTTCATGGCGTTGAACTTGTCCCGTTCTTCCGCCAGTTCCTTTTGCAGCTCGGAAAGCCTCCCCTTGGACAGTTCGTCCTCTTCCTTCTTCAGGGCCGCTTCCTCGATCTCCATCTGGATGATCTTCCGGGACACCGCGTCCAGCTCCGTGGGCATGGAGT
>CAZVDH010000177.1:0-3134 GCA_964625595.1 uncultured Oscillospiraceae bacterium | reverse complement strand
ACCGGATGCTTCTCGCTTTTCTCCGCAGCTTCCGCTTTCAGCAGCTCCGCCATCGTGGCCTTTTTCAGATACCGCAGGGAAACCAGCGTGGACAGAAGAAACATGCCGAGACTGACAGCCAGCGTCAACAGGATTCCCTCCGCGGAATACGCGGAGATGGCAAAGGGCATCTCCATAATGGAAGCGAACAGTGCCACAATGAGCTGAAAGATCACCAGTCCCGCGCCCATGCCCGCCAGCATGGCAAGCAAGAACAAAATCCACGTCTCACAGGCAAACAGCGTCTGGATATTCCGCCGGGTCATACCCAGGGTCAGGTACATGCCGAATTCCTTTTTCCGCAGCTTCAGCATGAAGCCCGTGGCGTAGCTGAGCACCAGCGCCGTGACAAGACACGAAAGGATTGTGACCATGGTGAACATGGTGCGCATGTCGGACGAAATCTCAGAAAGCGCACGAATCCGGTCGCTGTAGCTGAGGTTGTTGACGGCGAACATCAGCGCGATGCTTAAGGACACCGTGACAAAATAGATGAGATAATTACCCAGTTGGCGGCGTACATTCCGCAGGGCCAGTTTAGCGAACATCCGCCTCACCCCCAAGCGCTGCCATGGTACCCAGAATCTCGTGATACATGGCCTGACGGGTCCGGTCCCCCCGGTACAGCTCGTTCCAGATCTTCCCGTCCTTCAAAAATAGGACCCGGGAGGCATAGGAGCCAACAACGGCGTCGTGGGTCACCATCAGGATGGTGGAGTCAAGCTCCCGGTTCATCACCGTGAAGGTCTGCATCAGCCCTCTGGAATTGGCGCTGTCCAGCGCGCCGGTGGGCTCGTCAGCCAGAATCAGCGCCGGCTTCGTGATGAGTGCCCGGGCGCAGGCGGCCCGCTGCCGCTGGCCGCCGGAGAGCTGCCGGGGGAACTTGGAGAGCTGATCTGTAATTTCCAGAGAGGCGGCGACAGCCTGAAGCCTGTCCTGGGTTTCCTTGACCGGCTTTCTTTGCAGGTTCAGGGGCAGAACGATGTTTTCTCCCACCGTCAGCGTGTCCAGCAGATTGTATTCCTGGAAGATGAAGCCCAGACGGTCCCGGCGAAATGCCGCCAGATCCTGCTCCCGCATCTGGGCAATGTCCCGTCCTTCCAGCAGGATACTGCCGGAGCTGGGGCGGTCAATGGTAGCGATAACATTCAGCAGTGTGCTTTTGCCGGAGCCGGACGCACCCATGACGGCGGTGAATTCGCCCTGCTCCATAGAAAAGCTCACACCGTTCAGCGCCTTGGAGACATTGTCTGAGCTTCCGTAGTATTTGGTTATGTTTTTGATTTCAAGTAGTGTATTCATGAAATATCACCGGCCTTTCGCAGTGATTATACCGCGAAAGAGCCCCATTTGTTCTAACGCAGACGCGATCCAATCTAACAGTTTTGTTAGATTCAGGCAGAAAACCGAAATGTGAAGCGGGTATAACGCTGTTCTTCTGAAGCAATTTCCAGGCCGATGTTCAGCTTTTCAGCAAGCTGGCTGACAATATACAGTCCCATACCGGTGCTGCCGCCATGGTTTCGCCCCGCGCCGCCGGTAAAGCCTCGTTCCGTCACCCGAGTCAGCTCGTGTGCGGGGATGCCGGGGCCGTTGTCCTCAAGAATCAGGCTGCCCGTCTCCAACACGATATGGATCTGACAGCCGGGGCAGTATTTGGCGCAGTTGATCAGAAGCTGTTTGAGGATAAATACCAGCAGCTTGGCATCGGTATAGACCGCAGTCTCCCCGTCAACCGAAACGCTGATATCCGCCGCGATCAAAAGCTCCATTTCTTCCCGGATGGCCTGATCGCATACCGCGCGCAGGTCGGCAAGCGTGATCTGGGTATCCTTTTCCGCCGTCCGCAGTTTCGCATAGGTCAGGACGGTATCCGTCAGGTTGTCCGCGCGGCGAAGCTCCCGCCGCAGCTTGGCCGGATCCGCGCCGTTGGCGAGGATCAGCGAGCAGGCGGTCAGGGGCGTTTTGATCTCATGCACCCAGCGTTCTACATAGTCGCAGTAATCCTGCTTTTCCGCTCTGGCCTGCTCCACCGCGCCGATCGCGCTGCGGGAGATTTCCTTCATCAGCAGGTAGTATTGCAATTCCACAGCATCCCGGGGCCGTTCCAGCGTTTCGCCAATGAGATACTTTTCGGTCAGGGCATCCACGCGGCTCCTCAGCATCCGCAGCCGCCGGTCAGCACGCAGCCAACCGACGATGATGCAAAGCAGCAAAACGAGAACGCCGCTGAGCAGAAGAATCAGCATCAGAGAAAGAGGAACCGCGCAAAAATAGCAAACCAGAATCAGATACAACCCGGCCATTCCCGCCAAGCAAAGGGGCACGGCCTTTGCGGCAATGTAATCCCGAATACTCATAGGCGGTACCCCACACCCCGCACCGTGCGGATAAAGTCGTTTGCGCCGATTTTCTCCAGCTTTTCCCGAAGTCTGCCGATATTGACATAGAGCGTGTTGCCGTCGATGTACATACCATTTGTCCACAGGTCTTCAATCAGTTCGTCCCGGGTGCATAGTTCTTTCTGCATCAAACACCAGAGAATCCGTGTCTCGTTCTTCGTCAGCTCCACGGTATTGCCGTCAAAAACGGCTTTCATGCCCGGCAGATCCAGAGTCAGTCCCCGGACAGTCAACGTATCGGTTCCCGCGCTTTTCAGCATCCGGCCGATCCGGGCAAGTAATACGGCGGAATTGTAGGGCTTGCGGATAAAGTCGTCCCCGCCCACGCCAAAGGCCAGCAGCTCGTCCTCCGGCGTGTCCCGGGCGGTCAGAAAGATCACCGGCGTATCGGAGCTTTCCCGCAGCTTCCGGCAGCGGGTAAAGCCGCTCTCTCCCGGCAGATTGATGTCCATCAGGATGAGGTCACAGGGCTGTGCATCCACCGGAGAATAGCCGTTGGCGCGCAGCAATGTGATCAGTTCCGTCCGAATAGCTTCATCATCTTCAACAATCAAAATCCTTTTCATATGTTCACACACCCTCTGCCTTTCCATCATCTCATACTATTTCTCGATAAAATGGTTAATACCATTTCAGGCTATCGGCTTTAGTAAGCACACTGACATATTGGAATTTGGCGCACTGGCGCGAAGC
>CAZVDH010000176.1:0-3149 GCA_964625595.1 uncultured Oscillospiraceae bacterium | reverse complement strand
TCAACTGTCAATTGTCAATTGTCAATTCGGCGAAGCCGGCAAATTCCAATTTGTCTGTTTGCTGCGTCAAGCCGATATGCATAAACCATGATTTCCGCGCTGCCCATCCCGGGCGGCGCGGATTGTTTGTTCGCGCCCTCCATACCGCTGTCCCGCCGCCGTAAACAAAAATGAGGAAATTCCCTTGACTTTTTATTAAGGGGAAAGTACAATATAGGTGGTATTGTGTACTCTGGTCCGGTGTATGCCCGGCAGGAGTTTCATTGATAACCGGCGTAAGGGCCGGGGAGCGCGTTTTTGCGTCTCGCTGCGTTTTTTGAAATACCGGCCGCCGGGCGGTGTCCCGGCTGGTTTTTGCGTCAAATTTCACATGGGGACAAATGCGCACCCCTCCTCGCCAATTTTTAAGGAAGGAGGTGTGCAGAAGAATTATGGAATGGTATCACTATCTGATCATTGTTCTGGCGGCCGCCGTGGGCGTGATTGCCGGATGCTTTGTCGGTTTCGCTTACCGCAAGAAAGTTGCGGAGCGGGAGATCGGCTCCGCGGAGGCGGAGGCCACCCGGCTGATCAACGAAGCCATCCGCAACGGTGAGAACCGGAAGAAAGAAATGCTTCTGGAGGCCAAGGACGAAATCCATAAATCTCGCACAGATCTCGAAAAGGAAGTCAAAGACCGTCGGGCGGAGCTGACCAAGCAGGAGCGCCGCCTGGAGCAGAAAGAAACGACCCTGGACAAGAAGACCGAAGCCTTTGAGCGCAAGGAGGAGGAGCTGAGCCGCCGCCTGGCCGATGCGGCCAAGACCCAGGAGGCCGCCGAGGAGGCCCACAAGCAGCAGCTCACCACTCTGGAGAAGATCTCCGGTCTGACCCAGGAGGAGGCCAAGCAGTTCCTGCTTCGCTCTGTGGAGGAGGATGTCCGCCACGACGCTGCCATGAAGATCAAGGAGATCGAGCAGCAGCTCAAGGACGAGGCCGAGGAAAAGGCCCGGGAGATCATCGCCACCGCCATTCAGCGCTGCGCCGCCGATCATGCCGCGGAGACCACCGTTTCCGTGGTGCCCCTGCCCAATGACGAGATGAAAGGGCGGATCATCGGCCGTGAGGGCCGGAACATCCGGACGCTGGAAACCGTTACCGGCGTGGATCTCATCATTGACGACACCCCCGAAGCCATTACCGTCAGCAGCTTTGATCCGGTTCGCCGGGAGATTGCCCGGCTGGCGCTGGAGAAGCTCATTGCCGACGGGCGGATTCATCCCACCCGTATCGAGGATATGGTGGAAAAGGCCCGGAAAGAAGTGGACCGCACCATCCGTGAGGAGGGCGAGCGGGCCTGCTACGAGACCGGTGTTCACAACCTGAACCCGGAGCTTGTGAAGATCCTGGGCCGTCAGAAGTACCGTACCTCCTACGGCCAGAATGTGCTGAACCACTCCATCGAGGTCGCCCATATTGCCGGTCTTATGGCGGCGGAGCTGGGTGTGGATGTGGCCCTTGCCAAGCGGGCGGGCTTACTCCATGACCTGGGCAAGTCCATCGACCACGAGGTGGAGGGCAGCCATGTGCAGCTGGGCGCGGACCTTGCCCGGAAGTTCAAGGAAAACCCGGTGGTGATCAACGCCATCGAGGCCCACCACGGAGATGTGGAGCCCAAGACCGTCATTGCCGTTCTGGTGCAGGCTGCCGACGCGGTGTCCGCTGCCCGGCCCGGCGCCCGGCGGGAGAATGTGGAAAACTATATCCGCCGGCTGGAGAAGCTGGAGGAGCTTACCGGCTCCTATCCCGGCGTGGACAAATCCTATGCCATTCAGGCCGGACGGGAGGTCCGGATCATGGTCAAGCCCGAAGTGGTCACCGAGGACAATATGATCCTCCTGGCCCGGGATATCGCCAAGAAGATCGAGTCCGAGTTGGAATACCCCGGACAGATCAAGGTGAATGTGATCCGGGAGACCAAGGCCGTGGAATTCGCGAAGTAAACACCAAACAGGCCGGGGGATTTTCCCCCGGCCTGAAAAATTCTGTTGCAAAAGATGCCGTTCGGCTACGGAACAAATGAGGCCCGCCACAAAAGTGGCAGGTGGAAAAGGAGAAAGGGATTTGCGCTACGAAAATATGGAGCGGGGGCGGTTCCTGGCCCGGCCCAACCGGTTTATTGCCCGGGTGGAGCTGAACGGCCAGGTGGAGACTGTCCATGTGAAGAACACGGGGCGCTGCCGGGAACTGCTGCGGCCGGGAGCGGAGGTGTGGTGCCAGCGGGCGGAAAACCCTGCCCGGAAGACCGGGTACGATCTGATCACGGTGCGCAAGGGCGAAAGGCTTATCAATATGGATTCCCAGGCCCCCAACGCCGCCGCTATGGAGTGGCTCCGCCGCGGCGGCCTGGGTCCGGTGGAGAATCTGCGGGCGGAAACGGTACACGGGGATTCCCGGTTTGATTTTTCCTTTACCCGGGCAGGCGTGCCCTGCTTTCTGGAGGTAAAGGGGGTTACGTTGGAGAACGAAGGTGTCTGTGCTTTCCCGGACGCACCTACGGTGCGGGGAACGAAGCATCTGCGGGGCCTGCTTCAGGCGGCGTCGGAGGGCTTCGGCGCCTATGTGCTGTTTGTTATCCAGATGGCGGATACTGCGTACCTTGTTCCCAACGACAAAACGGACCCGGACTTTGGCGCTGCTCTGCGGGAAGCTGCCGCCGGGGGCGTAAAGGTGCTTGCCATGGACTGCGCGGTCACACCGGAGGAAATGGTCATCCGTAAGCCCGTGGAAGTACGTCTCGCTTGAAGTTTCAAAATACTGATCGGGTTAACGTGTCAGTGCGGTAAATTGGAATTTAATTGACAATTGACAATGAACAATTGACAATTAAGGAATCCCTTCGGGATGATTTAAAATAAAAAGAATTTGGATGAAAAATAATAGAAATTATTTCTAAATTGTCCCGTAGGGACACAATAATTGTCAACTGTCAATTGTCAATTGTCAATTCGGCGAAGCCGGCAAATTCCCAATTTATCTGTTTGCTGCGTAAAGCCAAATGCGTATTCCAAAATCAAACCTGCCGGGAAGCCTTGACTTTCCGGCAGGTTTTGGCCTTTTCATACTATTTCTCGATAAAATGGTTAATACCATTTTATCCTGCGCTTTTT
>CAZVDH010000175.1:0-3161 GCA_964625595.1 uncultured Oscillospiraceae bacterium | reverse complement strand
TTCTTATTTACCGGTGTCCCATATCAGAAAGTGTCGCCGATCCTCATCCGCCCCTACGGGGCACCTTCCCCCCGGGGGAAGGTATTGGACTGCCAAATCACAGGTTTCCTATTTGCTGTTTTAAGCCGATAACCTAAATTCCAATTTGTCGTTTTGCAGTGTTAACCCGATAAGCACATTATTTTGAAATCGTCCCGTAGGGACACAATCATTGTCAATTGTCCATTGTCAATTGTCAATTATCTTCCATTCCTCTTCCGTCAGTTCCCGGACCGCGCCCCGGGGCAGCTCCCCCAGGGTAAGCCCGCCCTCCCGGCGGCGCTCCAGGTAGGAAACCCGCATTCCCCGGGCGGCCAGCATCCTGCGGACCTGGTGGTACTTTCCCTCCACCACGGTCACCAGGCTCTCCCCCGGGCCCAGGGGCACGAGTACCGCCGGCAGGCACACCGTTCCGTCCGCCAGGGTCAGTCCCTCTTCAAAGGCCGTCACATCCTCCGGCGCAGCCTGTCCGGCGTGCCGGGCATAGTATTCCTTTTCCACCCGCTTTTTGGGAGCGATCAGCCGGTGCAGCAGCGCCCCGTCATTGGTAAACAGCAGCAGCCCCTCGGTCTCCTTGTCCAGACGGCCCACGGGCTTTAAGTCCATATGCCGCAGGTTTTCCGGCAGCAGCTCCATCACCGTCTTTTCCTGCCGGTCCGCAGTGGCGGTAACAAAGCCCGCAGGCTTATTGAGCATCACCACCATCCGCCGCTTTGCCCCCAGGGCAGCGCCGTCCAGGCAGATTTCCTGCTGCTGCGGGTCCACTTTCCGCCCCGGGTCCCGCTCCGTTTTTCCGTCCACGGTGACCTGGCCCGCTTTCAGGATTTCTTTCACCTGGCTCCGGGTGCCCGCTCCGCTGCCGCAAAGGAATTTGTCCAACCGTTCCATACTTCCTCCGTTCTATCCCGCCCCGACAGGACATACATATGTGGTGTCAATGTCATTTGGGAGGGATATTCTATGATGGTAATGACCGCCAAGGTCGATATGAAGAAAATACTGCTGCTCCTGGCCGGGGCAGCGGCCCTGATTCTGTCGCTCATTCTGCTGCTGGGGGGAAAGGACGATGCCGCCCAGACCGCCGCGCCCATGTCCTCCAACGATGCCCGGGTGCAGTTTCTCCGGGACTTCGGCTGGGATGTGACCACCTCCCCCACGGAATCCAGCCAGGTGCGCATCCCCAAGGAGCAAACCGAGGTCTTTGAGCGGTACAACACCCTCCAGAAAGGCCAGGGCTACGACCTGACCCAGTACGCCGGGAAAAAGGTCATGCGTTATGTCTACAAGATCAACAATTACCCCGGAGCCACGGAGCCGGTATACGCGACACTGCTGGTGTACAAAAACCAGATCATCGGCGGCGACGTGACGGACACCGCCGCCAAGGGGCAGATCCGGGGCTTCAAAATGCCGGAGACCACCGCGCCCAGTACCCAGGCCACTCTGCCCCAGATCACCGTCCCCACGACCCAGGCCGCCTTGCCCGGCACCAGCCAATCCACCGGCACAGCGGCACCATAATTGCCAAAACGCTTATCGGGTCTGGCCCGTATTGCAGAAAATTGGAATTGCAGAGCTGTTTGGTGAATGGTGTGCGGCTTAGCGCGGTACGCGGCCTTGCCCCCCGCATTTATGAGGGGGGTGGTAAGAGTAGCGCACACTGGTACCGGGGGGAGTCCGTCACCCGCATATCTTTCACAAAAAGGCGCGGAGAATAAGGGGTGGCAAACGCAGAAAGATAATTCTGTTTGACGCTCTGTTGCCGGGAATTCGTACGCCCCCTCACAAGTCCGGGGGGCGAGGGCGCTCCCGCGCCACTGCAGCCATCGATCCATGTTGCATAGACAAATATATCAATTTTACAATTTCTCTGCCCGCTGAATAACCCCGATACGCAGAATTGTCACCTGCCTGTATCCTACCATAAAAATCCGTTCTTGACAAGCGGCCCCGGAGATGTTATCCTGAATGCAACTGAACAGGAATCTTCAGGGCGGGGTGCAATTCCCCACCGGCGGTGACGGATGCTCTCATCCCCAGTCCGCGAACGCGCAAGCGCCGAACCGGTGCAATTCCGGTACCGACAGTACAGTCTGGATGGAAGAAGATCCGCAGCATTTTTGTGGGGGTCATTGGATCCCCGCCATACTGCGTTTTTTCCCGCCCTGGGTCTATCCCAGGGCGGATTTTTTCGTGAGGTGACTACATTATGCAAGAACTCATTTCCCAGCTGAAAGACAACGTGGGCTTTGTCCTGACCTGCCTTGCCATTATCGTGGGCATCGCTCTGCTTGCAAAGCTGGCCGAGCGCTTCCTCCCCGAAACCCGGAAGGTCAGCCCCGCCCGGCGGGTCAGCATCATCAGCATCTGCGCCGCCATCGCGGTGGTGCTCCACATTCTGGACTTCCCCCTGCCTTTCCTGGCCCCCGGCTTTTATAAGCTGGACTTCTCCGAGGTGCCCGTCATGCTCTGCGGCTTCTTCCTGGGGCCCAGCGCCGCGGTCATCTGCGAGGGCATCAAGATTCTCTTGAAGCTGCTCCTGAAGAGCACCTCCACCGCCTTTGTGGGAGATCTTGCCAATTTCGTGGTGGGCTGCAGCTTTGTCCTCCCCGCCGCCATCTGGTATCACATCCACAAGAGCAAGCACAGCGCCCTGGTGGGCCTGATCCTGGGCACCCTTTGTATGACGGTGTTCGGCACCGCTTTCAACGCGGTGTATTTGCTTCCCAAATTTGCCCAGCTCTACGGTATGCCCCTGGAAACCATCATCGGCATGGGCACCCAGATTCACGCCGGAATTAACAGCGTTGGCACCTTTGTTATTATGTGCGTGGCTCCCCTGAACCTTGTAAAAGGCGCGCTCATTTCCCTGCTGACCATGCTGCTGTACAAACGGGTTGCCGCCCCGCTTTTCAAGATTCACCGGTAACAAATAAGCTTTCCTGCCGGGCAGAGGAAGCAGATAAATTGGAATTTGTCGGGCCATCGAATTCCCGGTCATTGCGAGCCAGTTCTCAAACTGGCGTGGCAATCCCCATCGTTTTTCGAATCACAATCGTCTACCTCTGTAGTAGTGTGTAACTGTTAAAAGTTAACCTTTGGATAAAGATGTTTGAGCCTGA
>CAZVDH010000174.1:0-3162 GCA_964625595.1 uncultured Oscillospiraceae bacterium | reverse complement strand
CGCTCCCGCGCCACAGCAACAGTCGAACCGTGTTAATGCGCAAAACGATCATTTATCAGATATTTCCTGGCAGCGGCGGCTAACCGTTTGCGTCCCGCTCCGCTTCCAGGGCTTGCTTTTCCTCGGAATACCGCCGGCTCTTTTCTGCCCAGGCGGTGCTCAGGGCAGGGTCGGAGCGCCGGTCCGGAAGACCGCAGTCCCGGGAGAGAATCCCGCCAAAATAGTCTGTGAGTTTCTCCGCGCCGTATACATTCAGGTGCAGGCCGGTGTCGTAGGTGTCAACCTCCCAGTCGATGCCCACTTCCGCCTGGACTTCCAGGAAGTTCAGGTACAATAGCCCCTTTTCCTCCGCGTAAGCTTCCACCTGCTCGTCCCACTGGTCCCACCAGATGGGGTACAGGGTGGGGGCCTTTACAAGAATCAGCTGAATCCCCTTTTCCCGGCACAGCGCTTCCATCTTATTTAAATAGTACCAGCTGTTTTCCCCCAGGGTGTAGTCCGCCAGAGGCGGCTCCACATGCTCCCCGGTGACGGGCTTTATCCCCACCTGCATGAGATAGCCGTTGTGGGAAACGGGCTCCTTGCCGAAAAGGTACTGGAAATCTTCCCTTTCCAGCTCGCTCCACCGCTCGTGGTAGCGAAGCAGTGGGAACACATAGGACCAGAAAGCGTTCCGGTCCTTTTCTTCCTCCGTCATGGAGGCCCGGATCGCCGATACCTTGGAAGAAGACCAGCGCATGCCGTCCAGGGTCATGCGGTTATAGGCCTCCCGGCGGGAAGCGGGCCCCGCGCTTTTGGGGGTGTCGTACTTCATGGAGAGGACATTGAACACCACCGCCTTGGGAGTTTCATACCGCAGGGCATCCTCCAAAAGGTAGTACGACTGCCAGATCATCTGCTGGGGGCTTCCCCGGATGGCGGAGGTTATCCCGTAGTTTTCCCAGAGGGTAATGGGGGAAAAATTCTCGTAAACCTCGCAGTCTCCCACAAAGAGCACATCGTTTCCCCCGGCAAAATCATAATATTCCGCCGTCAGGGAGCCGTCCCGGCTTACCCCGGTATATTTGGGGACCACCAGGGCCTGGACAAAAATCAGTGCGGCCAGCCCCAGGACAAGGGCGGCGCACAAAGAAACATTCCATTTTTTCACGGCGCGCCTCCTAGAACTGGTTGTAGATAAAGCTGCCGGCATTATAGCCGGTGCCGTATTTTCCCAGGAGCAGCACGGCAAGCAGCAGGACAAACAGGACGGTATACCGCACCCAGGGGTTCTTCCCCCAGAGCAGTTCCCGGACGCTGCCCCGCTTTTCCTGGTACAGGCTCACGGCAAAGAGCAGGACGATACCCACCCCCAGGATTCCAAAGTCCAGAGCCGTCAGCCCCAGAGTAAGCAGGGTTCCGTCGGTGAGGATGGCAAAATTGGGGTGCAGCACCATCCGCGCAAGCCCCGCAAAGTAGTCACCCACATGGGGAAACAAATCGCAGGCCCGGATGAAATTCATCAGCAGGAACATCCGCAGAATTTCAAACCAGCCGTACCAGGCCTTGTCCTTCCAGTGAAAACGGCCGTGGAACCTGTCATACAGGGGGGTCAGTTCCTCAGAGCCCACAATGAAGAGGCAGTTCAGCATACCCCAGAGGATAAAATTGGGGGTCAGGCCGTGCCAGATGCCGGTGACCAGCCAGGTAGCCACGGACGCCACATACACGGGAAGCCGTTTACCGAAATTGCCGAACCGGGCCCGGGCGGATTTGCTCAGCCGGAGCATGGGGGCGCTGACGGAAATGGGATAAAAGATGTAGTCCTTCATCCACTCGCCCAGGGAGATGTGCCACCGCCGCCAGTACTCGGCGATATTTTTAGAGAAGTAGGGCCGGAGGAAGTTTTCCCGCAGAGGGATCCCCAGGCACTGGGACATGCCGATGGTGATGTCAATGCCCCCGGTAAAGTCGCCGTAGATCTGCACGGCGTAGGAAAGGGTCAGCAGGAAGAAGCCCGTGCCGCCCAGCTCCGGCGCACGGAGGGCAGCAACCATCGGGGCGATCCGGTCGGCGATGACCAGCTTCTTAAAGAATCCCCACAGCATCCGCTGCAAACCAAAGGACCACTGCTTGCCGTCAAAATCATGGGGCTTCCACAGGTTCTCACCCAGCTGGGCGTAGGAATTGATGGGGCCCTGAATGAGATAGGGAAAGTAAGTGGTAAACAGAGCGAACTTAAAGAAGTTCCGCTGCGCCTTTGCCTTGCCCCGGTACACATCGATGCAGCAGCCCATGGTCTGAAACAGGTAGAAGGACATGCCCAGGGGCAGTCCCAGGCTGAGGAAGGAAAGAAATGTCCCCTCCGCCGCCGCTGCCGGTCCGGGAAGCAGCAGCACCTTGCAGAAAAAGAGCATGGAAAAATTCAGCACCAGGCACACCGTCAGGGTGATCCGGTTGCGGCGCTTCACCCCGGCCCGGTAGCTTTTCTTTTCCTCTCGGGTAAGGCTCTTGTTTTCCGCCAGGTACTTTTCCTGATCTTTCAGCCGGCTGTCCATCCGGCAGACGGCTATGTAGGCGCTCACCACCGTCATCAGCAGGAAGACGGCATAGCGCACATCCGCCGCCAGGTAGAAAACGGCGCTGAACACAAGCAGCAGCGGCCACTGGCAGCGCTTCGGCAGGAGATAATAAGCGATGGACAGCACCGCGAAAAAAAGGACAAAGGGGAATGAAATAAATGACATGAGGAACCTCGCAGTAAAAACAGCAGCGCCCCGCCGGGCAAACAGGTTTTATTCTTCTTCCAGTCGGCAGATCAGGTCGTACAAGCTTTCCGCGGAGTTAAAGTTCTCGGGCACCAGTTCCTCGGCGGGGATGGCCACGCCGTAGGCATCGTTGATTTCCGCCACCAGGGTGACGATATCAAACGAGTCCAGAATCTTCCCGTCCACCAGGCGGTCCTCCGTCTCAAAATCCACATCCGGGTGGAGCTCCGTAAGAATGTTCAGCAGTTCTTCCATGGTGATGACTCCTTTTTCTAAGAATAGGGTATCTATTACATGCTTAACGAATTTCCGGTCATTGCGAGCCAGTTCGCTTTCCTGGCGTGGCAATCTCCCTCGAAATTCCGAATTACGGTCGTCTGCCTCTGTAGGGGCGCTCATTGAGCGCCCGGCAGGG
>CAZVDH010000173.1:0-3204 GCA_964625595.1 uncultured Oscillospiraceae bacterium | reverse complement strand
ACCAGTTTGCGAACTGGTGGCACCCCCCTCACAAGTGCGGGGGGCAAGGCGTCTATCCACCCGCACATCATTTGGGGCAAGTGCGCTAAGCGATCATTTATCTGACATTTCCCGGACGCAGCGGAACCGTTATGCAGGCTTCCGGTTATTTCCGGAAAATTACCGGAAATAATTATGGGGTATACACAAAAAACTTTTCCATTTTCAAAGGAATTTGGAAAAAATAATTGCATTTTCCGGGAAAGCATGGTATACTGTTTGGGCGCTGAAGTCAGAATTGAAAAATGCAATAATAAAAGCGAATTTGAATCGTATGAAAGGGGTATCTCAATGTCTCACAAGTATGTCTATCTGTTCACCGAGGGCAACGGTAAGATGCGGGAGCTCCTGGGCGGTAAGGGTGCCAATCTGGCTGAAATGACCAACATTGGTCTGCCTGTTCCCCAGGGCTTTACTATTTCTACCGAAGCCTGCACCAAGTACTATGAGGACGGCCGGACCATCAATCCCGAGATCCAGGCCGAGATCATGCAGTATGTGGAGAAGATGGAGAGAATCACCGGAAAGAAGTTCGGTGATAAGGAAAATCCCCTGCTGGTCTCCGTCCGTTCCGGTGCCCGCGCCTCCATGCCCGGCATGATGGACACCATCCTGAACCTGGGCCTCAATGAGGATGTGGTGGAGGTCCTGGCTGCCAAGTCCGGCAATCCCCGCTGGGCATGGGACTGCTACCGCCGTTTCATCCAGATGTACTCCGATGTGGTCATGGAAGTGGGCAAGAAGTACTTCGAGGCTCTGATCGACCAGATGAAAGAAAGAAAGGGCGTCACCCAGGATGTGGAGCTGGGCGCCGAGGACCTGAAAGAGCTGGCCATGCAGTTCAAGGCGGAGTACCGGGCCAAGCTGGGCGAGGACTTCCCCACCGATCCCGTGGAGCAGCTGATGGGCGCCATCAAGGCCGTGTTCCGTTCCTGGGATAACCCCCGTGCCAACGTGTACCGCCGGGACAACGACATTCCCTACTCCTGGGGCACCGCCGTCAACGTGCAGTCCATGGCTTTCGGCAACATGGGCGACGACTGCGGCACCGGTGTTGCCTTTACCCGTAACCCCGCTACCGGCGAGAAAGCTCTGTTCGGTGAGTTCCTGACCAACGCCCAGGGCGAAGATGTGGTGGCCGGTGTCCGGACCCCCATGCCCATCACCCAGATGGCCGAGAAGTTCCCCGAGGCCTTTGCCCAGTTTGAGAATGTCTGCCAGATTCTGGAGAGCCATTATCACGATATGCAGGACATGGAGTTCACCGTGGAGAACGGTAAGCTGTACATGCTCCAGACCCGTAACGGCAAGCGTACCGCCGCCGCCGCTCTGAAGATCGCCTGCGACCTGGTGGACGAGGGAATGATCGACGAAAAGCAGGCCGTGGCCATGATCGAGCCCCGGACCCTGGATACCCTGCTGCATCCCCAGTTTGATCCCGCCGCTCTGAAAGCCACCCAGCCTGTGGCCCGCGCCCTGGCCGCTTCCCCCGGAGCTGCCTGCGGTAAGATCGTCTTCTCCGCCGAGGATGCCAAGGCCTGGGCCGCCCGGGGCGAAAAGGTCGTGCTGGTCCGGCTGGAGACCTCTCCCGAGGATATTGAGGGCATGAAGTCCGCCCAGGGCATCCTGACTGTCCGCGGCGGCATGACCTCCCACGCTGCCGTCGTTGCCCGTGGTATGGGCACCTGCTGCGTGTCCGGCTGCTCCGCCATCGTTATGGACGAGGAGAATAAGCAGTTCACTCTGGCCGGCAAGACCTATCATGAGGGCGACTTCCTGTCCCTGGACGGCTCCACAGGCTGCGTCTATGACGGTGTGATCCCCACCCGTGAGGCCCAGATCGCCGGCGAGTTCGGCCGGATCATGGCCTGGGCGGACAAGTACCGCCGCCTGGAGGTCCGCACCAATGCCGACACCCCCAGAGATGCCAAGAAAGCCCGTGAGCTGGGCGCCCAGGGCATCGGCCTGTGCCGCACCGAGCACATGTTCTTCGAGGAAGGCCGTATCGGCGCTTTCCGGGAGATGATCTGCTCCGACACCGTGGAGGAGCGGGAAAAGGCTCTGGCCAAGATCCTGCCCATGCAGCAGAGCGACTTCGAGGCCCTGTACGAGGCCATGGAGGGCTATCCTGTGACCATCCGGTTCCTGGATCCCCCGCTGCATGAGTTTGTTCCCACCACCGAGCCCGAGATCGAGGAGCTGGCTGCCGCCCAGGGCAAGTCCGTCCAGGAGATCAAGGACATCATCGCCTCCCTGCATGAGGCCAACCCCATGATGGGCCACCGCGGCTGCCGTCTGAGCGTTACCTATCCCGAGATCGCCGCCATGCAGACCAAGGCCGTCATCCGGGCCGCTCTGAAAGTCAAGGCCGCCCATCCCGACTGGCCCCTGACCCCCGAGATCATGATCCCCCTGGTGGGCGACGTGAAGGAACTGAAGAACGTCAAGGACGTGGTCGTGAAGACCGCCGACGCGGAGATCGCCGCCGCCGGTATTGACCTCAAGTACGCCGTGGGCACCATGATCGAGATCCCCCGTGCCTGCCTGACCGCTGACGAGATCGCCAAGGAAGCCGCTTTCTTCTGCTTCGGCACCAACGACCTGACCCAGATGACCTTTGGCTTCTCCCGTGATGATGCCGGCAAGTTCCTGGATGCCTACTACGATGCCAAGATCTATGAGAGCGATCCCTTTGCCAAGCTGGATCAGACCGGCGTTGGCCGTCTGATGGAGATGGCTGTGAAGCTGGGCCGGTCCACCCGTCCCGATCTGCACCTGGGCATCTGCGGCGAGCACGGCGGCGACCCCATGAGCGTGGAGTTCTGCCACAGAATCGGCCTGGACTATGTGTCCTGCAGCCCGTTCCGTGTGCCCATCGCCCGCCTCGCCGCCGCCCAGGCCGCAATTCGCGATATGCAGTAATCCGCCCGATTTCGGGCCAACAACCCAATATAGCACCGATGCCCCGGCTCGAAAGAGCCGGGGCATTTCAGTCTGTCAAATTATAATTTGCGCAGCTGCTTGCCGTATGGTTCATGCGCTGGAGCGGACTGCAAAATTTAATTGAAACACTATGCAGCCAGTTAATTGTTTTCCCAAAAAGGAACATGTAATACTAGTTTTTCATAAAACGGTTTAATACCGTTTTATGGGACCGCTGTCAAG
>CAZVDH010000172.1:0-3250 GCA_964625595.1 uncultured Oscillospiraceae bacterium | reverse complement strand
CGAACCGAATAAGAAATCGGTTCGTATCGCCGTTCCTCATCAGTCTCGCTGCGCTCGACAGCTAGAAATTATGGTATGATTGCCCCCGGCAATCATTTGGATTTTGATTCGCTGCGCGGAGCACCACCCCCGGGGGAAGCGATGGTGCTACCGCACCAGTACACCAAAGTGCATTTTTCTGTTTGCTGCATAAAGCCGATAGCCTAAATTGGAATTTATCGAATTCCCGGTCATTGCGAGCCAGTGATCACACTGGCGTGGCAATCCCCCGGATAGCAGTACCAGTTCTCGTGGATGAATTTCGAAAAACGGCACAAAAAGGATAGTCTGTATGACGATAAGCAACCTGGAATTTGATGGAGATTCCCACACCAGTTTGAGAACTGGTTCGGAATGACAGTGTTGTTCGGAGCCCGCACTTACCTCTGCAAATTCCAAATTGCCGCTTTCTAAACCCGATATCCATACAAAAATGGAGGAAAAACACTGTGAAGACCGCGAAAGTGATCGTTGACCGGGATTTTCAGGTCAGCCGCATTGACAAAAGGATCTACGGCTCCTTTATCGAGCACCTGGGCCGTGCCGTTTACGAGGGCATTTATCAGCCCGGCAGCCCCTTTGCGGATGAAGAAGGCTTCCGAAAGGACACCCTTAATCTGGTGCGGGAGCTGAATGTGCCCATTGTCCGCTACCCCGGAGGGAACTTCGTTTCCGGCTACCGGTGGGAAGACGGCGTGGGGCCGAAAGAAAACCGGCCCGCCCGCCTGGAGCCTGCCTGGAGCGTGGTGGAGACCAACGAGGTTGGCCTGGGGGAATTTTCCAATTGGGCGGATAAGGCCGGGACCCAGGTGATGATGGCGGTGAATCTGGGCACCCGGGGCATCCAGGAGGCGGCGGACCTGCTGGAATACTGCAATCTGGACAAGGGCACCCGGATGAGCGAGCTTCGCAGAAGCCACGGCCGGGAGAAGCCCTACGGCTTCAAGCTCTGGTGCCTGGGCAACGAAATGGACGGCCCCTGGCAGATCGGCCACAAGACCGCCCGGGAATACGGCAGGCTCGCGGACGAGACCGCCAAGCTGATGAAAACCATTGACCCCGGCATTGAGCTGGTGGTCTGCGGCAGCTCCGGCTCGGGTATGCCCACCTTTGGCCAGTGGGAGGCCACGGTGCTGGACGAATGCTATGACAGCGTGGACTATGTGTCCATGCACACCTACTACGCGGACCACGAGCATGACACCCGGACATTCCTGGCAAGCTCCGAGGACATGGACCGGTTCATCACCGATGTGTGCGCGGCCTGCGACTATGTAAAGGCCAAGAAGCACAGCAATAAGACCATCAACATCTCCTTTGACGAGTGGAACGTGTGGTACCACTCCGCCCAGCAGGATAAAGAGCTTCCCAAGTGGGTCCGTGCGCCCCACCAATTGGAGGATGTGTACGATTTCCAGGATGCGCTGCTGGTGGGCAGTATGCTTATCACTCTGCTTCGCCACGCGGACCGGGTGAAGATCGCCTGCCTTGCCCAGCTGGTGAATGTGATCGCCCCCATTATGACCTCCGACACGGGGGCCTGGCGGCAGACCATCTACTACCCCTACCTGCTCACCGGAAAGTTCGGGCAGGGTGTGGTTCTGCAGACCCTGGTGGACGGGCCTACCTACGAGACGGAAAAGTTCGGCACCGCCCGGTGCGTGGACTGCGTGGCGGTGTACAACGATGAAGCGGACGAGATCGCCGTCTTTGCCGTGAACAAGGATATTGACGAGGCCATCGCCCTGGATCTGGAGCTGCGGCAGTTTGACGGGTACGCGGTTACGGAGCAGGTGGCGCTCACCTGCGACGACCTCCACGCGGTCAACACCGAGGATGACCCGGACCGGGTGGTTCCCCAATACCGCACCGGCGCCGCCGTGCATAACGGCCGCCTGGAAGCTGTGCTGGAAAAGGCCAGCTGGAACCTGTTCCGCCTGACCCGCACGGGGCGCAGCTGACAGCGGATAGGTATGCTGCGCGGGTGGTTATACGCCTTGCCCCCCGCACTTGTGAGGGGGGTGCCGCCAGTTCTCAAACTGGTGTGGGAATCTCCATCGTCATTGTGACAAACAATGGAGATTGCCGCGCCGGGAAAGAGGACTGGCTCGCAATGACCGGAAATTCCATGATACGCAATAAAAAACATACCGCCCTTGCCGAAAAAGGCAAGGGCGGTATTTTATCTGCCTGTTTGGGAAGATTGCAGCCGGCTCTGTTTGCGGTACTGGGAGGGGGACATGCCGATGTGCTTCTGGAAGGTCCGGTTGAACTGGGAGAAGCTGAAGAAGCCGCAGGCGCTGGCGGCCTCCGCGATAGGCTTATCCGTATTGATGAGCATGGCCTGGACATTGCGGATCCGGGTCATCTGGATATAGTCGGTGAGGGTGAACCCGGTGACATTTTTAAACTGCCGGGACAGGTAATAGCTGCTGATATAGAATTTCTGGGACAGCAGCTCCAATGACAGCTCCTCGGAGTAATGGTTGTGGATGAAGCTGGCAACGGAGTAGATCTTATCCTCAATGTCGGGGATCTCCGGCTTGTTGGAGTAGATGTTTTTGTCCCTGTTCAGAAACAGCAGGGTCAGAAACTCCACAAATTTGCCGTGGATGCTGAGATTGCGCATGGGGTCCGTCCGCTCCGCCATGAGGAAAATGTCGTTGAGATTCCGGTAAATGGTCTGCTGCAGCTCCGGCTCGAAGCGGAAGATGGGCGGCCCATCCTGGAAGATGTTCAGAAGCTGCTGGAATTCGTTGGACAGCCCTGCCGCCTGCCGGGGCAGATTAAACTGGATAATGAGCCGCCTGCAGGGCTCCCCTGCCGGATACTGGGTCTTGTGCAGCACATTGGGGGGGATCACAAAAATGTCCAGGGCCTGCAGCAGGTAGGGCTTTCCCTCCCAGAAGTGGGTGGAGACGGGGCAGAGCATGACGCAGATCTCATAAAAGGGATGAAAATGCTGGAACTGCATGTTCTTGTCCGCGTCCCGGGTGTCGTAGTCGAAGAAGTAGAAAAGACTGTCGTTTTCCTTGTTTACCCGGATGAAATACCGGTCCCGGTAGAGCACCATATTCTGAATCAGCATTGTGATGCTTCCTCCTTTCCGGCGGGAAACCGCGCGTTCGGTTTTCTGCTTTATGCAGCAGACGGATAAATTGGAATTTGACGGGCAGTTAAAGCGCGCGGGTGGATAGACGCCTTGCCCCCC
>CAZVDH010000171.1:0-3252 GCA_964625595.1 uncultured Oscillospiraceae bacterium | reverse complement strand
ACTCCACCTGGGAGGGCAAGCGCCTGCGCATCAAGCAGCAGTATGTGCTGTCCTCTGCCTCCCTGCAGGATATGCTGCGGACCTATAAGGTGGCCCACGGCACCGACCTGAGCCATTTTGCCGATTACTATGCCGTTCAGCTCAACGACACCCACCCGGCCATGTCCATTCCCGAGCTGATCCGCCTGCTGATGCTGGAGGGCATGGACTTTGAGCAGAGCTTTTCCATTGCCCAGAGGACTTTCTCCTACACCAACCACACCGTCATGAGCGAAGCCCTGGAGAAGTGGAACCTGGACCTGCTGCGCAGCGTGGTGCCTGAGATTGTGGACATTATCTGCCGCATTGACGAGAAGCTGAAACGGGAGAACCCGGGCCTGTTTATCATCCGGGACAACACCGCCCACATGGCGAACCTTTCCGTGTATGTGGGCTCCTATGTCAACGGCGTGGCGGAGATCCATTCCCAGATCCTGAAAGACGATCTGTTCAAGGACTGGTATCACATGTTCCCCCAGCGGTTCCAGAACAAGACCAACGGTGTCACCCCCCGGCGGTGGCTGGGCCTGTGCAATCCCGAGCTGACCCAGCTCATCAAGTACCGCATCGGCGGCGAGTTCCTGAAGGACCTGGACCAGCTGGCCCGGCTGAAGCCCATGATCGACGATACCATGGTCTACCAGTTCAACACCGTGAAGCGGGCCAAGAAAGAGCAGCTGTGCAAGGTCATTGCCCAGCGGGAGGATGTGAAGCTGAACCCGGACTTCATTTTCGATGTGCAGGTAAAGCGGCTCCACGAGTACAAGCGGCAGCTGATGAACGCCCTGTCCATTGTGGATATTTACTTCCGGCTGAAAAACGGGGAGCTGCCTGACTTCCAGCCCACCGCGTTCATCTTCGGCGCCAAGTCCGCCCCCGGCTACGCCCGGGCCAAGGCCATCATCCGCTACATCAACCGGATTGCCCGGATGGTGAACAACGATCCCGCGGTCAGCGATAAGCTGAAAGTGGTCTTCGTTCAGAACTACAACTGCTCCTACGCCGAGCATATCATTCCCGCCGCGGATATTTCCGAACAGATTTCTCCCGCGGGCACCGAGGCCTCCGGCACCGGCAATATGAAGCTGATGCTCAACGGCGCCGTGACCCTGGGCACCCTGGACGGCGCCAACGTGGAGATCGCCCAGGAGGCCGGCAAGGAGAACGAATACATCTTCGGCCACACCGTCCAGGAGATCAACGCCTGCCGGGACAGCTACCGGGCCCGGGACATCTACGAGCGCAACGCCCACCTGCATCGTGCCATCGATACTTTGGTGGACGGCACCGTGCCCACCGACGACGACCAGAAAGAGCTGTATCACGCTCTGCTGGACGGCGCTTCCTGGCACAAGGCGGACCATTACTTTGTCCTGCTGGACTACGAAAGCTATATGGATGCCAAGCTGCGGGCGAACAAGGAGTATGGCGACCGGCTGGCCTTTGGCCGGAAGTGCCTGGAAAATGTGGCTTCCGCCTCCAAGTTCTCCTCCGACCGGACCATCCGGCAGTACGCCGAGGAAATCTGGCACATCCAGCCGACCCAGTATTAAGCGGCAAACCAAACGCTGAAAGGCGCGGTTCCCAAAACCGGGAACCGCGCCGTTTGAATTTCAGTCACTTTCCGCTGTCAACTCCCGTTCGGGTTCGGCCGGCTAAAAACCCCTTGCTATTTGTGTATATTTTTGGTATAATGCATATGGAATGGTATCATTTGGGCGCAAACCGGGGAAACTGCCGGTGTGCCCTGGAAATAGGAAGTGCATCCCATGAAGTGTCCTTTTTGCGGAGATCAGGAGAGCAAGGTCGTGGACTCACGGCATTCCGAGGACGGTCTGAGCATACGCCGCCGCCGGGAATGTATGCGCTGCCAGCGCCGGTTCACCACCTACGAGGTGGTGGAGACACTGCCCATCATTGTGGTGAAGCGCAACGGCTCCCGTCAGCCCTTTGACCGGAACAAGATCCTCAACAGCATGATCCGCGCCT
This sequence comes from uncultured Oscillospiraceae bacterium, assembly GCA_964625595.1. Taxonomy (GTDB): domain Bacteria; phylum Bacillota; class Clostridia; order Oscillospirales; family Oscillospiraceae; genus Faecousia. Next base: position 1,224 of record CAZVDH010000171.1, on the reverse strand, counting down.
TTGACAAGCGGCGGGTGGATGTGAACGACCTGGACCGGATCACCACCGAGATCGAGCAGACCATTCAGAATACCCTGGAGCGGGAGATCAGCAGCGATAAGCTGGGCGAGATGGTCATGGAGCGGCTGAAGCCCCTGGACGAAGTGGCCTACATCCGTTTTGCCTCCATCTACCACCAGTTCCAGGACGCGAACAGCTTCATGCGGGAGATCAGCAAATACCTGGAGGAAAAATAATGACTTTGGAAACCACTGCGGCCACCGAGGCTGCTTTCAGCATAGACTCCATTAAGGAAATGATGGACGGTTTGGATCCTGCCGCCCTGCTTCCGGATATTTCCACCGTTGTGGGAAAGCTGGAACTGGCCTGCCGGATCGCGGTGATCGTCGGCCCCATTGTGCTCCTGGCCCTGGGCATCGCCTACCTGCTTTTGTCCCCCAAGGAAGCCAATTATTACTTTGGCTACCGGTGCTTCTTCGGCATGGGCAGCGTCCAGGCCTGGCGCTTTTCCCAGCGGATCGCCGGGCTGACCTTTGCCGCTCTGGGGCTGGTGCTCACGGTGGTCATGCTTATGATCTCGGGAGGCTTCTCCGGAATGGCCGCCATGGACATGGCCTGGCGGGCAGTGCGGTGCCTGATCTGGGAGACGGTGCTGGTGCTCCTTGCCACCCTGGCCATCAACGGCCTGTGCATGTTCTTCTTCAATGCCAAGGGAGAACCCCGGCGCAAAGGCGCCAATTCCCGCCGCAGAGCGTAATTTTCCATAGAAACACCGCCCCCAAAGCCATTTGACTTTGGGGGCGCTCTTTTCGCCGGCTTCCCGCGGCAGACAGACAAATTGGAATTTGCAGAGGAAAGACCGCGCATCGAACAACATTGTCATTCCGAACCAGTTCGCTTTCCTGGTGTGGGAATCTCCATCGAATTCCAGGCAGCCTATCGTCATCCATTCGTAGGGGCGGTCATTGACCGCCCGCAAAAATGTACCGAATTCCAGCATTAATTCATGTAAAATGGAACCTTTTCGCCGAAAGAAATACGAATGTCGAAACTTTCCTTGCCGGGCGCTCAATGAGCGCCCCTACGGAGGTAGACGATCACGATTCGGAAATTTGAGGGAGATTGCCACGCCAGTGTGCGCTACTTTATCGCAATGACCGGGAATTCGATAGCCCGACAAATTCCAATTTAGGCTATCGGCTTTATGCAGCAAACAGAAAAATG
>CAZVDH010000170.1:0-3254 GCA_964625595.1 uncultured Oscillospiraceae bacterium | reverse complement strand
AATTTACAATTTCACGATCAGCTTATTAAAGCCGATAACCTTAATTGGAATTTGCCGGCTTCGCCGAATTGACAATTGACAATTGACAGTTGACAATTATTGTGTCCCTACGGGACAATTTAGAAATAATTTCTATTGTTTTTCATCCAAATTCTTTTTATTTTAAATCATCCCGAAGGGATTCCTTAATTGTCAATTGTTCATTGTCAATTGTCAATTTAATTCCCAATTTGCCTCTTTCAGCCGGTCAGCATATCCGGGAATAACCCATTGACAAGGCCCTGCACCGGCATTATAATGTAAACATATTCATATAAATTAATTTTCATAAACTGAAAACTACTGAATCAAGGAGGCCTATCATGAAAGACCTGATCGCTTACTGCGGCCTGGACTGCGAGAAGTGCGACGCCCGGCGGGCAACGCTCACCGACGACAACGCCCTGCGGGAAAAAACCGCCGCGCTTTGGAGCCGGCTGAACGGGGTGGAAATCACCCCGGAGATGATCAACTGCGCCGGCTGCCGGGTCGATGGGGTTAAGTCTCCCTACTGTAACTTCCTGTGTCCCATCCGTCAGTGTGCCCTGGGCAGGGGCTGCGCCACCTGCGCCGACTGCCCGGAGCTTGCCGGCTGTCCCACCGTGGGCGGCATCCTGGAAAACAGCGAGGAAGCTGCCCGGAATCTGGGGATCGGCAAATAAGGCAGCATCACATACACCCCGGGAAAAGGAGAACCTATGGAAACGGGAAACACACTGCCCAAGGTACTTACGGTAAACGGAAAGCCCTATACCGTGGTGCGGCTCCTGGGAAAGGGCAAGGGCGGCTACTCCTATCTGGTGCGGGACGGGGACAGGGAATATGTTCTCAAGCAGATCCACCACGAGCCCTGCAGCTATTACCAGTTTGGGGACAAGCTGCAATCGGAGCTTCGGGATTACACCCGGCTCAAAGCCCTGGACATCCCTATGCCCACGCTTCTGGAAGCGGATATTGCACAGGAACGGATCCTCAAGGCGTACATTGCGGGTCCAACCATCGATACCCTGGTTTCCCAGGGCCGGATGGAGCCGGACTATATCCGCCAGGTGCAGGCTATGTGCGGTCAGCTCTACCCCGCAGGACTGAACATCGACTACTACCCCACCAATTTCGTAGTCCAGGACGGAAAGCTTTTCTACATTGACTATGAGTGCAACAGCTATATGGAGCAGTGGGACTTTGAACACTGGGGCGCCCAGTACTGGACGAAATAATGCCGCCGTCATAAGTATTTTATCAAAAGCCGCTTGATCTTCTGAAAACAGCAACTTTTATGTATTCTTCTCCGATTTGCTCAGCAGAACGACAAATTGGGAATTTGTAGGGTTGTTTGGTGAATGGTTTGCGGGCCGATGCGGTACGCGTCCTCGCCCCCCGCATTTATGAGGGGGGTGCCACCAGTTCTCAAACTGGTGGCGGGGGGAGCCCGTCGTCCGCATATCTTTCAGAAATAAGTGTGAAGAATGGGACTGTAAACACAGAAAAATCAATTATTTGACGCTTTCGGAAATCCAATCTCCCCCCGTCCCTGCGCTAGCGCAGGGACACCCCCCTCACAAGTGCGGGGGGCAAGGCGTCTATCCACCCGCGTGCCTTAACTGCCCTACAAATTCCAATTTATCGTTTTTCCGCAAAAAGCGATATGCGCATTTGGTATTAACAAATCCCCGGTTTGCCTCCCACAGAGGGGGGCGAACCGGGGATTTGCAGTTGATACGCATTACAGGTCATTTCCGCTTCGTTTTTCTCCAGCGGAGGAAGAAATAGGTCAGCTCGATGATGCAGCAGGTGGTCCAGCCCACGGGGTAGCCGAAGCCCACCAGGAAAGGCGTGTTGGCAATGAACCGGGTCACCACAAACAGGTAGACCTGCCGGATCCCAACGAACGCCAGCAGCATGATGATCATTGGCCCCTTGGAATCTCCCCGCCCACGGAGGGCGCCTGCCAGCACATGGTTCACGCAGTTAAAAAGCAGGAAAAAGCAATTGGCCCGGATGAACAGCACGCCGTATTCGATCACCGACTGATCCGGCGAAAACATCCGCACCGCAGGCGCCGCAAACAGGCACAGCAGCGCCACAATGACAGCAGTCACACCCACGGACATGCTCACCGTGATCACCGTACCCTTATCCGCCCGACGTTCCCTGCCCGCGCCGATATTCTGGCTGACAAAGGTCGTGGCAGCCATGGCCATGCTTTGCATGGGCAGCATGACGAACTGGTCCAGCTTGTTATAGCAGCTCCAGCCTGCCATGCAGCCGGAACCGAAGAAATTGATATAGGACTGGACAAACACATTGGAAAATGCCGTGATGATGGACTGGATCCCGGCAGGCAGGCCCACCGCGAAGATTTCGCCCAGGATAGCGCGGTCAATTTCCAGATCTTTCCAGGTCAGCCGGTAGATGTCCTCTGAACGGGTCAGCAACAGTAAAGTAAGAGCCGCGGAGATAAACTGGGAAATAATGGTTGCCCAGGCCACGCCCTCGATGCCGCTGTGAAGCCCGACGACAAACACCAGGTCCAAAACGATATTCACCACGCTGGTGAGCACCAGGAAGAACAGGGGGCGCATGGTATCCCCCACCGCCCGCAGGATACCGCTGCCCATATTGTACACCAGCAGCCCGGAAATACCGCCGATATAAATTTGCAGATAGACCGTCGCCTCCCCGAACACATCCTCCGGGGTTGCCATAAAGCGCAGCATGGGCTTTACCGCCGCAACCCCCGCCAGGGTAAACAGGACGCTCAGCAGGAAAGTTGCCGCCATGGTGGTTTCGATGGCCTTGTGCAGCTTTTCCATATTCCGGGCGCCGAATAGGTTCGCGATAATCACCCCCGCGCCGGTGGAGAAGCCGTTGAAGAAGAACACCATCATGTTGACGATCATGGTGGTGGAGCCCACCGCCGCCAGGGCCTGCTTGCCCACGAAATTGCCCACAACGATGGAGTCCACGGTGTTGTAGAGCATCTGGAAAATATTCCCCAGCATCAGGGGCAGGGCAAAAAGCGTTATCTGTTTTATAATGGACCCATCCGTCATATCCCGGACGGTGGTCTTTCCCGAAGCGGCGGATAATCGTGTCATTTCCTTAATTCCTTTTCTGTGATATATAAATGATAATGCCTATCCGCTTTCCCCGGCAAACAGATAAATTGGAATTTGTAGGGCAGTTAAGGCACGCGGGTGGATAGACGCCTTGCC
>CAZVDH010000169.1:0-3254 GCA_964625595.1 uncultured Oscillospiraceae bacterium | reverse complement strand
TTGGACTGCCAAATCACAGGTTTCCTATTTGCTGTTTTAAGCCGATAGCCTAAATAGGAATTTAATTGACAATTGACAATGAACAATTGACAATTAAGGAATCCCTTCGGGATGATTTAAAATAAAAAGAATTTGGATGAAAAACAATAGAAATTATTTCTAAATTGTCCCGTAGGGACACAATAATTGTCAATTGTCAATTCGGCGAAGCCGCCAAATTCCAATTTGTCTGTTCCTTGCGGCAGGCGTATACGCGGGAAAGAAATATGATCTCGGTTTTTCCCCGTTCCCTTTTTGGAAAAAGTGTGCTACAATGATGGCCGACAAAACGAAAAGGAGCTTACACAATGCAGTCGATCACCGAAATTCTGGCCCGGGAGCTGGTACAGAAACCGGAATATGTGGAAAATGTCGTCCGGCTCATGGATGAGGGAAATACCATTCCCTTTATTGCCCGTTACCGCAAGGAGCAGCATGGCTCCATGGATGATACCACCCTGCGGAATCTGGAAACCCGCCTGACCTATCTGCGGGGTTTGCAGGAGCGGCGGGAGGAAGTCAAGCGGGCCATTGAAAACCAGGGAAAGCTGACGGAAGAGCTGTCTTCCGCCATCGATAACGCCGCTACCCTGGCGGAGGTGGAAGACCTGTACCTGCCCTATAAGCAGAAGCGCCGCACAAGGGCCTCCGTTGCCCGGGAGCGGGGTCTGGGCCCTCTGGCGGATGCCATTTTCGCCCAGGACGGGCAGGATCCGGCGGTGCTGGCTCAGGATTATGTTAACCCAGAAAATGGGGTGGAGAATGTGGACGCCGCCCTGCAGGGAGCCAGCGATATTATTGCCGAAACCATTTCCGATGATGCCGCCATCCGCAAGGCCCTCCGGGAGCTGGTTTCCCGACGGGGAAGCCTTATCTGCAAAGCGGTGGAAGACGCCGAGGCCGATGGGGTGTACAAGCTGTACTACGATTTCTCCCAGAGCATCAGCCGGGTGCTGGACCACCAGATCCTGGCCATTAACCGGGGCGAAAAGGAGGGCGTTCTGAAAGTCAGCGTTACCCTGCCGGGAAACGAGGGGGCGGCCCTGGTGTGCCGGGGGGCGCTGAAGCCCGGCGCGGCGGTATCCTCCTTTGTCCGGGCCGCGGCGGAGGACGCTTTCGAGCGGCTGATCTTCCCCTCCATCCAGCGGGAGACCCGGGCCGACCTTTCTCAGCGGGCCTACGCCGGGGCCATCCGCAATTTCGCTCTGAACTTAAAGCCCCTGCTGATGCAGCCACCGGTAAAGGGCTTTGTCACCATGGGCCTGGATCCCGGCTACCGGAACGGCTGCAAGGTGGCGGTGGTGGATCCCACCGGAAAGGTGCTGGACACCACAGTGGTCTATCCCACGTTCAGCGAGCGGAAAAAGCAGGAGGCCATTGAAAGGCTCTCCGTCCTCATGCGCAAGGATGGGGTAAAGCATATTGCCATCGGCAACGGCACCGCCTCCCGGGAGACGGAAGCCATGACGGTGGAACTGCTCAAAAGCTTTCCCGATGCCGGGTATATGATCGTGAGCGAGGCGGGGGCTTCGGTGTATTCCGCCTCCCCCCTGGCGGCGGAGGAATTTCCCGACTACGATGTGAACCTGCGCAGCGCGGTTTCCATCGCCCGGCGGCTCCAGGATCCCCTGGCGGAGCTGGTGAAGATCGATCCCCAGGCCATTGGCGTGGGCCAGTATCAGCACGACTGCCCCCAGAAAGAGCTGTCCGCCGCTCTGGGCGGTGTGGTGGAGGACTGCGTGAACACTGTGGGTGTGGATGTGAATACTGCCTCCCGGAGCCTGCTGGAGCAGGTGTCCGGCCTGACCGCTGCCACGGCGAAGAATATTGTTGCCTATCGGGAGGAAAACGGCCCCTTTACCGGAAGAAGTCAGCTGAAAAAGGTGCCCAAGCTGGGACCGAAAGCCTTTGAGCAGTGCGCCGGCTTCCTGCGGGTGCCGGAGAGCCGGGAGCTGCTGGACAACACCGGGGTCCACCCGGAGTCCTATGACGCGGCGAAAGCGCTGCTTACCTTGCTGGGCTTCCAAAAAGGGGAGAGCCTCGGGGAGCTTCCCGAGAAGCTTCGGGCCTATGGAGTTTCCAAAGCGGCCCAGGAATGCGGTGTGGGCGAGCCCACCCTTTTGGACATCGCGAAGGAGCTGGCAAAGCCCGGCCGGGATCCCCGGGATGAGCTGCCCGCCCCGGTGCTGCGCAAGGATGTGCTGGAAATGAAAGATTTGAAGTCAGGCATGATCCTCACCGGCACGGTGCGCAATGTCATCGACTTCGGCGTCTTTGTGGACATCGGCGTCCATCAGGACGGCCTGGTGCATATCTCCGAAGTAAGCAACCGCCGTCTGCGCCATCCCAGCGAGGCGGTGCAGGTGGGAGATGTGGTAAAGGTTATGGTGCTGTCCGTGGACGAAAAGCGCCGCCGCATAAGCCTGTCCATGAAGCAAGCGGATAAATAAATCAGATCGGGACTGTGAACCTCTTTCTGTGCTGTGGGCAGCACAGAAAGAGGTTCACAGCTTTTTGCGGTTGGGAAACGGAACATACGGGCTGCACCTCCGGGATGCGGGTAAATGGAATTTGGCGCATTGTCATACTATTTCTCGATAAAATGGTTAATACCATTTTATCCTGCGCTTTTTGCGCAGGCCGCCGGTGGCGGCGAGAAATGTATGGACTACGTTTTTTTGCGGCGATGCCGCTGACCGCTTGACAGCGGTCCCATAAAACGGTATTAAACCGTTTTATGAAAAACTAGTATCAGAACGTGTCATTCCGAACCCGAATTCCCGGCCATTGCGATAAAGTAGCGCACACTGGCGTGGCAATCCCCCGGTTAGAAGTACTGCTTTTCGTGGATGAATTCCAGAAAACGGTGCAAAAGAACGGTCTGTATGACGATAAGTAGCCCGAAATTCGATGGAGATTCCCACACCAGTTTGCGAACTGGTTCGGAATGACAGTGTTGTTCGGGGAGCGCACTCACTTCAACAAATTCGACTTTAGGTTATCGGCTTAAAACAGCAAATAGGAAACCTTTGATTTGGCAGTCCAATACCTTCCCCCGGGGGGAAGGTGCCCCGCAGGGGCGGATGAGGATCGGCGACACTTTCTGATATGGGACACCGGTAAATAAGAACATACAGCGTTTCAAGCAGTACCTTTTTTGCGAACCGAATAAGAAATCGGTTCGTATCGCCGTTCCTCATCAGTCTCGCTGCGCT
>CAZVDH010000168.1:0-3296 GCA_964625595.1 uncultured Oscillospiraceae bacterium | reverse complement strand
CAGCCGATAACCTTAACATCATTTTATCGAATTTCTTAACTTAATGACATTGGTCCGCAGACTGGTGTGGCAATCTCCATCGATAGAAGAACGCGGTCTCGATGACGAGGGAGATTCCCACACCAGTGTGAGCACTGGTTCGGAATGACATATAAATTGGAATGCGGCCTGCTGTACGGACTTCCCCGTTCCGCTTTATCTTATATCTCTTATCGTGATTTTCCTTGCATTCCATCCCTTTTGGGGCTATAATAGGTAAAAAAGCAAGGAGGGGATCGGTATGCGCGCGCAAAGGAAGCACATCCGGGGGCTGATGCTGGGTCTTGCGGTGGGCGACGCCATGGGCTGCACCGTGGACAGGCAGAGCCTTTCCCAGATCCGGGAGGACTACGGCCCCGGCGGGCTGCAGGGCTACGACCTGGTAAACGGCTACGCGGAGATTTCCTCCTATACCCAACTGGCGGCCTTTGCCTGCAACGGCCTGCTCCTTGCCATGACCCGGGGGCAGATGCGGGGAAAAATGGCTCCTCTGGTCAACTATATCGGCCTTTCCAGCCGGGAGTGGGCCCTGTCCCAGCGGCCCTGGGGCAGACCCCGGAAGACCTACTGCTGGCTCGTAAATCAGCCGGAGCTGTGCCGCCACCGGTGCATGGACACCCGGATGCTGGACACCCTGTCAAAGCCCACCCTGGGCACCCTGACGGAGCCGGAAAACTCCGCCTCCTCCGCAACCGGCATCACCACCGCCCTGGCTGTGGGCCTGTTCCGCCGGCTGGTCAGCATGTCCCAGGAGGAGCTGGACCTGCTGGGGGCCGAGGCCGTGGCCCTGACCCACGGGGGCGCCACCGCGTTTTTAAGCGGCGCGGCCCTGACCCATATGGTAAGCCTTATGATCCGGGACACGGACATTTCTTTCCGCAAGGCCGCTCTGGACGCGGCAAAAGCCGTCCGGGAGCAGTTCGGCCACCGGTACAGCCAGGCCTTTGAGGTCAGCAGTCAGATTACCCTGGCGGCGTCCCTGGCGGACGACCGGGCAACGCCGCCGGTGCAGGTCATGGAGCGGCTGGGCTGCGAGACCGCGGCGCAGGTTCTGGCGGGGGCGGTGTACGCTATTTTAGTGTCCGACGGGAATTTTGATTCCGCCCTCATTACCGCCGTGAACCACTCCGGCAGAAGCGGCGCGGTGGGGGCCATCACCGGGGCGCTGCTGGGCCTGCAAATGGGGGAGGAAGCGTTGCCGGAATTCTATATCGAGTGCCTGGAACCGGCGGACACCCTCCGGGAGCTGGCGGACGATATGTTCCAGGGCTGCACCATGGACCGGTCAAGCAAGCTCTTTGACCTGGACTGGGACCGGAAATACCTCCACGGCGGCGCCTAGCCCGCAGGGCGGGCGGCCAAGCCGTGCGCAAGATTTGTGTTGTCGTTCTTTCCCTTTTAATTTCGGTTTGATTGGCCCCGGCAATCATTTAGATTTTGATTCGCTGCGCGGAGCACCACCCGCTCGGTGTCGTTCCTCAGTACACGCCCGGCGGCGAAGCCGCCCTCGCCCCCCGCACTTGTGAGGGGGGTGGTACCAGTGCGCACACTGGTACCGGGGGGAGTGCGAATTTCAGACAGCAAAACGCAAAAAATGATCTTTCTGTATTTGCAGTCCTATTCTTTACACTTTTTTGTGAAAGATATGCGGGTGACGGTCTCCCCCCGCCACCAGTTTGAGAACTGGTGGCACCCCCCTCGTAAACGCGGGGGGCAAGGCGTTGTTCCTCCCGCGCACCGTTCAAGGAAAAGCAGTCCGATAACCGCCCTTTTATTTTATAAATGTCGCGAAGCGACACCATAATTGTCAATTGTCAATTGTCCATTGTCAATTCTTTCACGCTCTGCCGCGAAAATCCACAAATGACACTGTGAGGAAACGCCTATGACCACGGAAAAGCTTTACTACGAAAACTGCCGTCTTGCCGTCTTTACCGCCCGGGTTCTTAGCTGCCGGGAACGGGAGGACGGCTTTGCCGTTCTATTGGACCGCACCGCCTTTTTCCCCGGCGGCGGCGGACAAGCCTGTGATACCGGCACCCTGGGCGATGCCCGGGTCACCGGCATGGCGGAGGAAAACGGGGAAATTCTCCACCTGTGTGACCGCCCCCTTGCTGCCGGGGAAACTGTGGAGGGCCGTATTGACTGGCTCCCCCGGTTTATCCGCATGCAGCAGCACACCGGCGAACACATTCTCTCCGGCCTGGTGCACAGGAAGTACGGTTACCATAACACCGGGTTTCACATGAATCTGGAGCGGATCCAGGTGGATTTTGACGGCCCCATTCCACCCGATGCCCTGCCGGAGCTGGAAAGCGCCGTAAACGATGTTATCTGGCAGAATCTGCCCGTAAAGTGCTATGTCCCCGACCCGGAGGAACTGGGTAAAATTTCCTACCGGACGAAACGGGCGCTGCCCTGGCCCGTGCGGATCGTGGAGGTTCCGGGGGCGGACCGGTGCGCCTGCTGCGGCGTCCATGTGGCCTGCACCGGGGAGGCTGGGCCTGTGAAGCTGTGGTCTGCCGTGCCTTTTCGGGGGGGCACACGGCTGGAAATGTCCTGCGGCATCCCGGCGCTGAATCAGCTGAACGCGGTGTACAGTCAGGCAAAGGCGGTCTCCCGGCTGCTGTCCGCCCCCGTCACCGAAATCGCCGGGGCCGCCGGGGAAATCTACGACCAGCTGGGCAAGGCCAAGTACCGCTCCCGGCAGCTGGAGCTGGAAGCCATCCGGACCGGGGCGGAAAAATGCCGGGGCAGGGGCGATATGCTCCTTTTCCGGGAGGAACTGGACCCGGAGCTCATGGTTACCCTGGCCGACTGCACGGCGGAAAGCTGCGGCGGCACGGCGGCGGTGTTTGTTGGAAAAGGGGATACCTGGCGCTGGTGCGTCATTGACAAGAATAAAGACCTGCGGCCCATGACGAAAGAGATGTCCCAGGCCATGTCCTCCCGTGGCGGCGGCAAGCCGGGCTTCCAGCAGGGCAGCGCCCGGGGGGAAAAGGAAGCTATCCTGGCGTTTTTCCGGGAGCGGGGATTTGAGGAAGCGGACAGTTATTGAGATATAAGATATGAGATATAAGATAAGGTGCCGCTTCGCGGCGATTGAAATAATGGGTGATTATCGGCGTGACTCAGAAAAATAACAAATTGGGATTTGCAGGGCTGTTTGGGTAGTGGCGAGCGGTGTCGATACGGTACGCGTCCTTGCCCCCCGCGTTTACGAGGGGGGTGCCACCAGTTCGCAAACTGGTGGCGGG
>CAZVDH010000167.1:0-3383 GCA_964625595.1 uncultured Oscillospiraceae bacterium | reverse complement strand
TTGGATTTTGATTCGCTGCGCGGAGCACCACCCCCGGGGGAAGCGATGGTGCTGCTGCACCAGTACACCAAAGTACATTTTTCTGTTTGCTGCATAAAGCCGATAACCTAAATTGGAATTTGACGGGCTATCGAATTCCCGGTCATTGCGAACCAGTGACCGATGTCACTGGTGTGGCAATCTCCCGGTTAGAAGTACAATTTCTCGTGGATGAATTCCGGAAAACAGCACAAAGGGGACCGTCTGTATGACGATGAGCAGTCAGAAATTCGATGGAGATTCCCACACCAGTTTGAGAACTGGTTCGGAATGACACGTTCTGACGGCGCGACAAATTCCCCGTTTTTTATTTCAATCGTTTTTCCGATTTTCGTAAACCGGCCGGGTTCGCAGCAGGTGATGAACACCTGGCCGGAATCGATCTGGTTCAGCACAAAATCCTGCCGCCCGGGGTCCAGCTCGGAGAGCACATCGTCCAGCAGCAGCACCGGCTCCTCCCCAAACTCCCGCTTCATCAGCTCCCGCTGAGATAGCTTCAGGCTGATGGCGGCGGTGCGGGTCTGGCCCTGAGAACCGTAGGCTTTCAAAGGGGTGCCGGAGAGGGTAATTTCAAAATCATCCTTGTGGGGGCCGGTCAGACACTGGGCGCTTTCCAACTCCGCCCGGTAATGGCTCTCCAGGTGCTCCCGCAGGTTATCTTCCAGCCGGTCAACCGTTGCCATTGTGTCCTTAACCGTGGACACCGTCCTATATTCCAGTTTAAATTCCTCGCTGCCCCCGGAAAACCGGCGGTGGTACTCCCCCGCCTGCGCGCCCAGAGCCTCAAAAAATCTCGCCCGGTAGCTGATCAGCACCGCTCCCACCCGGCAAAGCCTTGCATTGTACTCCGGCAGAATGTCCAGAAGCAGGGGGTTTTCAAACCGGTCCTTGAGAATCCTGCTTTTCTGCTCCAGGATCCGGTTGTATTCCGTGAGCGCCGCGTCGTAGTTGGGCCGGAGCTGGCACAGAACGGAGTCCGCCAGCCGCCGCCGCTGGGAGGACCCGGATTTTAAGACCATCAGATCCTCCGGGCAGAAGAGCACCGTTGGCAGCACCCCGGCAATGTCCCCGGCGCTTTTTTTCTTCACCCCGGAGCGCCACAGCTGCCGCTGCTTATTGCCGGGAAAGAGCACCCACCGTAAGGTCTGCTCCCGCTCCTGAGAAAATACCTTTCCCTCCAGCTGGGCGCAGTGGTCGCCGAAGCGGATCAGCTCCGCGGTCCGCTGGGCCCGGAAGCTCTTTCCGCTTCCTAAATAGGCGATGGCTTCCAGGAGGTTGGTTTTCCCCTGGGCGTTGTCCCCCAGGATCAGGTTCACCCCCGGGTCAAAGGTGAAGCGGCAGTCTAAATAGTTCCGGAAACTTTCCAGACGCAGCTCATTCAGCGTCATTTGTTTCGATCCTGTATTCCCTGCCGTCCAGGGTGAAGCAGTCGCCGGCGCGAAGCTTCCTGCCCCGCTGGGTGCACACTTCCCCATTCACCGCCACCTGGCCGTCAAGGATAATTTCCTTGGCCTCTCCCCCGGTTTCCGTCAGCCCGGCGAATTTCAGGGCGGCTTCCAGCTTGATAAACTCCGTGGAAATGGTGACCACCTCCGCCGGATTCTTCTTTTTCACGGTTACTTTCATAAAACACTCCTGAAGATCAATTGACAATTGACAGTTGAAAATTGACAATTATGGTTGCTGGAATCTCATCGTACAGCAGGCCGCGCTTCAAAATACGTGTCATTCCGAACCAGCGCGCACGCTGGTGTGGGAATCTCCCTCGTCATTGTGACCGTATTCTTCTGAAGATGGAGATTGCCACACCAGTGACGTCGGTCACTGGTTCGCAATGACCGGGAATTCGATGGCGCACGGCTTAGCCCCGGGCCCTGCCGTCAATTTTTAATTCTAACGGGCAATACCATATAGGCAAAGTCCTGCTTGTCGTCCACCGGGGTCATGACGATGGGGCTGAGGCCGTTGGTCAGCTCCAAAGTGACCTCCTCCCCGGGGATTGCCCGGAGGGCGTCGGCCAGGTAGCGGACGTTGAAGCCGATCTCCAGCTCCTTGCCGTCCCCGGCAAAGGAGCACCGGTCCTCCGCCGCGCCGATGGTATTGTTGGTGCGCATGAGAAGCTCCTGGTTGGAAAACACGCAGCGCACCGGGCTTTTATACTTTTCGGAAACGATCAGGCCCACCCGCTCCACGCTGGAAAGCAGATCTCCCACATTGGCAATCAGCTTGATGGGGCTTCCCGTGGGGACCACCCGCCGCCAATCCAGGAACTCGCCCTCCAGGAGCCGGCAAATCAGGGTGGTGTTGCCCATCTGGTAGAGAATGTGCTTGGTGCCCACGGTAAAGGCCACATTCTCGTCAGAGTCCCCGACGATCTTTTCCACCTCTTTCAGGCTCCCGGAGGGCACCACGAAGCTCAGCTCCCGGCCCGTAGGCTCGTCGGGGTGGTAGGTTCTTCTGGCAAGGCGGAAGCCGTCCACCGCCACGGCGGTGATGGAGTCGTCCCGGACTTCAAACTTCACGCCGTTGTGGATGGGCCGGGCCTGGTTGTCGGACACGGCGAAGATGGTGCCGCCGATCAGCTTTTTCAGCTCGTTCTGGGGGATGCGGATGGCCTTGCCCTCCAGCACATCGGGCAGGTCCGGATAATCGTCGGCGCTTTCGGCCTTAATGGAAAAGGAAGCGTAGCCGGAGCGGATGGATACATTGAAGCTGTCGTCCACCACCACCGTCACATCCCCCTCAGGCAGACGCCTTACAATGTCGCCGAACAGCCGGGCGGGGAGTACGCACTCGCCCCCGTCGGAAACGGAAGCGTCCACACAGTAGGTAATGGCGGTCTCCATGTTGAAGCCGGTGAAGCTCAGACCGGAGCCTGCCCGGCAGAGGATACCCTCCAGGACGGACAGGCTGCTTTTCTGGGCCGCTGTCCGGGAGGCGACAAAGAAGCCCTGAATCAGCGCGTTTTTTTCACAGGTAAATCGCATAGCCGTTCTCCTTTTAGTAGAAATAGTAGATAATATATATTAAATCATAGGTTTTTGTAGCAGTAGCCGTAGTAGGGAAATTTTATGTGGAAAAGTGGAAAAAAGCAAGACAGGACAAGCACTTTTTCTCCACAGCCGATTGTGGAGAATTTTGAAGTTTTCCACAGGGAATTTTTTGGCGGATTCCCGGGAAGCGTTTCCACAGTTTTTTTCTCCACATTCCACAGGGGGTGTGGAGAAAAGATATGAGATAGGAGATATAAGAGATGAGATAACGTAATTGCCGTTTTCCGCCAGCAGACCGGCAAATTGGAATTTGTAGGGCTGGCGGCGCAGCCGCCCTTGCCCCCCGCACTT
>CAZVDH010000166.1:0-3443 GCA_964625595.1 uncultured Oscillospiraceae bacterium | reverse complement strand
CCACCCCCCTCATAAATGCGGGGGGCGAGGGCGCTCCCGCGCCACAGCAGCTATCGAGTCGTGTTGGTCATATAAACGATCATTTACCTGCCGTTTCCGGGCTGGGGCGGAATCGTTACCTCCTTTTTACGAAAGGGTCAGGTGCCCGTCCGCACCGGTAAACCAAAGATACTCGCCCATCCGGAATTGCTCCGCCGAAGCGTCCCCGGCGGTGAGGGAGGAAATTTCCGCCTTGGTGATGTGCATGGTCTCGTCGCCGATGAAGCTGACCTCAACGCCGTTCCGGTCGAAGAAACTGAGCCGATCCGCCATGAGCCGGGCAAACTTCTGAAACACCACAAGCCCGTCCTCTTCCGCCTGCTGGCCGATCTCCACGCCGTAGATGGGGACGGAATTTTCGTCCTCTCCCAGCTTCCCCGTCTTGATCCAGGCGTTCACCTGGGTCACCGCCGCCTGCACCTGGGTGAGGGTATCCTCGATGGCCTGCATGTCGGAAAAGGCCCGGGTGATCCCCTGGGCGTTTTCCGTGATCTCCTGTTGGGTCTCCTGGCGGAAAGTGCCGAAGTCGGACTGGGCAACATATTCCCCGGACAGCTTCCGGCTGATTTCCTCGTAGTAGGCATTTACGATGTCCGCCGACTTGATGATGAGAGCTTTTATGCTGGAAAATTGGGCCTGGGGCGTCTGGCTTTCGCTGACGCTCCGCAATGTCCGCTCCGCGCTGGCGGCGGTGTCCCGCATGGTGATGATCTGCTTTTCCACGGCCCCCAGGGCGAATTGGAGCTCCTGGGCCAGCTGGTAAAGGTAGGTCTTCATTCCCTGCAGCTGTTCCCGGTCACTTCCCGAAAGCTGCTGGGGCATAGGAATGCTCATGCTTTCCCACCTCCCAGGGTCTGCCCCAGGGCATTGTAGGTATCGCTGCCATCCTCCATGGTCTTGACAATGGAATACAGCCGCACATCCCCCAGGCCCTCCAGCCGCAGCCGGAAGTGGCCGCACCGCCGCAGGCGCACCGGGACAGTGAAGCTTCGCAGGGTGCCGCATTCCAATGTACAGACCGGCGTCCAGCGGTCCTCGCTGTCGTAGTCAATGTACACGGTAAGCTTCGCTCCCGGGTCCATGCTCAGCCGGAGGTTCAGCCGGGAAATATACTTGTTGTCCGGGCTGCTTAGCCCCAGGCAACCGGTCTGGGCCATCCAGCTGACCGCATCCTCCGCCTGTTCCCCGGTGCCCAGCACGGTTTTGATCTTTCCGTCGCTGTGGTCGAGGAAGTACAGCTCGTTTCTTGCGCGGCACCAGAAATCGGCCCGGGTGCTGTCCTCCCGGTGCCACAGCCCCCGGGCGGTGTCGAAGACAAAGAGGTGGTACACTCCCTCCGGGTCCGCCATGGAGATGTAGTATTTGTTTCCCAGGCTCCCGGCGCTGGCGCTGTGGTACGGGGTTTCCCCCAGGGGGGCCGAGACCTCCCGGGGAAGGCTCCCGTCATAGGCGCACACCCCGGAAACGGATTTGTAGTAGAGCACCTCATTCACGGCGGCAAGGCTTTTTTCACTGCCCCGCTGGACCCCACGGCAGTTCACGGTCTGCATCTGGTAGGCGGCGGGGTAGCTGCCGTAGACCTTGTGGATGCAGTTTTCCTTGAAAAAGAGGGGATAGCCCAGGTGGTTCACCGCCCCGGTAAAGGCGCCGTCGGTGCCGAGACTGACGACATAGCTGTCGGTGGACACGCCCTGAAAGCAGTTCCAGTTTTTGAAGTCCCCCAGCTTGCTTGCGTAGATTTCGTTCACCGCCTCGCCGTTGGCGGCCACACCGTACCGGCAGCCCCAGAGCCGGTTTTCGCTTTCGATGACAAAATCCATATTGGGCATCCGCCGCTCCACGGTGACGGGGCTTGAGATGGCGGCGGGGCTTTCCAGAATCCCGATGACCACAATGTAGTCGTCCCCCCTGGCCTGGATGACGAAGGAGCCCTCCAGATCAGCAAGGCCGGGATTTTGGATTTCCTCCCCGGTTTCGGCGTCCAGGAGCGTCTCCGTCAGGCCGGAGAGGCGGACCCCGTCCCCCGCTTCAAAGGCTTTTCCCAGATTGGGAGAGGCAATTTTAACATAGGTGGTGGGGACGGCTGCCCACAGCCCGGTGCTTTCGCTCCACTGCCGCAGGGCGGCGGGGGAGCTGCCGGTGTCCAGCCAAAGCCCGCCGTCTTCCGGGCTTTCCGGAGTCTCCGGCTGGGTGTAATCCGGGGAAACCGGGCTTCCATCCAGGGTGCACAGGGTAAAGCTGACCGCCTGCGTGGAGACAAAGCTTGCCTCGATACTGCCCCAGTCCGTCAGGTCGGCGGTGTTCACATACTTCTTGTCCGGCAGGATGATCACATAGGCCCCCATGGAAACCAGGGTTTTCGGGCTGTCATTCAGGCCCATGTCCAGCCGGTAGCCGTCCATGACAAAGCAGCTGCCGTCGGTGTAGCATAGATTGTCTTTGGAGATGAGCCCGGTGCAGCTTGTGGGGGCGGCGTACACCCCCCGGCGCTTCCGGGGGGCCAGGACGGGGAACCGGTCGGAGCTGAGGTTTTCCATGTCAAATAGCTCCCCGTCTCCAATGCGCAGGTTCCGGTTGTATCCCATCCAGGCTTCGATGACGGACCTGCTGGTGGGAAGCACCGTGAGGGAGGGAAAACGCATACGCCCACCCCCTCAGTAAAACCGCACCGCCCCGGCAAGGGGCCTGTGGGTGCGGTTATACCAGTTCCGGTAGGCGTCAAAGACGGTCCGGAACATGGCGTTGGAATTGTTGTACCTGGCGGTCTCCCCGTTTTCGTAGTCGATGTGGCTTTCCAGGCAGTACAGGTACATGCTGTCATAGGGGGCGGGGGCCAGCAGTTCGGTGGTTTCCCGGTCTTTCTGGGCCAATCCCATGGGATACCCGGCAAATTCCGGCACTTCCCCCTCGTGGGTCAGCAGCACATCCCGGTAAATTTCCCAGTCCAGCTCCCCCAGCCACCGCAGCTTGCTTTCCTCCGGGACGGTGTTTGGCTTAAGCGAATCAATCCCCGTGATGGCGTCCTGGATGGTCATTGGTTTTCCCCCTTTCTTACGGTTAGCCCCGGGCTTCCAGAGCCTCCAGGGGCGCGGCGGCAGCGTCCTCATAGGCCATTGCCTGGGACAGCACCTTTTCCTTGCGCTCCAGGACCTTTGCCACGTTCCAGGGGACGCTGACCTCCACGCCCCGCTGGATGAGGTAAGTTTTGCCGTTGATCCCTACGAATACATCGTCTTTCTGCCGCCGGGTCAGAGGCAGCTTGATCAGTACCATTTTTTCGTTATCCATAATAGAATCCTCCTTGTTAAGTAAAATGCACCCTCCCACTTAACTTTCTGCGGCAGTGAGAGAAATTGGAATTTGTAGGGCTGGCGGCGCAGCCGCCCTTGCCCCCCGCACTTGTG
>CAZVDH010000165.1:0-3583 GCA_964625595.1 uncultured Oscillospiraceae bacterium | reverse complement strand
ATGTGTAAACTATGTTGCTCTTGACACAATGACCGCCCCTACGAATGGATGACGAAAAGCAGCCCGGAATTCGATGGAGATTCCCACACCAGTTTGAGAACTGGTTCGGAATGACAGTGTTGTTCGATGCCCTGGCTTTCCCTACAAATTCTAATTTGCGCATTGCCGCGGTTTTTCTTTCTTGAGGCGGCACCGCGTTTTATCCCGGAAAAGCCCCCGGATGGGTAAAAAAAGTGTTGACCTGCTTCCCTTTTTCGGTTATAATGAGTGAGTATGGCCATTATGGCTTAAAAAGCGTTGCTGCGGCCGCCTGGGTGCGGCTGTTGAGCATATGAAGTCAAACAGGAGGTGTAAAAATCATGAAGCGTACCTATCAGCCCAGCCAGCGTCACCGCTCCAAGGTGCACGGTTTCCGTGAGAGAATGGCTACTTCCAACGGCCGCAAGGTTCTGGCCCGCCGCCGTGCCAAGGGCCGCAAGGTCCTGTCCGCGTAAGCAAACGCGGATCATCGCGGTAAAACGCGAAACGGGAGCTGCAGCGGGGTGAATGTCCGATTCGCCCCGCTCCCTTTTTTTCGGAAACTTTCTACCCTCCGTCCTTATTCACCCATCTGATCCTGGGAGGCCGCCATGCAATTTTCCGTCAGCCTGAAGCAAAACCATATCTTCCGGCGGCTGTACCGCACCCCCGGGGCCGCGGACAGCTATATGGTCCTCTACGCCCGCCGCAACCGGGAGGAAAAAAACCGGGTGGGGTTCACCGTCAGCAAGAAGCTGGGCCACGCCGTGGTGCGCAACCGCACCCGCCGCCGCCTGCGGGAGGTTTACCGGCTGAATGAAAGCGCTTTGAAGCCCGGCTACGATATCGTCATCGTGGCAAGATCCCGGGCCGTGGAGGCGCCCTTCAGCTCTCTTACCGCCAGCTTCCTCCGTCTTGCGGACAAGGCCGGTATTCTGACGCAGGAGGCTCCCCAATGAAAACACTGATGCTTTCTCTCATTTCCTTTTACCGCCGCTGCATTTCCCCGGCGTTTCCGGCCCGGTGCCGGTTCCGCCCCACCTGCTCCGTATATGCTTACGAAGCAATCTCGAAATACGGAGCCCTGAAGGGCGGCTGGCTGGCCCTGAAACGGATCAGCAAATGCCACCCGTTCTACCACGGGGATATCTACGACCCCGTTCCGTGACTTCCAAAAATAAGGAGGAAAGTCCATGATTCTCGCTTTTAATCTTGCCGACATTATCCAGGTGCCTTTCGGCTACCTGATGGAGCTGCTGTACGAGCTGACACACAGCTATGGTATGGCTCTGATCCTGTTTGCCGTGATTGTGCAGCTTGTGCTCCTGCCCATCACCGCCAAGTCCAAGAAGAGCATGATGAAGATGTCCCGGCTCACCCCGCAGATGCAGGAGATCCAGCGCAAGTACGCGGACGACCAGGCAAGGCAGAGCCAGGCCATGCAGGAGCTGTACAAGGAGGAAGGCGTTTCCATGGGCGGCGGCTGCCTGTGGAGCTTTGTACCCATGCTGATCCTGATCCCCCTGTACGCCGTTGTCCGCCAGCCCCTGGTGTACATGCTCCATGAGAGCGCCGAAACCGCCGCCACCATCGTGCAGGTTATTAAGGACAACGCTCCCGAGCTGTTCACCAAGAATACCTACTATGACCAGATGGTCGCCGCCCGGTATATCCCCCAGTACGCCGAAGCCATTAAGGACGCGATTCCGGAGATCAGCCAGCGGACCCTGGCTGGCGTCAACTCCATCTTCCTGGGCATTGACCTGGCCTCCGTACCCCAGTTCAACATCTTCGGTGCCAGCTGGGCCTGGGACTGGGCCCACATCGGCGCGTTCCTGATTGCCCTGACCTCCGCCGGCAGCCAGGTGATCACCATGCTGGTGTCCCAGAAGATGAACGATTCCGTCATCACCAACAAGGATGGCATCCAGGACAAGGAAGCCGCCCAGAACTCTCAGGCCGCCCAGACCAACAAGACCATGATGTGGATGATGCCCCTCATGATGCTGTGGTTCGGCTTCACCGTGCCCTGCGCCCTGTCCCTGTACTGGTTTGTGGGCGGTATCGTCCGTACCGGCGAGGATGCCCTCCTCACCAAGCGTTACCGGAAGATCTATGACGCGGAGGATGCCATCCGGCTCCAGCGCCGTCTGGAACGGGAAAAGGAAGAGGCCGAAAAGGAACGCATCCGTGCCGAGCGCCGGGCCGCGAACCCCGACGGCATCACCGACAACACCAGCAAAAAGAAGCTTGCCAAGCAGCAGCGGGATCAGGAGCAGGCCGCCCGTGCCGCCGCTGAAAAGGAGTACGCCCTGCGCAAGGGTAAGGTCCAGGAAGCGGAAGAGCCTGAGAAGCAGACCCTGTCCGGCATTGCCGACCGCCCCTACTGCAAGGGCCGGGCCTACGATCCTAACCGTTACGCGTCACAGTCTTCGGAGGAATAAATCATGGAAAAGAATATTGTCACATCCGGCAAGACCATTGACCTTGCCATTGAGGCCGCGCTTCAGACCCTGGGTCTGGACCGGGACAGTGTCTCCGTCCAGGTTCTCCAGCAGGCCAAGCCCGGCTTTCTGGGCTTCGGCGCCCAGCCTGCCAAGGTTCAGGTGACCTACGAAGCCCCGGACCCCGTGCCGGAAGCGCCTAAGGTGGCGCTGTCCTCCGCCTCCCGCTCCAAGCCCAAGCCCACCTACGTTGCCCCCAAGCCGGAAGCGCCCAAGCCCGCAGAAGTCAAGCAGGAAGCGCCCAGGCAGGCAGCCCCCGAGGCTCCCAAGCAGGAAGCGCCCAAGCCCCAGGGCGAGCGCCGGTCCAGAAACGAGGGCCGGAACCAGCGCCGGGGTGACGCCCCCCGGCAGCCCAAGGAACCGAAGGAGCCTAAAGAGCCGAAGCAGCCCAAGCAGGCCGCCGCGCCCAAGGAGTACGCTCCCACCGCCCCCGGCTCCGTGGAGGAAAAGATCGAGCAGTTTATCAAGGGCCTTGCCGAGCACATGGGCTCCCAGGCCGTGCCCCACTGCTGGAAGGATGCTGAGACGAACACCTACCGGGTGGATCTGGTGGGCGACGATCTGGGCTACCTGATCGGCCGCCGTGGCGACACCCTGGATGCCATCCAGCATCTTGCCAACTACGCCGTGAACCACGGTTCGGAGGGCCGCATCCGCATCAGCGTGGACGCGGAGAGCTACCGGGAGAAGCGGGAGGACAGTCTCCGCCGCTACGCCCGGAAGAAGGCCCAGCAGGTTCTGAAGAACCGCCGCCGCACCACCCTGGAGCCCATGAACGCCTACGAGCGCCATGTGATCCACGCGGCCCTGCAGGATATGGACAACATCACCACCCACTCCACCGGTGTGGAGCCCAACCGCTGCGTCGTCATCGAATACGTCCGGTAAATATCCCCGGCTGGCAGAGTCCCCTCTGCCAGCCGGTTTTTCGTTGGAAGTGTGTCAAGCGGACAAGTGCTTTGACTACTTTGCAAATCTCTATGCAGGTTATCATATTGATAAATTGGGAATTTGTAGGGCAGTTAAGGCACGCGGGTGGATAGACGCCTTGCCCCCCGCAT
>CAZVDH010000164.1:0-3627 GCA_964625595.1 uncultured Oscillospiraceae bacterium | reverse complement strand
GTGCTGCGGCTGAACGTGGGCGGCGGCCAGAATGTGACGGTGGTGGGCACCATCCCCCTGCCCGCGGTGGGGGAGCGGCTCATGGTCACGGGCAAGTGGAGCACCCACGCAAGCTATGGTAAGCAGTTTGAGGCCGAATTTCTGGAGCGGCTGCTGCCCCAGACCAGCCTGGAGATCCTGAGCTATCTTTCGAGCCGGGTGGTCAAGGGCATCGGCCCCAGGTCCGCCGCCCGGATCGTGGATGTATTTGGAGACCGGACCCTGGAGATCATGGAGCGGGAGCCGGAAAGGCTGGCGGAGGTGCCGGGCATCTCCGAAAAGCGGGCCCGGGCCATTGGCGAGGAATTCAAGCTCCAGGTGGGTATGCGACAAATTATGGAGTTTTTTGCCCTCCATGGCCTGCCCGCCGAGCTGGCGGTGCGGACCTATAAGCTCTATGGGGATTCCACCGTGGAGCTGCTCTATGATGATCCCTACCTGCTGATGGATGAGGGGCTGGATGCCCCCTTCGGTGCCGTGGACCGGTTCGCCATCGGGCTGGGTGTGGCGGGGGATGACCCCCGGCGGGTGGAGGCGGGGCTCCTGTTTGAGCTGAGCTACAATCTCTCCGCCGGCCACAGCTTCCTGCCGGAGGAAAAGCTGATGACGGCCACCTGCCAGCTCCTCAGCGTGGAGGCGGAGGCCATTGCCGCCGGGATCCAGCGGCTGCTGGAGGGGGAAAGAATCGTGAAGGATACCCTGGCCGGGATTCAGGTCTGCTATCTGCCCCGGCTTTACGAGGCGGAAACCTACTGCACCCGGCGGCTGCTGGAGCTGGCGAAGGGCTCCTTCCCGGCCCCCCGGGGGCTGGACAAGACCATCGCTGCCCTGGCAAAGGAAAGCGGCATCGCCTACTCCCAGGAGCAGACCGAGGCCATCCGGGAGGCGGCAACCTCCGGCCTTTTGCTGATTACCGGCGGCCCCGGCACCGGCAAGACGACGATATTGAATGGTATCCTGGAGCTGCTGGGGCAGATGCAGCTGCGTTGCCTGGTAGCGGCCCCCACTGGTCGGGCGGCCAAGCGGCTGACGGAGGTGACAGGCCAGGAGGCCTCCACCATCCACAGGCTTCTGGAGGCCGGCATCGACCCGGCCAGCGGAGAGATGTTCTTCGCCCGGGACGAGGGCAATCCTTTAAAGTGTGACGCGGTCATCGTGGACGAGATGTCCATGGTGGATGTGGAGCTGCTGTATAGCCTCCTCCAGGCCATCCCCCAGGGGAAACGGCTGATTCTGGTGGGAGACCCGGACCAGCTGCCTCCCGTGGGCCCCGGCTTTCCCTTCAACGATATGCTGCGCAGCGGCGTACTGCCCACCGTGCGGCTGACGGAAATCTTCCGCCAGGCCCAGGAGAGCCTCATCGTCATGAACGCCCACCGGGTCAATCACGGGGAGATGCCGGAGCTGAAAAATGTGAAGAGCGATTTCTTCTTCATGCGCCGCCAGAGCGAGGAGGCGGTGACCAGCCTGATCCGGGACCTGTGCACCACCCGCCTGCCCAAAAATATGGGAATTCCTTCGGATCAGATCCAGGTGCTTTCCCCCACCCGCAAGGGCGGGGCGGGAACGGTGAACCTGAACAAGCTCCTCCAGGAGGCCCTGAATCCCACCGCACCCGGGAAAAAGGAGAAGACCTTCGGGGAATACATTTTCCGGGAAGGGGACCGGGTCATGCAGATCCGGAACAACTACGACATTCTCTGGAAAAAGTGCGACGGCAGCGCCGTGGGGGCGGGGATCTTCAACGGGGACGTGGGCTCCATTACCAAAATCGATATGGATACGGAGACCATCACCATCACCTTCGATGACCGGGTGGCGGAGTATGATTTCACCCAGCTGAGTGAGCTGGAGCCTGCCTATGCCATGACCGTCCATAAAAGCCAGGGCAGCGAGTACCGGGCGGTGATTCTGACGGTTTGGAACGGCTCTCCCTACCTTCTCAGCCGCAGCATCCTCTATACCGCCATCACCCGGGCCCGGGAGCTGCTGATCCTGGTGGGCCGGGAGGAGACCGTGGGCGTCATGGTGGAAAACGCCAAGAAAAACCGAAGATATACCGGACTGAAGCTGAGATTGCAGGGGAAAGTGGAATAATTCTTAATTACAAATTGCGCGCCGCCAATGCGGAACACCGCAAAATACGGGAATCATACATTCGTAGGGCGGGTGCGTGCCCCCATGCAATCCAATTTGCAATTCCCAATTCTTAATTCCTAACTCCTAATTCCTAATTCCTAATTCCGAATTCCCACAGGGGGGTGTTCCTGTGCGCCTATACCATCACCTGGTTCAGCTATTATTCCCGCCCAAGTGCGTTTTGTGTGGGAAATTGCTCCAGAAGGATGAAACGGACCTGTGCCATACCTGCCGAATTGAGGCACCCTGGTACCGAAATACAAAAAGAAAGCCCCAATTTCTTGACAGCGTTGCCGCAATTTGGTACTATGAAGGGACAGTCCGGTCCAGCATCCTCCGTTACAAGTTCCGGGGCAGGCGCAGCTACGCCGATGCCTATGGCCGCCTGCTGGCCATGGCGCTGCAAAAGGAAGGGCTGGAATTTGACCTGATTACCTGGGTCCCCATCAGCCGGATGCGGAAATGGAAGCGGGGCTATGACCAGGTGGAGCTGGTGGCGAGAGCTGCCGGAAGGGAGCTGGGCCTGGAGCCTGTCCCTGCTTTAAAGAAAATTCGTCACAACCGTCCCCAATCCGGCATTCACGGCCAGGCGGAGCGCCGGGCCAACGTGCTGGGGGCTTACAAAAGCCTGGGCAGAGATGTTTCCGGCCAGCGGATTTTGCTGCTGGACGACATCCTGACCACCGGAGCCACCGCCTCTGAGGCGGCCCGGGTCCTGAAAACCGCCGGGGCGGCGGAAGTACACTGCGCCGTACTTGCGGCCGCGGGAAAAGATTGAAAGGTGTTTCCTATGTTACTGTTTTCCAATGACCTGGGCGTGGACCTGGGTACCTCCAATGTTTTGATCTATGCCGATGGCAAGGGCCTGGTGGTCCGGGAGCCCTCTGTGGTTGCCGTGGACAAGAACACCGGCAAGGTGCTCCAGGTGGGTGCCGCCGCCCGGAATATGCTGGGCCGTACCCCCGGCAACGTTATCGCCATGCACCCGCTGAAGGACGGTATCGTCTGCGACCATGAGATGACCGTGCGGATGCTTCAGGAGATGTTCAAGTCCGCTACCAAGGCCTCCCTCTTTACTCCCAAGCCCCGTGTGGTCATTTCCGTGCCCTCCGGTGTTTCCGAGGTGGAGGAGCGGTCTGTCATCAATGCCGCCATCGAAGCCGGTGCCCGCCGTGTGTTCCTCATTGAGGAGCCCCTGGCCGCCGGACTGGGCGCTGGTCTGGATATCAAGGGCGCCTCCGGCCACATGGTGGTGGATATCGGCGGCGGTACCTCCGATATCGCCGTGCTGAGCATGAACGGCGTTGCCGTTTCCTCCTCTTTGAAGGTGGCGGGCAACTATTTTGACGAGATGATTGCCCGCTATGTCCGCCGCCAGCATGGCGTGGTCATCGGCCAGGTCACGGCGGAGAATGTGAAAATTCAGATCGGCCAGGTCTATCCCCGGGA
>CAZVDH010000163.1:0-3641 GCA_964625595.1 uncultured Oscillospiraceae bacterium | reverse complement strand
CAGCGGTGTCCCTATGGATCCCTGTGCGGAGGATTCCGTGGATGAAGATATTCCGGATCATCGGCAATGAGGGGAGGATTACGATTCCCTATTCCATCCGGCAGGCGGTGGGGTTCCTGCCGGATGATGTGGTGTCCTTTCAACTCATGGATGCCGACAGTGTGCTGGTGCGCAGAGAAGCTCTCCGTGAAAAGGAGAAAACGGCTTCCGTTTCCAAACCGGACACTAACCTGATCGAATACCTGGAAAGTCTTTCTCCCAAGGAGCAGTTCACGGCGCTGGTTCTCCTATCTGACCTATGGGCGCAGTGGCAAGGGGGCAAAAGAGCCGGGAGGGACAGCGAATGAGCGGATACCGGGTTGTGTATGTGGAGCCAGGGAAGCCTGCCGTGGAAAAGGAGATAGGCTCCAAGCTGGAGGATCTTCAGGAAGCGGTGGGAGGGCTTATCGAATGTGTGTATCCTCATGGGGACAGAACGGTTTTGGTCTGTAACGATGAAGGGAAGCTTCTCGGAATGGAAGGCAACCGACGGCTCGACAATGGTTCCATCATTGCCGGGCCTTTTTTCGTTATTGGGGACGCGGGAGAAAACTTCCGCTCCCTGACAGATGCGGAGGTCAGCCGCTATTTACAGGTCTACGCGGAACCCCAGCAGATATCCCAGCGGGAAGTCCAGGCGGATATGGGATTCACATTCTACAGTTTCTGAGAGGTGCGCCGTGAAAATCAAAGCGAAGATCGACCGTATGGTAAATACTGGAAACGTCAAGGCCATTGCCTCCGTCTCTCTGGATGGGATGTTTGTGGTGAAGAACCTGAAGGTCATGGACGGGAAAAAGGGCCTGTTTGTGTCCATGCCCCAGGAGACCTTCACTGGGAAGGACGGGCAGAAGAAGTACAGCAATACCTTTTTCGCCCTGACCAATTCTGCCAAGCTGGAGCTGCAGGAATCGGTTCTGCAGGCATACCAGCAGCAGATTGATCCCAGCTATGTACCCCGGCAGAGCAGTGGTCAGAACGACTATCCCCAGGAGATTCAGCACCAGCGTGACTACTACCCCCAGCAGTACCCGGACTGGGTCAATGACTGTGATGACGGGATGCTTCCCATGGACATGGGCGGCATGTAACAAACAGCGTTTCGCCTCTGCCAAAAGCAGGGGCTAATTTTTTGCGCAGAAAGGATGAATTCATGATATTGAACCTGAAACGCTATATCTCTCTTCTTCTGGTTCTGATGCTGCTCATCGGCATCGTACCTACAGTTAACGCCGCGGAGCTGGACAGTGAAAGCACGCTGCCGGAGGAAACGGTTTCCGAGACATCGGAGCAGACTGAGAGGGCGGAACTGACCGAACTCACGGAATCGACAGACAATTCGGAGCCTACAGATCCCACAGAGCCAACGGAACCCACGGAAGCTCCCTATGAGGATCCGGGCGAGGATGACATGGAGCTTCTGGCGGAGGCAGACAATGCCATTATGCTGGCAGCCTCCACAACCTCCAATGTGCTTCTGTTCGACCAGGCATCCCCCAACTACACCACCTATCTCAGCAGCCAGATTTCGGTGACCTACAAACCCAACGGAACTGACAGCTCCAAAACAGCTTACATCAAGAACTTGGGGTGGCACTTTGCCAGAATCAACGGTGTGTCCTATCCGGACGATCCCATCTACTGCATCGAGCCGTGTAAGAATTATGCCGCCAGCACCTCCGGAAACTACGTGGACAACGATGTGACCGTGGATGGCAGCGGCAGCACCCGGGGCTCCAATGTCTGGTACGCTATGCCGGAATCCTATCGGGAGGCCATTGCCCTGGTGCTGCTGTACAGCCGCCAGAAGTGGGACAGTTCCTACACGGTATCCAACACCTCCATGGCGAACAATCCCAATGTGCCTCTGCGAATTGCCACTCAGTTCCTGATCTATGAAATCGTGACCGGCCTGAGAGATCCGGATACCTTTGTCCGCAACAGCTCCAATGGCTATACCAGAGGAGATGTCTTCTACAATGCGGGCGTCAGCAATGTTTCCGGCTTCGCGTCCAACTACAATTCTCTTGTCAGCAGCGTTCAGGAGGCCATGAAGATTCCCAGCTTCACAAGCGCGGAATCCTACAATGCCCCCACGATCACAATGACCGGAACCACCACAACAGTCACCGATTCCAACGGAGTGCTGTCCAATTTCACCTTCTCCAACGGAAACGGCGCCAGCTTCAGCAAGAACGGAAACAGCCTGACCATTACCCAGACCGGGACGATTTCCCAATCCACGGTGTTCTCGGCAAGCCGCTATCTGCCGTCGGCGGCGAACTCGTCCTTTGCCATCTACTACAGCTCCAGTTCTACCTATCAGACCTGTGTGAAGCTGTATTCTCCCTCCAGCGGAAATCTCAATGCCTATTTCAAGCTGCGTGCACCCGATCCGGGCGCTATCAGCCTGACGAAGACCACAGAGGATGGCAAGAACCTTTCCGGCTGGCGGTTTGGAGTTTACAGCGACAGCGCCTGTACCAGCCTGGTCTCCGGGCCGCACACCACGGACAGCAGCGGAAAGATCTCCGTGACGGGTCTGCTGGCTGGTACTTACTATGTCAAGGAACTGGGGCATACGGACAGCAGCATCAATGCTCTCTACACATGCGCCAGCACCAATCCCCAGAAGGTGACGGTCACCAGCGGTGGAACTGCGGCTGTCAGCTTTGTAAATAAGCTGAAAACGGGGTCTGTCAGCCTGACGAAAACAACCGAGGATGGTAAGAATCTCTCCGGGTGGCAGTTTGGTATCTATTCCAATTCTGCTTGCACTACCCTGGTTTCGGGACCGCATACCACCGATACCAGCGGCAAAATCTCCGTCACGGGACTGACACCCGGAACCTACTACGTTAAGGAGATCGGGCATACGGACAGCGCAATCAATGCCCTGTACTACTGTGCCAGCGCAAACCCGCAGCCGGTGACCGTTACCAGCGGTGCTGCTGCCTCTGTGAGCTTCACAAACAAGCTGAATACAGGCGGCGTGAAGCTGGTCAAGACTACGAACACAGGTGAAAATCTGGACGGCTGGCAGATCGGGCTTTATTCGGATTCTGCCTGCACCAGCCCAGTGTCCGGATCCCCTTTTACCACCGGAGAGGATGGAACTGTAACTGTCACAGGATTGCAGCCGGGAACCTATTACGCCAAAGAGACTGCAGCGACTGATCTGTACTGGCAGTGCGATACTGCCGTAAAGACGGTGACCATCGTTGCCAACCAGACGGCAACCGTGACCTTTTCCAACACCCACAATGGCCGGGCCAAGATTATCAAATCCATGCCAGATGGCGGAAGCATTTCGGGATGGACATTTGAAGTCCGTTCTTCCGATACCAGCCTGGTAGGAATCTTTACCACTGGTGAAGACGGCACGATCCTGACGGACTATCTTCTCCCTGGGGAGTATACCGTCAAGGAGCTTATCCCCGAGGGAAGCCCCTATATCTGTGATGGTTCCAATCCCCAGACTGTGACCGTTGAAGCGGGAAAAACAGCGGAGGTGACCTTTACCAACCGCTTGAAGCCCGGGGAAATCTCCGTTCAAAAGGTGGATACCCGGGGTGAGCCCCTTGCCGGAGCGGAGTTCCTAC
>CAZVDH010000162.1:0-3659 GCA_964625595.1 uncultured Oscillospiraceae bacterium | reverse complement strand
GCTCCACCCGGTTGACCTTGATGCCCCAGGGGTCGGTGGCCTCGTCCAGGATGGCCCGCATCTTGGTGTTGATGACGTCCCGGCTGGTCAGGGTCTGGTCCAGCTCCAGGTCGCCGATGATGTTACGCAGGGTGGTGGCCGTCAGGGTCTCCATAGCCATCATGGGCTGCTCCACGCCGTAGCAGTACAGCTTGGGGTCCGTGATCTGGAAGTACACAACGGTATCGATCTGCATGGTCACGTTATCCTTGGTGATAACGGGCTGGGGGGGATAGTCCAGGACCTGCTCTTTCAGGCTGACTTTCCGGGCGATCCGGTCCAGGAAGATGAAGCGCCAGTGCATACCGGTGCCCCAGACCTGATAGAAAGCGCCCAGGCGCTCGATAACGTAAGCCCGGGACTGCTGGACCACGGAAATGCCCGCGATCAGAATGAGCAGCGCCAGAACGATCACAATTGCCAGAATCAACATACTTTTTTACCTCCTGTTTTTCCTTTCATTTTTCCATTCCCGCCCCGACGCACAGGGGGGAAACGAAAGCCTTTACGCCCTCGATCCGGTCAACCCGGACCTGGATTCCCGCCGGGATGGGCGCGCCGTCCGTGCTCCGGGCCGTCCAGGTCATGGCCCCCAGCTTCACTTCGCCGGAGCCTGTGACATTGTCAATCTCCTTTGTGACAAGGCCCCGGGAGCCCAGCAGGCTGTCCACGTTGGTGCGGGTGATCCGGGGGGTGTAGTACTTGCGCAGGATCGGCCGGACCAGGGCCAGCAGCACGCAGGACACCACCAGAAATACAACGATCTGTATGGCAATGTCCCCGCCCAGCAGGCTCACAAGGATCGCGGCCAGGGAGCCGGCTGCAAACCACAGCGACACCAGCGCCACGGTACCGGCCTCGATCAGCAGAAACGCAGCCATCAGTCCCAGCCAGACAACAGACATCATAATAGGTCCCTCCTTTTTGTTTGGCGTTCTTATCATACCAGAAAAACAGGCCGCCGTCAATGCGGTGACGGCGGATTTTTTGTAAATATTATGCAAAATCAAGCCGGTTTTTCCCATATTTCCCGGCAAATTGCAGTCAGTTGACTGTGTAAAATGGACAATATCTCGTTTCTTTGCGGAGGCTGATCTTTTTTCTCGAACTGCCAGCCATATCACAGGACCGGGGGGAGGGGTGGAAGATATGAGATATAAGATAATGTGCGTATCGGCTTTTGTCAGCTAAACGACAAATTGGTAATTTGACGCACCGTCAGAACGTGTCATTCCGAACCAGTTCGCTTTCCTGGTGTGGGAATCTCCATCGAATTTCAGGCAGCTTATCGTCATCCATTTGTAGGGGCGGTCATTGACCGCCCGCAAAAACGCACCGAATTCCAGCATAAATTCACGTCAAATGGCACCTTTTCGCCGAAAGAAATACGAACAGGTCACCTTTCCCTGCCGGGCGCTCAATGAGCGCCCCTACAGAGATAGACGATCGTGATTCGAAAATCGATGGAGATTGCCACACCAGTGTGAGCACTGGTTCGCAATGACCGGGAATTCGGCAAATTCCAATTTGCCGTACAACAGAACGATACCGAGCGGGTGGTGCTGCACGCAGTGAATCTAAATCTGAATGATTGCCGGTGGCAATCATACCTAAATTTAAAGGTTGGGAACGATTACAGACCACGTTCGTCACGACTTGTCAGCGGCGACTCGCCGCCAAATTCCAATTTGCAGTCGCGCCGCGCGTTATCTCATATCTCATATCGCATATCTTATATCTCATTTCTCTCCCCTGGGGGCCGGCAAAAAATGGTTGCAATCCGGGCGGGGGGCTGGTATACTGGGGATAATCAGGTATTATGGGAAGAATCGGATTTTACATCAGATAAGGAGAATGCTGCATGAGTGCTGCGAATATTATCTCCCTGCTTGGCGGACTGGGCGCGTTCCTGTTCGGAATGAAGTACATGGGCGACGGTCTGGAAATGGCCGCCGGATCCCGGATGAAAGACCTGCTGGAAACCCTGACCCGGAACCGGATCCTGGGCTTCCTGCTGGGCACCTTCGTCACCGTAGTCATCCAGTCCTCCTCCGCCACTACAGTCATGGTCATGGGCTTCATCAACGCCGGCATCATGGACCTGGCCCAGGCCACCGGCGTCATCTTCGGCGCCAACATCGGCACCACCATCACCAGCATCCTCATTGCCCTGGACGCCTCCGGCATCGCCCCGTTCTGCATCTTCCTGGGTGCGTTCCTCATGCTCTACGCCAAGAAAAAGCAGCACCAGCACATCGGCCAGGTCATCCTGGGCTTCGGCCTGCTGTTCCAGGGCCTGCACACCATGAGCGGCGCCATGAAACCCCTGAAAGACGTGCTGTGGTTCCAGGACTTCATTATGAACGCCCGCAGTCCCCTGCTGGGCCTTGCGGTGGGCGCGGCTTTGTGCGCCGTGATCCAGTCCTCCTCCGCCGCCGTGGGTATCCTGCAGGCCCTTGCCATGCAGGGAATGATGCCATTATACTTTGCTTCTTTCCTGATCTGCGGCATCAATATCGGCTCCGCCATGCCTACGATTCTCGCCTCCATGAACGCAAGGAACAACGCCAAGCGGGCGGCCATGATCTACCTGATCTATAACGTGGTGGGCGCGGTACTCATGACCCTGGTCACACTGGTCACGCCCTATACCCAGTGGATTGCCAAAATCATCCCGGACCCCGCTTTCCAGGTCTCCATGATCCACATTCTTTTCAAGGTGGTCAGCGCAGCGGTGCTGCTGCCCTGCACCAGCCTGGTGGTGAAGCTGACCTACAAGCTGGTGCCCAAGCAGGTCCATGAGGATGCCGCACGGCTTGAATTTCTGGACGTCAACCTGGTGGGCGCCCCCAGCGTCACGCTGCTGCAGATCCGCAGTGAGGTGGACCGGATGGCAAAGCTGGTGCGGGAGAATATCATTATGGGCATGGACGATGTGCTGGGCCATAAAACAGAAAACGCTCAGACCATGCGGGACAATGAATCGGTGATCGACTTCCTCACCGATGCCATCAGCGACTTCCTGGTGAAGCTCAACGTACAGGAGCTTTCGGGCCAGGACGCCCGGTATGTCCGGCGGGTATATCAGGCTCTGACGGACCTGGAACGAATCGGCGACTACGCGGAAAAGCTGATGAAGCTGACGGAGCGGAGCAACGATCATAACCTCATGTACTCCGAAAGCGCCCGGAAAGAAATGACGGAAATCTACGACAATGCTCTGCGGCTTTACGACCAGGCGGCGGAAAAGTTCTACCACCAGGACGCCAGCCTGGAGGAGCTGAAGAAGCTTGCCAAGATCCAGCGGGACATCCGCAAGCTCACCAGCCAGTCCCAGCTCAACCATATGGACCGGATGCGCTCCGGGGAGTGCTCCACCGAGGCGGGCATTGTCTTTGGGGAGCTGCTCAACTGCCTGAACCGGATCGGCGGCCACTCCATCAATATCGCGGAAGCCTCCGTGGAAAATTAAACAGCGGAATATGCAGGCCCCCGGCTAATTTGAATTAGCCGGGGGCGGTTGTTTGAAAAAAGAGAGCGTGCTTATAGGGTTAAATCAGCAAAATGATAAATTGGAATTTAGGCTATCGGCTTTATGCAGCAAACAGAAAAATGCACTT
>CAZVDH010000161.1:0-3686 GCA_964625595.1 uncultured Oscillospiraceae bacterium | reverse complement strand
CCAGTACACCAAAGTGCATTTTTCTGTTTGCTGCATAAAGCCGATAGCCTGAATTGGAATTTGTCGGCTTCGCCGAATTGACAATTGACAATTGACAGTTGACAATTATTGTGTCCCTACGGGACAATTTAGAAATAATTTCTATTGTTTTTCATCCAAATTCTTTTTATTTTAAATCATCCCGAAGGGATTCCTTAATTGTCAATTGTTCATTGTCAATTGTCAATTAAATTCCAATTTTCCGCGCTGCCGCATTGACACCTTATGCATTTTCCTTTTAATTGGAGGCCATATCCGCTTTCTGGGCTTCCAGGACCTCGGCCAGGGCGATGGGACGCAGAACACCGTAGGCATCGAAACGGGTATCATTGGTGGTGCCCAGGAAAACCAGCCGGGTTTCCGGGGTGTCCAGGGTACACTGGGACGCCTTGGCTTCCACATCCTTTGCCTCCACATTTTCCAGGTACAGCCGACTCCGTCCCTCCGGCAGGGAGAAAGAGGGGGCCGTTACACAGAAAGACAGGGTAAAACCGTCGGCGGCGCAGCTGGTAAGGAGGGTCTGGGCCGCGCTCTGCAGCGCCGCCTCCTTGTCGTCGTTAAAGCGGTACTCGCTGGAATTGGGGAAACGGAAGTCTCCCAGCATTACCTCATGGAAGCCCATCTCCCTGAGCTCCATGATCACCTGGGTGATCCAGCCCAGGGCGCCGGAGTCGGTGGGATTCAGCCAGTAGCAGCCGCCGTCGTCCATCCACAGGTAGGGCTTGTTCAGCAGGGGCAGGCCGCTGGACACATGGTTCACACCGTAGTTATAGTCCCGGAATGCGGAGACCCGGGCGATCAGATAGAAGCCCCGGCTTTTCAGATCCTTAATGAGCTCGTCCACTGCCGCAACGTTGACGCTGGCGGAACTGATGGAATCGGACAGGACGGAGGAGTAATAGAAAGAGCCGTAGCCGCCTTTCAGCTCGATCATCACGGCGGTGCCGGCAGGCACATAGTCCAGTTCC
This sequence comes from uncultured Oscillospiraceae bacterium, assembly GCA_964625595.1. Taxonomy (GTDB): domain Bacteria; phylum Bacillota; class Clostridia; order Oscillospirales; family Oscillospiraceae; genus Faecousia. The sequence goes on along the minus strand of CAZVDH010000161.1, from coordinate 2,679 downwards.
TCCGTCACCCCTGCCAGATTTTTGCTCAGGTCGTCGTAGGTGATATAATAGCCGCTGAGCTGGGTCAGGGCGCCGCTGTTATCCACCGCGTCCGCGCCCTCATTATAATAGATGGAAATGCCGGCCTCTGCGGCGGGGGGGCGGGCCACCTCCCCTGTCTGGGCCTGCTCGGGAAGATCAAAATTCAACGTTGCTTTGCCGTCCCGGCCGTAGACAACGTACCGTTCCAGCCAGACCACCCAGCAGAACCAGGCAAGGGCCGCAAACACAGCGATTGTCAGCACCACCAGCCCGATCCGCTGCAGCATGATCCGCGTGCGATAGGGTATGTTCATAGTGTTCTCCTTCTGACGGTCACACACCGCCAGTCTTCTTTCGCGTTTTCCGCGATGATTTCCAGTCCGGCTTTCGAAAGCGCCGCTTTCACATCCTGCAGCCGGGTATCCAGAATCCCGGAGCAGATTGCGGTGCCGCCGCTGCCCAGCAGCCGGGGCAAGCTCTGCGACAGGGCAATGATCACATCCGCCACAATGTTCACGAAAACCAGATCCCAGTGCTGCGCAGCCAGGGAATCCATCAACGCCCGGTCCTCCAGCACATTTCCGGTCAGGGCAGCAAATTCCGGTTCTCCGAAGCCGTTATAGGCGGCGTTCTCCCGGGCGGCGTCCTCCGCTTTCCGGTCAATGTCCACGCCCACGGCACGCTCAGCCCCCAGGCGCAGGGCCGTAATGGAGAGGATCCCGCTGCCGCTGCCCAAATCCAGGCACCGGAAGCCGGGCCTTACCAAGGTTTCCATGGCCTCCATCACCATCTGGGTGGAGGGGTGGGCGCCGGTGCCGAAGGTCAGGCCCGGATCCAGGATCACAGGAAGCTCAGCTTCCCCGGCCTGCTCCGCAAGCCAGTAGGGCAGCACCACAAGGCGGTTTCCCACATATTGGGGCGGATAATTTTTCTTCCAGTCCTCGTCCCAATCCGTCTGGGCAAGGGGCGCTTTCCGTAGGGGCAGATCTCTTTCTCCCGCAAAGGCCTCCAGCCGGGAAAGGCTTTCCCGGTCCGTGTCCTCCAGATACAGCTTGATCTGGGACAGGCCCATCAGCCGTTTCTGAAAGTCCTCGTCAATATAGTCCCAGCATGCCCGGTTTTCCTCCAGAAACTGCTCAAATTCCGCCTGGTCCTCGATCACCAGATCCGAAAACCCGGCACATGTCAGCGCCTGCGCCAGTGCCTGCACATCCTGTCCCCCGGCGGGAATGGTGATTTCCAGCCAAGCCATATTTCACACTCCTGTTCTGTGGAAGTTTACGCGGATTTTATTCATTGTAACGCATAAACGCCAAAAAGACAACCTTTTTTTCCTGAGCCTGCCGGGGAATCCCTGGAAAACGCCGGGAAAACCATTAAGATTGTCGAATGGGACTTGCGATTTTCAAATTCTCAGGTATAATAGGGAGAGAAATGGAGAAATATGCCTGACAACGCCTCTGGAGGAATCCTATGGATAAGCTGATTACCTTTACCGTCCCCTGCTACAATTCCGCCGCCTACATGGACCACTGCATCGAGACCCTGCTCACCGCCGGGGAGGAAGCGGAGATCATTCTGGTGGACGACGGCTCCAAAAAAGACGATACCCCCGCCAAATGCGACCAATGGGCGGAAAAATACCCCACCATCATCCGTGCCGTCCATCAGGAAAACGGCGGTCACGGCGAGGGCGTGAACACCGGCATCCGCAACGCCACGGGCACCTATTTCAAGGTGGTGGATTCCGACGACTGGCTGGATACCAAGGCTCTGAAGCGGGTGCTGGATAAGCTCCGGGCCTTTGCGGACAGTCCTGCCCCGGTGGATATGGTCTGCGCCAACTATGTCTATGAACATGTTGCGGACAATACCCAGAAAGTCATGGGCTACAAGAACGCCTTCCCTGTAAACCGGGTCTTTACCTGGGCAGACACCCACCCGTTTCTTCCCCAGCAGTGCCTGCTGATGCACTCCGTCATCTACCGCACGGCGCTGCTCAAGGAGCACCATGTCCCTCTGCCCAAGCACACTTTCTATGTGGACAATGTGTATGTGTATCAGATTCTTCCATACGCCAAAAGTCTTTACTATATGGACGAGGACCTGTACCGCTACTTTATCGGTCGGGCCGATCAGAGCGTGAATGAAGCGGTGATGGCCCGGCAGGTGGATCACCAGCTCCGTGTCACCCGGGTGATGATCAAGGCCCACAACGTCAGCGCCATTTCCGCGGAAAACCCCAAGCTGGGTCGGTACATGCGCAACTTCATGTCCATGATGATGACCGTAGCCTCCATTTTCTCCATCATTGCCGGAACAGACGAAGCCCTGGCAGGCAGGGCGACTCTTTGGCAGGAGCTGAAAGCGGCGGATCCCAAGCTTTACCGCTACTGCCGGTGGAGCTTCACCAACGTAGGCACCAACCTCCCCGGCAAGGAGGGCCGGAAGCTCTCCGTCACCCTCTACCACATGGCCCAGAAGCTGTATAAGTTCAATTAAAGTTTTTTGGTTATCGGCTTTCCTCAGCAGTGCGAAAAATTGGTATTTAGGCTATCGGCTTTATGCAGCAAACAGAAAAATGCACTTTGGTGTACTGGTGTGGCAGCACCATCGCTTCCCCCGGGGGTGGTGCTCCGCGCAGCGAATCAAAATTCA
>CAZVDH010000160.1:0-3723 GCA_964625595.1 uncultured Oscillospiraceae bacterium | reverse complement strand
CAAGGCGTCTATCCACCCGCGTGCCTTAACTGCCCTACAAATTCCAATTTGCCGCACTGTCTGCAATCGGGCGCTCCCCGATTGGAATGACTCCTTAACAGCCTTGTCAAGCAAATACAACAAATAAATAAACGGAGGTATTTTTATGTCTGCATCCTGGCTCCGCGACGCGGTATTTTATGAGATCTATCCCCAGAGCTTCCGGGATTCCAACGCCGACGGCATCGGCGACATCCCCGGCATCACCGAGAAGCTCCCCTATATAAAAAGCCTGGGCTGCAACGCCCTGTGGCTGAACCCCTGCTTCGACTCCCCTTTCAAGGACGCCGGGTACGATGTCCGGGACTATTATAAGGTTGCCCCCCGGTACGGCACCAACGACGACCTGGCGGCCCTCTTCCGCCGGGCCCACGAGCTGGGCATCAAGGTCCTGCTGGACCTGGTGCCCGGTCACACCAGCGAGGAACACCCCTGGTTTCTGGAAAGCGGAAAGGCGGAAGAAAATCCCTATTCCGGCCGGTACATCTGGACCGACAGCTGGTTTGAGCGGGGGGACGGCATGCCCTTTGTCGGCGGCGAATTCCCCCGGAACGGCACCTACATCATTAACTTTTTCAAATGCCAGCCCGCTCTGAACTACGGCTACCGGGAGCGGAACAAGCCCTGGCAGCAGCCCATCAACAGTCCCGACGCGCTTTCCACCCGGGAGGCCGTCAAGGATGTCATCCGTTTCTGGCTGGATATGGGCTGCGACGGCTTCCGGGTGGACATGGCCGACTCCCTGGTCAAGAATGACGGCACCGAAAAGCTTGCCACCATGGAGGTCTGGCGGGACATTCTGGGCGCCATCCATCGGGAGTACCCGGAGGCTGCCTTTGTCTCCGAGTGGAACCATCCGGACAAGTCCCTGCGCTGCGGCTTCGACATGGACTTCAATCTGGACTGGCGGGGCAACGGCTACAATACCATGCTCCGGGACTTCGATTTCCGGGGCGGTCAGAGCGACTACATAGGAAACGGGAGCTTCTTCTCCCAGCACTCCGGCACGGATGTGAGCCGGTTCCTGGCAGACTACCTGCCCCAGTACCACGATTCCCGGGATCATGGTCTCTGGTGCTTCATCACCTGCAACCACGACACCCCCCGGCCCTCCGCCGGGCTGACGGAAGACGAGCGCCGCCTGGCCTTTGCCTGGATCTTCACCATGCCGGGAGCGCCTTTCCTGTACTATGGCGACGAACTGGGGATCTCCTACCGCAGTCTCCCCTCCAAGGAGGGCGGCTATACCCGCACCGGCTCCCGGACCCCCATGCAGTGGAACGCGGGGCCGAATCTGGGCTTCTCCGAGGGAAGCGAAGACAGCCTGTATCTTCCCGTGGAGGAAGACGCCCTGCACACCGTCCAGGCCCAGGAGTTTGACGAAAATTCCATGCTCTCCCATGTGAAGCGGCTCATTGCTCTGCGCCACGCCGAGCCGGAGCTGCAAAACTACAGCCCCTTTGAAGTCTACGCTGCCCGGGGAAGGCTGTTTGCCTACAAGCGGGGCAGCCTGCTCATCGCCATGAACCCCGGAGACGGGGAGGAAATCTGCCCCCTGGACAGAGCCTATACCCCGATCTTTACCATGGGCGCTCCCCTTGCCGCGGGAGGGAGCCTGCGCCTGCCGCCCCAGAGCTTCGCGGTGCTGAAGCCCGAGGAAGAAGCCGCCCCCGGTTATTCCGACCGGTAAGGTTGGCGGACGCCACCCGATACACACAGGGGAGATACTCGCTGCAAAGACGCTCCGACGGTGTACCGTCTGCTCTGCGGCTCCCGGTGAAATCCCTCTTTCAAACAGTTCTGCCGCCGGAAAACCCGGCGGCAGTCTTTTTGCGGCCCGCGCGCGGCTCAGCAAAGCGTGGAGGCCAGCTTATCTATTGACTTAGCGGCTAAAGCACCCAATAACTTTATGTGCTTTTCGGATCAGCGCAGCAAACGGAAAAGTTGGAATTTGGCGGGCCATCGAATTCCCGGTCATTGCGAACCAGTGACCGATGTCACTGGTGTGGCAATCTCCCGGATAGACGCATCACTTTTCGATAACAGACAGCCAGATTCCGGAAAACGGTACAAAAAGAACCGACTGTATGACGATGGGCTGCCCGGAATTCGATGGAGATTCCCACGAAAGTAGTGCGCACTGGCTCGGAATGACAGCGTTGTTCGGGGTGCTCTCCCCTCTACAAATTCCCAATTTCCCGAACTGCTGAGTTGAGCCACTGATCGCAAAAGGGTTTTTCATACTTCAATCGCATATTAGCGCGTTGCACACGGAAGCGCACACCGCCCAACGGGACGCCGATATGGCCCGCAGCTTGTCGGAACGTGAAAAGAGGGAGCGGAAAATCCGCTCCCTCAAAAAGGTATGAAATTATACTAATAAGCGATTGAAAGTAGACATGGATTTCCGAGAATAAATCGTGATAAAAAAGGCCGAGGACGCAGATGGGCTGTCGCCCATCAAGGACGAGAACGCATTTTAGCGCGATTTAGGCCGGAAAGACTGTCTGGTTTTAATCGCATATTAGTATTAATCCAGAATTTCCATCAGTCTGCCGCAGCAGAAAGGAATCGGCTCTCCGGCCTTGACATGCTGGGTCTTGTTGCAGGTGACGCAGTACACATCGGTATCGTAGGGCGCCCGGATCACGGGAATCTCCTTGGTTTCCTGCTCGGACAGGCCGTCGATGTGGAACACGGCGGTCTTGTTCTGGCTGGGGACATACACCCCGATGGGAGACAGGGCTTTCGTTCCGCCCACGCAGTTGCCCATCTTTACCCACAGGGCTTCCAGCTCGGCAGCTTCCGCCGCGTGCTCAGGCGTAAACTCCACGACATCCTTATTGATTCGAATTTTCATAACAAAAAACCTCCTTATTCGTTGACAGACTCCTTAGACGGAGCCGGATTTTCTTCCGCAGGCGCTTCTTCTACGGGAGCCTCCTCCACGGGAGCCTCCTCCACGGGAGCCTCCTCCACGGGAGCCTCCTCCACGGGGGTTTCTTCCACGGGGGTTTCTTCCACGGGGGCTTCTTCCACAGGGGTTTCTTCCGTGGGAGCTTCCGCATCCTCAGCCTCAGGCTTCTTCATGAAGTCGGGCTTATTGAAGAAGCTGACCGTCACTTTCTTCTCGCCCGCTTCATCTTTCCCGGCATCCACATTCAGAAGCAGGGACTTGTAAGAAAAAGAACCGTCCTCACCTTTCTTGAGTTCATAGGGCACCAGGCTTACCGCCAGCGCCGCCATCACAAGCTTACCAAAACCAGCCATTATAATTCCTCCTTATTTTTGCCCTGCACGCTCCGGTACCGCACCGGCCCCGCAAGGCATCTATCTGACCACATTATAGTCCTGTATTGCAGGGAAGTAAAGGCAGAATTTGTAAATATTTATCTGCATATCGGCTTTCCGCAGTGTACAGACAAATTGGAATTTGTCGGCAGGGCCGACAGCCAAGTCGTGCGCAAGATGTGTGTAATCGTTTCTGCCCTGCGCCGCTCGGTATCGTTCTATAGCAGTTTGACAAATAGGAATTTGTCAGCAGGGCCGACAGCCAAGTCGTGCGCAAAATATGTGTAGTCGTTTTTGCCCTGCGCCGCTCGGTATCGTTCTATAGCAGTTTGACAAATTTGGAATTTGGCGCACTGGCGCGAAGCGCAATCGCTTCCCCCGGGGGGAAGCTGT
>CAZVDH010000159.1:0-3875 GCA_964625595.1 uncultured Oscillospiraceae bacterium | reverse complement strand
AGACCACGTTCGTCACGACTTGGCTGTCGGCCCTGCCGACAAATTCCAATTTATCTGTCTGCTGGAAAAACCGGCGATTCCGGAGCAGGCCGGGAACCGAAAAAAGGAGGATTTCCATGAAAATCAGCATCCAAAAAGAAACCGTCGCCCCCATGACCGCCTGGCTGAAAGCGGCCAGGGACCAGGGGATCCGGGATGAAAAGGCCCTGAGGGTCATCCTCTCCATGCCGGACTACGGCGTGGAATTTCATCGCTACGGAGAGCCGAACCTTCCGGTGTGCGGCATCGGTTTTGAGGAAGCCGTGGACTTTTTTCTTCATTTTGACGAAAAGGATTTTGAAAACCAGAGACTTGCCTACAAGAAAGAATATTTTCTGGCATTCTACAATGATCTGGATAACCGCCTGAAGAAAATGGAAATGCTTGACAGCATCACGGCAGAGGACCTGGGGCTTGTGGAGCGGCTTCTCGAAAACGGACTGCCGGATTCTTTTGCAGCGGAAACGGACCGTTTCACGGTGCTGCTGATCGTTTCCATCGGCAATTCCATGGGCTGGCCCTATGGTGAATACATCCATTTTGACGTAGCCAACCTGGATACCCTGGGGGACAAGGAGACGTTCCTCCATGTCCTGGCCCACGAGATCCACCACATCATGTTCTCCCGGCTGATCCCGGAGGAAATGTCCCCCCGGCAGTATTTCTTCGTGAATTTTGCCTTTGAGGGTCTGGCGGCGCATTTCTGCAACAACGCGGCAACCCCCGGCAAGCCCGCCAAGTACCCCGGACGCGCCCTGGGCATGGACGAACCCGGCTGGGCGTTTTACCGGGAGCAGCATGAGGAACTGATTCAAAAGGTCCTGGCGGACGGGGAAAAAGCGAAGAACATGACCATGGAGCAGGTGGCCGAGCTGGTAAGCACATATGAGCAGTTCACCTTTACCTCTCTGAAAACCGGAGAAACCCGCCAGGTAGCCCAATACCCCACCTATTATGCCGGCTGCTGCCTCTGGGGCCGGATCGACCTGGCCCTGGGAAAGGAACGGCTCTTTGCGGCGCTGGGTAGCTTCGATGGCTTCCTGGACGCCTGGAAAGAGGCGGAAAGAGTTTCGTAGTCCGGCACCGATGCAAAAGAATGACCACCCATCGGGTGGTCATTTTTGCTGGAGAGAGGCCAAACGGAGCGGAATTGATAAGAACCACCGAAAGTACACCAAAGCACCGCGTTTATCCCTGCCGGTTCAACAGGAACGTTTCCAGATTGATGTCATGATGGTATTTTAAGGAAGCGGCTGCGTCCTTTCGGAGGATAATGGCATTCAGGTCGATTTCGTTGATTGCCGCGATTGCGACAATATAGTGGAGCATGTCTGCCAATTCTGTGCCCAGTTCCTCCTGAAGATTGCTTTCTTCGGAAGATTTTCTTCCGGCCCGTTTGTTCAGGACTTCCGCGACCTCCCCGATTTCCTCCACCAGCTTCATGAACAGGCCCTGCTCATTGGCCCAGCCGCCGTAGCGGTCAGATAAGTAAGCCTGCAGGGCTTCAATTGTGATATTCATGATTGATTCTCCTTTGCGGTTCTGCAGGATGCGATCAAAAGCCTGCGGATATTGCCGCACAGTTTCTCGGCATACTGATAGGTTTGCATATCGATCCGCTTTGTTTCATACAACAGTTTCAGCCAATAACTTGTTTCGTTGGACTCCTTCAGCGCAATTTCCAGTTTTGCGATAAAGTCTTTTTTGCTCTGCGCATATTGCGCTTCATGAATATTTGCGCCAACGGAAGTACCCGCTCTTGCAAGCTGATCAAGCATGTAGGAGCTTTTCGGAGTTTTCACACCGTCAACAAGATTTACAATGGCAACTGCAAATTCAAATGACAACGTAAGCAATTTGTTTTCAGCCATATCCGCACCTCCGTTCTCTTCATTATACAGAAAATAAACACATAATTCAATGATATATCGCTTGCGCGATATGATATACGGCGAATGCCGTATGATATAATATCCGTTCCTTTCATACGCGAAGCGTATATCATCTGCGAAGCAGATTTCATACCGTCAGGTATATCATCCGTTTCCGTAAGGAACGGATATCATTGTAAAAAGCCTGATTTGTCATGAAGACAAATCAGGCTTTTTACATGGTGGAGACTACGGGACTCGAACCTGTGACCTCATGCGTGTGAAGCATGCGCTCTAACCAGCTGAGCTAAGCCTCCGAACCGGGACGAAGAACATTATAGCATATTTCCTCCGAAAGTCAAGCCCTTTTTCAGGGGATATCCCTGTTTTTGGGGGCGTTCCACCGGTCCCGGGGCAGGGACATGAGGATGTCCCAGGCAGGCTCGGCGCCCTGCGGCTGGGGCAGCGGTTCCCGCCCGGTTTCCTGAAAGCCCAGCTTTTCGTACACATGCTTTGCCCGGGGATTAAAGGAAAACACATCCAGCTCCAGGGCCTCCAGTCCCAGCTCCCGGAAAGCAAAATCCAGGGTTTCCGCCGCCGCCCAGGAGCCGATCCCCCGGCAGAAGCGGCTGCGGTCAAAGAGCACGATGCGGAAATTGGCCCGGCGGGCGTCCCAGTCCAGCTCGTTGAGGACGCTTTCCCCGATGAACCGCCCGCCGGGAGCGGCGATAAGGAAGTCGAACCGGTCAGGGTCCGAAACGGCCCGGTCATAGTACCGGATCACGGCCTCCCGCGGGGGTATCTGTTCGGTCCCGGTGAGCCGGGCCACCTCCGGGTCCAGCTTACGCAGGCATTCATCATAGTATTTCTCCCCCTGCCCCGCCGGGAAAGCCATGAGGGTGTATCCGTTATGTTCACGGTATAGTGTTTTCTTTTCCATAGGGGGATGCTTTCCTCCTGCGAAATATCGACTTTCCGGTCATTGCGAACCAGCCCGCTTTCCTGGTGTGGGAATCTCCATCGAATTCCAGGCAGCCTATCGTCATCCATTCGTAGGGGCGGTCATTGACCGCCCGCAAAAACGTACCGAATTCCAGCATTAATTCATGTAAAATGGAACCTTTTCGCCGAAAGAAATACGAATGTCGAAGCTTTCCTTGCCGGGCGCTCAATGAGCGCCCCTACGGAGTGTGGCGTCTGTGATTCGGAAATTTGAGGGGGATTGCCACGGAAGCCGGCGCTCTGGTTCGCAATGACCGGGAATTCGATAGCCCGCCAAATTCCAATTTCTCGGGCAGCCAATCAGCACATGGTTTTGGTGCCTCCCGTAGGGATTCCCACATTGTCAATTCCCACCCTACCGGCAGCCTGCCTGCTCCGGGGGGACAAAGTCCAATGTAATGGATTTCAGGTCAGTGGTGAGCTGGGTGAACTTCACCCCGGCGGAGGTGAGCATCCGCTTGGAGGCCAGGGTGGCGGCGCTGTCTGCGTATTTGTCGGAAAGGTACAGCACTTCCTTTACGCCGCTTTGAATGATGGCCTTGGCGCACTCGTTGCAGGGAAACAGAGCCACATACAGGCGGCTCCCCCGCAGGTCCCGGCCGTTGGCGTTCAGGATGGCGTTCAGCTCCGCATGGACCACATAGGGGTACTTGGTCTGCTCCCCCTCCCGCTCCCAGGGGTACTCGTCGTCGGAGCAGCCCTTGGGCATGCCGTTGTAGCCTGTGGAGATGATGATGTTGTCCTGGGACACGATGCAGGCGCCCACCTGGGTATTGGGGTCCTTGCTCCGCTTTGCCGCCAGCATGGCGATACCCATAAAGTACTCGTCCCAGCTGATATAGTCCTCCCGTTTCATAATGACCCTCCTTTTGGATGATGAATCGTATATTGAGCGAACTGAGTGCACGGATAAATTGGAATTTAGGCTATCGGCTTTATGCAGCAAACAGAAAAATGCACTTT
>CAZVDH010000158.1:0-3944 GCA_964625595.1 uncultured Oscillospiraceae bacterium | reverse complement strand
ATGGGGCAAAAGACCCGCCGCTCAGCCGCAGCCGATTTATTCAGAGGTTCCTAAGTTTTCAAAAAATACCCCAGTACTTTTTGACAGGTCCGGGGCACAAGGCGCATCCCTCCCGCATAGGATATAGGCGAAAGCGAAAGGAGGGATGCGCTTGCCATCCATCGGATACATACAGGTACGCGCTTACACCAGCTACGCACAGCTTCCCCTCAAGGATGTTGCCGTAACGGTCACTTCCCCGGACGGCACGGCGATTGCTATGCGCCTGACGGACCGCAGCGGAATGATTGCGCCCATTGAAGTTCCTGTGCCGGACAAGAATGAGAGCCAGCAGCCGGAACCGGGAGAGAAGCCCTTCACCAATGTAAATCTCTATGCCCGTCTTATGGGCTTTGAGCGGGTGGACGCGGAGGATCTGCAGGTATTTGCCGATACCGTTACGGTACAGGACCTGGAAATGATCCCGCTATCAGAGCTGCCGAATCAGTTTGACCAGTCCGTCCAGTACCGGACGCCGCCGCAAAATCTCTAGGAGGTGATTCTTTGCCCCCTGTCAGTCCCATACCCTACATCCCCCAGCGGATCACGGTCCACCTGGGTCCGCCGGATTCCTCTGCCGCCAATGTGACTGTAAATTTTGTGGACTATGTTAAAAACGTAGCGTCCAGTGAGATCTATCCCACCTGGGAGGAAAGCGCGCTTCGGGCCAACATACTGGCTATTGTCTCTTTTGCCCTCAACCGGGTGTATACCGAGTTCTACCGCAGCCGGGGTTATGATTTTGACATCACCAGCTCTACCGCCTACGACCAGTTTTTTGTCAACGGCAGAAGCTTCTTTAATAATGTCGCCCAGTTGGTGGATGAACTGTTCAACGATTACATCCGCCGCCAGGGGGTCGTGGAGCCCCTGGCTGCTAAATTCTGCAACGGAACCACGGTGACCTGTGAGGGCCTCAGCCAGTGGGGAAGCCAGAATCTGGCTCAGCAGGGCTACAGCTCTGTCCAGATCCTGCGAAGCTACTACGGCAATATAGAGATCGTAAACAATGCCCCTGTCCAGAACGCGACGACTTCCTACCCCGGACGGCCCATCCGCCGGGGCTTTACCGGCCCCAGTGTGGTGGTTATCCAAACCGCATTGAATCGGATTTCCCAGAATTATCCGGCAATTCCCAAGATTTCCACTGTCGACGGTATTTTCGGTGCCCAGACAGAGGCGGCAGTCCGGAAATTCCAGGAGATTTTCGGACTGGATGTGGATGGCATCGTGGGCCAGGCAACCTGGTATGCCATTATACGGATCTATAACGCGGTGGTGGGGCTCTCAGAGCTGCGCAGCCAGGGTGTCCGCTATTACGGTATCTCCTGGGCAAACGCCAATCCCATCCAGATGGGAGACCGGGGGATCAAGGTAGAGCACCTGCAATACATGCTCAGCGTTCTCAGCGCCTATATTTCCGAGATTCCGCCTCTCACTGTTGACGGCATCTTCGGTTCTGCCACCCGCAACGCGGTGCTTGCCGCCCAGCGCCGTTTCGGACTGCCCCAGACCGGCGTCGTGGACTTTGATACCTGGAATGAGATCTATGACCAGTTCTCAGGGATCGAAAATGTCAGCTTCCGAAATCCTGAGGAATTCCCCTATACCGCCGCCGTCCTGGGTAACACGGTTCCCAGGGCCAGGTATTCCCAAACCAGCACCATGACCCAGTTCCCGGGGAATGACCTTTCCGCCGGGAACCAGGATCCCGTGCGGCAGGAGGTGGTAAGATGAGACCCCCGGAATCCTTCATCGGTCAGCCGATCCGCAGCCTGCAGACCATGCTGCGGGTTCTGGCGGAATATGACGATAGCTATCTTCCCATGATCCCGGACGGGATCTACGGCCCGGATACCATGGCAGCCGTGACCCATTTTCAGCGCAAGCATGGTCTGCCGGCAACCGGTGTGACCAATCAGGCTACCTGGGAAGCAATCGTTGCGGAGTACGAACCTGCCCTTGTAAGCCAGGGGCCGTCCCAGCTTTTGGAGGTCCTTTTGAATCCGGGGCAAACGATCCGGGGAGGGGAGACGAATCCTCTTTTGTATATTGTACAGAGTATGCTGATTGTTATGGCCCAGCTTTACGGAAGTATCGGCACCCCCAGCCTCTCCGGCAGACTGGACGGACCCACCGCCGACGCGCTGTCCTCTTTCCAGCATCTTTCCGGTCTGCCTATGAGCGGATATCTGAACAAAATAACCTGGAAGCATCTGGCCCTGCAGTATCCCCTTGCCATCGATCTTATGAACCGGTCAGCGGATAAGTAATTGTTTCGAATTCGTGAATTTTTAGGATTCTCCCCAAGGACACTTGATAAAGTGGAAAAAGATGACTATAATAGTTTCTTAAGAATTTGCCCCGGAGGACTGTAATGGATATCAGGAAGTGGAAAAAAGAAATACTGACGATCCCCAACCTGCTGAGCATGTTCCGGCTTGTGCTGATCCCTGTCTACGTGGTTATTTACCTCAATGCCAGGGAACCGGGGCAGTATATTACTGCCGGCGCCATTCTGGCGGTCTCCTGTCTGACGGATATGGTGGACGGGAAAATTGCCCGGCGGTTCGGTATGATCTCCACCGTAGGCAAAGTGCTGGATCCGGTGGCGGATAAGGCAACCCAGTTTACCCTGACATTGTGTTTATCCCTGCGCTATCCGGTGCTTCGCCCGGTGCTGGGCCTTTTTGTAATAAAGGAAAGCTTTCAGCTCATTGCCGGGATCGTGGCTTTTCGGAATGGGAAGATGCTTCCGGGAGCGCTTTTACCGGGGAAGATCTGCACCACGGTGCTTTTTGTCAGTCTGATCCTGCTGGTTCTTTTCCCGGGACTTCCCCACACCGCTGTTACCGCCGTTGCCGTTGTGGACGCGGTATTTATGACGGTCTCCTTTGTAAGCTACATTCTTGCGTATTTTGGGAAAAATTCCAAGGTTGAAGACCTGAATAAACCACAGTAAAAATATCGGGGGCGAACGGCGGTTCGTCCCCGTCTTTTGCGCTTTCTAAGGAACCTCTGAATAAATCGTCTTCGGCTGGCCACCGGATCTTTTTCCCTATCCGTTCAGTTTCAAAAGCAGGAAATACATACAGTATTCCTCCGCTTTTGAAACTTTCGGCTAGGGAAAAATCTCTCGCTGCCAGCTCTTGCCGATTTAATCAGAGCTTCCCTAAAATTTTTCCGGGGATGAATGATTCATCCCCGGCTTATGTATGTGTTGTACGAATCGGCTTCCTGCCGGCGCAGCGTGTCACAAGTCCACCGTCGGCTTATCCGCAGAGATTTCCACGGCATCGGTTTCCTCCACTGCCCCGTGTGCAGGTATAGTATATCATAATCGGCTTGGCAGTTGGTGAAGAATCCTTGAACAAATCAAAAAGAATCCTCGCGCACTTTATGCCGGATACATGTTGCTGACCAGCAGCAGCACCGGCAGCGCCAGGGTGAAAATGCTGATGGCCCAGGCGTACATGGCTTTCCTGGAAAAGAACATCATCACGAGGCATCCGGCAGTGATCCCCAGAGGCCCGATCACCGCCGCGTAGCGGCTGATCTGCATGGCAAACTCTCCTGTGGTCTGCAGGTTTACTCCCACCTGCTCCGGCAGATGGGACATATTATAGGCGGCCAGCCGCAGAGCGACATAGGCGACCGGCACAGCCATGACTACCTTACGCAGATGGTAGAGCGTCATAATGATCTTTCCCGTGATCTGCTTAAACTTATTATAGCCGGCAGCAAAGGAATTTCCGCCGGGTTCTTTTTTTGTTTCGGCAGCGGAAACCTGCGCCGGATTTTTTTTGCCCTTGAGTAAATTCATGATTTCCCTCCATTGAAATAAAGTCCTCTTTAGGCTATCGGCTTAAAACAGCAAATAGGAAACCTGTGATTTGGCAGTCCAA
>CAZVDH010000157.1:0-3953 GCA_964625595.1 uncultured Oscillospiraceae bacterium | reverse complement strand
GCGGGTGGATGTGGTACGCGTCCTTGCCCCCCGCACTTGTGAGGGGGGTGGTACCAGTGCGCACACTGGTACCGGGGGGAGCCCGTCATCCGCATATCTTTCACAAAAATAAGAGTAAAAAACAAGGCCGAAACACAGAAAAATCAATTATTTGACGCTTTCGGAAATTCGTACTCCCCCCGCCACCAGGAAAGCGAACTGGTGGCCCCCCCCTCGTAAACGCGGGGGGCAAGGCGTCTATCCACCCGCATGCCAAAACTCGCCGTCAATTCCCAATTTGTCTGTTTCCTGCATAAAGCTGACATGCATATTCCGCAATAACCCGTAACCTTTGGATTTACAGTCTATGGTATCGCCTGATAGCCCGTGGGGGTCACCGCGTAGCCGTGGCCGGGCCGGGGCTGCCACTGGTAGCGGTTCTTTCCCTCCCCGGGAAAAACCGCTTCCATAATGGCGGCGATCACCCCGCCGTGGGTGACAAGAACGGTATCCCCCGGCTGGGATGCCAGGGCGGTAAAGGCAGGGAGCACCCGGGCTTTCATTGCCGCCCCGCTTTCGCCCCCGGGCGGAACGTTTTCCTCGTTGTCCCCGGTAAGCCAATCCTGATAGGCAGGGTCTTCTTTCAGTTCCTCGTAGCCCCGCATCTCAAAGGCTCCGAAGTCTACCTCCCGGAACGCGGCGTCCTCCCGGAAAGGTACATCACCAAACAGGAGCCGCAGCGTCTCATTGGTTCTTTTCATGCCGCTGGTGACATAGCGCCAGGCGTTTATTTCATAGTCAAGCTGCCCCAGGGCCGCCGCGCCCTTTTCCGACAGGGGCAGGTCCGTACTGCCGCAGTATAGATGGCGTTCATTGGCCTCCGTTCTGCCATGGCGGATCAGATAAACCGTACTCATTTCAGTTTTTGCTCCAATCCGCAGAAAATCCGGTGAACGCTTTCGGCCTGCTCCGCCAGATACCGGCCCAGGCGGCCGTTTTCCTCCCGCCAGGCCCGCTGGTCTTCGTCCATGGGCACCACCCCGGCGGAAATATCCCCCAGAATCAGGACGCTGCCCTCCCAGCGCGCCCGGTTCTCCCGGAAAAATGCCGCGCTGTCCCGGCCCGCTTTCACGCAGGCAAGGGTGAATTCCTCCAGACGGTCCAGGCACTTGTGGGAAAAGTCCGGATCCTCTCCGGTGCAGACGAATACATCCTCCGGCTTCAGGCCAAACCGCGCTTCGGCAAACTGCCGCTTCCCCTGGTACGCCCCGCCGATGATAAGGTGCATGAAAATCACTCCTGTCTGTACTTTGGTCCGCTTTTTTACGCATATCACCGAATTCCCGGTCATTGCGAACTAGTCCTCAGACTGGTGCTCACTTGGCTTACAGCCGCTTATACGGGCTCCCCCCGCCACCAGTCTACGGACTGGCGGCACCCCCCTCATAAATGCGGGGGGCAAGGACGCGTCCCAAATCATGCCGCGCACCACAATTGTCAATTCAAAATCTGTCCCGCTGCCAGGGCGGCGCAGGCAAAAAGCTCGCTGAGGGTGATGCAGTAGCCGGAAATATCCCCGTTCATGCCCCCCAGGGACCGGTAGGCCCGCCGCAGAGCCAGGGCAAAGCAAAGCACCTGGACAGCAAGAACCAGGCCCCACATTCCAAAGAGCACGAAGCCTGCCGCCAGGGCCGCCAGGAGCATGACCCCCGGGAGGATCAGGCCGCTTTTTTTCTTTTCGCAATTTGCGTACTGGCTGGTCTGCATGGGCGGCAGGCCGTTCACCGCCAGCACCGCACAGCACCGGCTCACCACCGGAACCAGGGCCAGCATTCCCAGGGGTGCGGTATTCAGGCTGGCGCAGCAGGAAAACTGCCCCAGCCCCAGAAGCAGGCAGCCGATGACGGCAAAGGCCCCCACATGGGAGTCTTTCAATATTTCCCGCCGCCGCTCCAAGCTCCGACAGGAGCGCACCGCGTCCATCACATCCATGAATCCATCCAGGTGGAGAAAGCCTGTTGCCAGCCAGGGCCAGCCCGCCAGCACCGCCCCTGCCATGAGAGGCGGCAGATACCGGGATAGCAGTCCCAGAGCCCACCAGAGAAGTCCGATTTCCAGTCCCACCAGGGGCAGGCACAGGAGCATTTTCTCCCTCGCCTTTTCCTCCCACCCCTGCCAGGGACTGGGGATGGCACAGAACATGCTCTGGCACATGCCCAGGGCCTGCAGCCACTGCTTCATAGGTTTAAAACCCCCTTGTGTACCACGGGGCTTCCCATGGTCATTTCCACCACCGTATCCGCTTCTTTCGCCACCCGGCACAAAATACCCGCCAGGGCCTTGCGGTAGTGCTCCGTGGTCTCGTCATACCGGTTTCCGTCCCGGAACAGGTCGTCCGCCACCACTACCAGATGCTTTACCTGACCGGCAAGGGAGAGAATATCGTCTCCCACCCGCTGCCCGGCGGCGTAATCCGGGGCATAATCCAGCTCCGGCGGGAAAAACTCGTTGGTCAGCAGGGCGGTGACGCTGTCCAAAAGAAAGGCGCCGTTTTTGTCCGCCCGGGAAAGGCAGCCGGGAAGATCTTTCCCCTGCTCCACCGTCTCAAAGCCCATCCCAGCCCGGTCTTCCAGGTGCCGGGCGATCCGGGCCAGGTCTTCCCCGTCCCGGGGGACCATGGTAGCCAGGTAGTAAAGCTTACCGCCCCCGGCAAGCGCCGCTGCCAGGCGTTGGGCCAGGGAGGATTTTCCGCTCTTGGAGCCGCCGACGATCAGGGCCGTCATACCGTGAATTTGTCCCCTTTCCGGATGTCTTCCAGATAATCGTCGTTGATCCCCGCCTGGTCAAAGGTCGCCATATCATTTATCACCGCGCAGGCGGCGGAGAGGATCTGGAACGCCAGGGGGCAGCCGCTGCCCTCTCCCAGCCGCATGCCCAAAAGCAGCATGGGCTGCAAATCCATGGCCTCCATGGCCTTTTGGTACCCGATTTCAAAGGAGGCGTGGCTGGGGACCAGGTAGTCCCGCACGGCAGGGCACAGCCGCACAGCGCACAGCGCCGCCACCACGGAAATAAAGCCGTCAATGACCACCGGGCGGCGGGAGGCAGCGGCACCCAGGAAAGCCCCGCACATAGCCGCCAGGTCAAAGCCCCCCACCTTGGAAAGCACGTCAATGGGGTCGTCCCGGTTCGGGGCGTTCACCCCAATGGCCTGGGTGATGACCTCCTTTTTCCGGGCAAAAGCCGCATCGGTGATGCCGCCGCCCCGGCCCGTGACCTGCTCCACCGGCAGGTCCAGCAGCACCGCCAGGACAGCGGAGGAAGTGGTGGTGTTGCCGATGCCCATTTCCCCCACGCCCAGGGCGTCCGCCGGGGTGTTCATTGCCAGCTCCGCCCCGATGCACACCGCCTGTTCCGCCTGGGCCCGGGTCATGGCGGGGCCATGGACAATGTTTCCGGTGCCGTAGGCGATTTTCCGGTTCAGCACCGCCTTTTCCGGCACCTCGGCGTTGACTCCCACGTCGCAGACGGTAATGCCGCTGCCGAAATGCTTGGCAAGCACCGACGCCCCGGTCTTGGCCCGGGTAAGGTTCACCGTCTGCTGCAGGGTCACGGACTGGGGCGCGCTGGACACGCCCTCCGCCACAACGCCGTTATCCGCGGCAAAGACCAGCAGATGGGTCTTCTCCACCCGGCTGCACACCTTTCCCGTAATGCCCGCCAGCTGGATGGACAGGCTTTCCAGCCGCCCCAGGCTTCCGGGGGGCTTGGCAAGCTGCTCCTGCCGCAGCCGGGCCGCGTCCATGGCGGCAGTGTCCAGAGGACGGATCATGGAAAGCAGGGTACTAAGGTCCATATTCATATTCTTCCTTTCTGATAAAGAAGCGTACAGGCTATCGGTTTTAATAAGCTGATCGTGAAATTGGAATTTGGCGGACCATCGAATTCCCAGTCATTGCGAACCAGTTCGCTTT
>CAZVDH010000156.1:0-3992 GCA_964625595.1 uncultured Oscillospiraceae bacterium | reverse complement strand
AATGCGGAGTTTTGCTTGGTTTTACGGGGTAAATTCGTTGCTCTCTTGATTTTTTAGTTAAACTCCACGATCTTTCCGGCTCCATTTGCGGAAAACTGCGTTGTCGTCTTTGCTGGGCGTCAGCCCAGCTGCATCCTCCGCCTTGTTTTCCACAAATGATTCTCGGAAATCTTCGTGAACTTTTAATCAAATATTAGTATGAAATCCCGGATCTTCGATCCTGTATATACAATTGGGAGGAAACGCGATGAAATGGACCGCATTTAACGATAACTGGTATGTCCGCCATGTTGAGGAGGAGGGACTGGGAACGCCGGTCACTCTGCCCCATGATGCCATGCTCTCGGAGCCCCGCACGGAAATCGCGGAGGGAGGCCTGAATGTCAGCTGGTTCGAGGGGCGGGACTATGTATATTCGAAAAAATACTTCTTCTCAGAAGCGGAGCTGGAGCGGCACAACATCCTGGAGTTTGAGGGGGTCTACCGCAAGGCCGAGGTTTTCATCAATGGGAAAAAAGCCGCATTCCGTCCCTACGGCTACACGAATTTCTATGTGGAGCTGGACGGTCTGATTCACCCGGGAGAGAACACACTGGAAGTAATCGCGAGAAACGCGGATCAGCCCAATTCCCGGTGGTACTCCGGAGCCGGTATCTACCGCCCGGTAAAGCTGTGGTATGGGCCGAAGGCACATATCGCGGTGAACGGTGTGAAGATCCGTACGGTTTCCTTGGATCCTGCCGTGGTGGAGATTCGGGTGAAAACCTCGGTTCCCGGAATGGTTAAGGTGCAGGTTCTGGACGGAGAAACCCTGGTGGCGGAGACCTCCGGAGAAAACAGCATGCGGGTATCCATTCCGGAGGCGAAGCTGTGGAGCGTGGACACGCCCCATCTGTACACAGCCCGAGTGACTTTCGACGGGGATGTGGCGGAGGAAACCTTTGGCATCCGCAGCCTGTCCTGGGGCGGAGAGGGCCTGCGGATGAATGGGGAGCGGGTGATCCTGCGGGGCGCCTGCATTCACCACGATAACGGCCTGCTGGGAGCGGCCTGCCATCCGGACGCGGTGGAGCGAAAACTGAGAATTCTGAAAGAAAACGGGTATAACGCCATCCGCTCTGCCCATAACCCCTGCTCCAAAGCAGCACTGGAGGTCTGTGACAGAATCGGTATGCTGGTCATGGATGAATACATCGACCACTGGTATATCCATAAAACCCAGCACGACTATGTGGAGTTCTTTGACGCGTTCTGGAAGCAGGACCTGACCGATATGGTGGACAAGGACTACAACCATCCCAGCGTAATCCTCTATTCCACCGGCAATGAAGTGGCGGAGACTGCCCAGCCCAAGGGCATCGCCCTTGCCAAAGAAATGACCCAGCTGCTCCACAGCCTGGATGGCACCCGCCCTGTGACCTGCGGTATCAACATCTTCTTCAATTTCCTGAATTCCATCGGCTTCGGTCAATACTCCGACGAAAAGGCTGCCAAAGAGGCTGAGCGGGCGGCCAGGGCCAAGGCGGCGGGAAAGAAAGCAAAAGAACGTTCCACCGGCTCTAAATTCTTCAATGATATGGCAGGGCTCCTGGGCGCCGACTTCATGAAAATCGGCGCCACGCTCCACGGAAGCGATGTGACCACCCGGGAAGCGTTTGCCAATATGGATATTGCCGGTTACAACTACGGGGAAAAGCGGTATAAGAAGGATCTGAAAAAATATCCGGACCGGCTGATTCTGGGCAGCGAGACCTTCTGCTTCGATGCCTACAGGTTCTGGGAGCTTGCGAAAGAGAATCCCCGGCTGATCGGGGACTTTGTCTGGGCCGGCTTTGACTACCTGGGAGAGGTCATGGTTGGCAGCTGGGAATACGAGGAATACGCCAAAAACTTCGACGCGGGTCCCGGCTGGATGAGTGCCGGCAGCGGCCGGATCGATCTGACCGGCAAGCCGCTGGGAGAAGCGCTGTATACAAAAGTCGCCTTTGAACTGGACAAAGGGCCGTATATCGCGGTTCGTCCCCTCTGTCACGAAAGCAGCAGGCACTCGCCCTCCGCGTGGAAAATGACCAACGCACAGCCCTCCTGGTCCTGGCGGGGCTGGGAGGGAAAACGCGCCCATGTGGAGGTGTACGCCCGGGCTGCCCAGGTGGAGCTGCTGCTGAACGGCAGATCCGTGGGCCGGAAAGCCATGAAGAATGACTGCCTGTTCACGTTCCGCATTCCCTATGAAAACGGAAAACTGGAAGCTGTATCCTATGACCCATCCGGAAACGAGATCGGACGAAATGCGCTGGTAACTGCCGGAGAAGAGACGATGCTTCGGGCCGTTCCCGAGGAGAGTACCGTCAGAGCCGGGCACCTGTGCTTTATCCGTCTGCAATACACCGACGAAAAGGGGACGGTAAAGCCCTGCGAACGGGGCCTTCTGGAAGTAAACGTGGAGGGCGGCAAGCTGGTGGGTCTGGGTTCCGCCTGCCCGTATTATGAGCTGGACTACCGGGGAACCAAAGCCGATACCTATTATGGAGAGGCCCTTGCCATCGTGGAAAGCGGCAGCGGCGGCACCGTTACCCTGACGGTATCCGATGGCACACATAACGCGCAAACCACGGTGACGGTTGTCCCATAGAGGGATTCCGTTCGTTTTCTGAAAGCATTGGAAGCCTGGATGCGGAACAGGCTCCGGAAAGGATGATTCATATGGACAGAAAAAAGGACGGATTTTGGAGCAGCGGCCTGGCCGCGTCTTTTATAAAATCCGATGAAGTGATACTGCCAGAGATGCTGCTGGGTTACCTTATAGGCCCCTTTGGCGCTCTGCTGTCGTCCGGAATCTTTACCAGCATTCTGCAGAATTACTTCACGGATGTACTGAAGCTGGATCTGCGCTTTCTGACCGGCCTCCAGTTGGTTTCCACCATCCTCATCGTGGCGGCAAATCTGGTGGCAGGTCAGCTCATTGAACGGACGAGGGTTCTGGCAGGTAAGGCAAGGCCCTGGGTGCTGCTGTCCGCACTGACCTTGTCGGTTGCCAGCGTACTCATGTTTATTGTGCCGTTCCAAACACCTGCCGCCAAAATGGTGTGGATTGCCGTTGCCTATAATCTGTACTATGCGGTTGCTTACCCCATATACAATACGGCGAACTCCACCCTCATTCCGGTATCCACCCGCAACAGTCAGAAGCGGGCCGCGCTGGCTTCCTTTTCCAATATGGCAGGGCTGGGGGTCATGGGTGTCGGCTCCATGGTGTTTCCCATACTGGTATCCTTTGCCCTCAAGGAAAACCAGGGTCTGTGGTTTGCTGCCATGCTGGCTGTGGCGGTGTTTACAGCCCTGACCATTTTCCTTCAGTTCAAGTTTACCCGGGAGCGGGTGACAGAGGAAAGCATCGCCCAATCGCGGAGCGGTTCCGGGGGAAAAAGCGCTTCCATAGGGGAACAGCTCCGGGCGGTGACCGGGGAAAAATGGTGGTGGATTATCCTGACTTTCTACCTGGTGCTGCAGTGGAGCGGCGCGATGAAGAATGGCTCCATGGCTTTTTTCTGCAAATGGGTGCTGGATAATACCTTCTTCGGCTCCGCCGATGCCTGGGGCGCGTCCCAGTCCCTGCTGGGAGTGTTGGGAGCAATTCCCATGGCGATTGCGGCCCTGTTTGTTGTTCCCTTGGCAAATCGATTCGGCAAGCGCACAATCACCTTTGCCGGCATGGTGGTGGGCGTTATCGGCGGGGTCATTGCCGGCCTGGGAAATGGCCAAATTATCCCCGTAGCCATTGGTGTGGCAATGAAATGCCTCGGCTCCGCACCCGCCTGTTATCTGATTCTCGCCATGCTGGCAGATGTGATCGATCACATTGAGTTCACCAGCGGTATCCGCACCGATGGGCTTACTATGTCCATCTACAGCTCCATTATGGTAGCGGCAACACCGGTGTGCAACGCGGTTTTCAGTGCCATTCTGAGAGGAAGCGGCTATAATCAGGCAGC
>CAZVDH010000155.1:0-4096 GCA_964625595.1 uncultured Oscillospiraceae bacterium | reverse complement strand
CCCTCACAAGTGCGGGGGGCAAGGCGTCTAACCACCCGTGTACCTTAACTGCCCGACAAATTCCAATTTATCTCTTTCTGAACCAATGGGCAGAGAACCTTACTGGACTTCCTCGCCTGCCAGGAAGACCCGCTTGGTGCTGTAGTCCGGGGCACATACCAGGAAATCGGCCTGTTTGCCGGGGGCAATGGAGCCGACCGCTGTTTCCGCGCCGATGGCGCAGGCGGGATTCCAGGTGGCGGAGCGGACGGCGTCCTCCTCCCGGATGCCCCAGGACAGAACGTTTTGCAGGCAGACCCACAGGTTCGTGGCGGAGCAGCAAATCGTGCCGTCGGCAAGCCGGGCAACGCCGCCCCGGAGCCAGCAGTCCTGGCCGCCCAGCTGGAACTGGGTACCATCGGGCATGCCGGCGCACCGGCCGGAGTCGGAGACCAGCACGATTCTGTCTCCGCCGAACATGGAATAAGCGAGCCTTACGGCGGCGGGGTGGATGTGGTAGCCGTCGCAGATCATTTCCGCCCGGACATTGGGGTTTTCCACCGCCGCGGGGATAACGCCGGGAGCGCGGTGGCTGATGGCGGGCATGGCGTTGTACAGGTGGGTCAGATGGGTGGCTCCTGCCCGGAACACAGCTCTGGCGTGGTCGTAGTCGGAATCGGTGTGGGCAACGGACACGGTGCACAGCTTTGCGGCTTTCTCGGTAAACTCTGCCGCACCGGGCAGCTCAGGCGCCACATCCACAATGCGGATGAGACCATCCGCACCGTCATAGAGCTTTTTAAAGCCTTCAAAATCCGGGTCCTTCAGGTAGTCCGGGTTCTGAGCGCCTCTTTTCTTATAGGAGAAGTAGGGGCCCTCCATATGGATGCCCCGGATCCGGGAGCAGCCGGCGGGGGCTTCCGCTTTCAGCTTTACGGCGGTAGCAAAGGCCTTTTCCAGCACGCCGTAGGGCAGGGTCATGCTGGCGGGGGCAAAGGAGGTAATGCCCTGGCGCAGGTAATAGGCCGCCATGGCCTTGAGCCCGTCGTAGTCGCCGTCGGAGAAGTCGGCACCGGAATTTCCGTGGCTGTGGACTTCGATGAGACCGGGGATCACCGTAGCCCCGCCCAGGTCGATGGCATCCTCGGGGACGGTATCGGGCAGGATTTCCCCAAAGACTCCGTTTTCCACCTGAAAAGCGCCGGTGCGGAACCGGAAATCGGAACAGAAAATTCTCGCGTTCTTATAGTACATGAAGACAACTCCTTCCGAAAAAATAGAATGGGGTTCTTTTGCTATCTTACCATGCGCCCCGGCAAAAAGCAACCGATTTCCCACCCAAACGGGGAAAAAGCAGACAATGGACAATAAATAATCGACAATGGACAATCCTTTTCTAGATATGAGATATAAGATATGAGATATGAGATAGAAAGCGGCGGGGAAGCCCTTATAAGCGGCTGCATTATAATTAATAATTAGTGCTTATCGGTTTAAAGCAGCAAAACGATAAATTGGAATTTGCAGAGGTAAGTGCGGGCTCCGAACAACACTGTCATTCCGAACCAGTTCTCAAACTGGTGTGGGAATCTCCATCGAATTCCAGGCAGCCTATCGTCATCCATTCGTAGGGGCGGTCATTGACCGCACGCAAAAATGTACCGAATTCCAGCAATGATTTACGCCAAATGACGCCATTTCGCCGAAAGAAATACAAAAATCGAAACTTTCTCTGCCGGGCGCTCAATGAGCGCCCCTACGGAGTGCGGCGTCTGTGATTCGGAAATTCGAGGGGGGGTTGCCAGGTCAGTAGTGCGCTGCTTTAACGCAATGACCGGGAAGTCGGGGCCGCGATGACAGGGGATTCGATGGCGCGCGGGTTGCGGGATGCGTACCGTTCCAGGAAAAACCTCTGGAAACAGCCTTTTATATCCTTTTTTCTGCTCTGTTCTGCTTCCAAAGCCACCCGGACGGGAAAATTCCCACACTGTAATAAAAACTTAAGAAAAAGGGGAAAGTGGGACAAATTGCAACTTTTGACGGGATTAAAATAGGGTTTTGTCAATAAAATAACAGAATTGTGAAAGGAATTGATTTTTGCTGTAACCGCTTTGTAATAATTTCTGTAATTTTTTGTTAAATTCTCTCTTGACGAATGGAAGAAAAGAGTATATAATACAGCCATGAAAAAGAGCTGCCCGGGCGCGCGTCGAAAGGATTGCCACCGGCCATCTAATTTCTAAATACATATTTAGGAGGAAAAGAAATGAAGACAGTAAGCAAAAAGCTTCTCAGCCTGCTGCTGGTGGTGCTCCTGCTGGCAGCCGCAGTCCCGTTCCATGCCTTTGCGGAAGAGTACGACCTCAAGATCATCATCAATGATGGGGCCGGCAACAAAATTGATGAAACAACAATCAAGGTTGATTCTGAAGATCCTGTGACAAAGAGCCGGCTCACCGAAGCGGTTCTGGCGAAGGTTGGCAACACCTATAAGGTCACCAAGTATTATCAAGCTGGCGGTTCTGAGATCCTGACAGATCCCGGTAATCCTGAACTGCCCGGTGGCATCCTCGAAATCATTGCCGCTGTAGAATTGAACAATCCTCCCGCAGTCAGTGATTACATTACCCTGACGCTGGATGCCGGAAGCGGCAAAATCGGCGGTACGAATGCTTCCGAAACCACGCTGAAACTGACTGAGTACACCGAAAAGGAAGGTGTTAAGTGGTATACCGTGGTGGGTCTGCCCTCTGCGTCCCGGGATGGCTACAAGTTCCTTGGCTGGTTCAATGCCAGCGATAAGCAGGTCGAGAACGGCGCGCTTCTGAAAGAGAACACCACCCTGGTTGCCAAGTATGAGCTGCTCACTAAGAACATTCTCGTCAAGGGCGTGAAGACCACTGAGAGCAAGGAAAATGCCAAGCTGATCAGCGAGTACAACGCTGCTATCAATCAGTCTCTGCTGACATTCCTGAATGGTTCCGATGTTGTCGCGGCGGTTCGGGCAAGTGTTCCCACCGGCTATTCTCTGAAGACCAATAATGGCGCTGTTCTGTGGTACAACTTCAACAGCGGCGACCAGCTGACCGGTCAGGAGCAGGTCACCAGCACTGCGCAGACCATTCTTGTGAAGTATGAGCCCAAGACGTTTACACTGTACTTCCAGGCCAACGGCGGCACTGTCTCCCCTGCTAATAAGTCTGTCACCTATGATGCCAAGGTCGGTACCCTGCCCACTCCTACCAAGAGCGGTGATGTGTTCATGGGTTGGTTTGACGAAGCAGGCAATCAGTATACCGCGGACACTGTTTATAAGGTTGATGGCAATACCACTCTGACTGCACGCTGGCAGAACGAAGCCCTGGTTCTGCTGCGGATTTATCGAGATAACAAGACTTCCACCCCGGACCGGATCGTTGACATTACCGGCAAGGTCGTTGGCAACAGCGTCAGCCAGACCGAAGTTGAGAAGATCGTGAAGAACTACTACTCCGGCCCCAATATGAAGCTGGTCGGCCTGTTCACCGACGCTACCTGGGCTGAGTACAAGGCCGGTACCGTCACCAAGGGTGATCCCAACGTGACCATCCAGGAGACTGCCAAGACCAACATCCATGTGGTCGTGAAGAACGCCTCCAACAGCAATAACAGCACCACCAGCACTACCTCGCCCACCACTGCGACCACCAAGCCCGCGGATAAGGATAACCCCAAGACCGGTGACAGCATGCTGATCTACACCGCTTCCGCTGTCATGATCGTGGCCGCCGTCGCTCTGGTTGTCATCCAGGTGCTGCGGAAGAAGAGAACTTTCTAAGTTCCCCTTTCTGAAATAAGATTTCCCCCTGCCGGAACCCGGCAGGGGGAATTTTTCATGTCAGGAAACGGAGCACAGCGCTTGTCCCTATATGGTGCGCATACCGTGTCGGACCGTGCACCACTGCCCAAACAGCCCTGTGAATTGGAATTTGGCGGCGAGTCGCCACTGACAAGTCGTGACGAACGTGGTCTGTTTTCGTTTCCAACCTGACCCGCTCGGTATCGTTCTGCGGTTCGGCAAACTGGAATTTGACGGGCAGTTAAGGCACACGGGTGGTTAGACGCCTTGCCCCCCGCA
>CAZVDH010000154.1:0-4141 GCA_964625595.1 uncultured Oscillospiraceae bacterium | reverse complement strand
CCACCTGGAACTGCGAGGACATCATCTATGGCCTCATCCGTTTGCAGGAGGTCGCAACGGGTGGAAATCAGTATGTCTATCCGGTCAGGAATGGCGTTCGTCTGATCCATCTTCCTGCAAAGGAAAAAAGATATGAAACCTATGTGATTCTGAATGCCGGAGGCGCGTATGGCGCGGTATGCACCATGGTGGAATCATTGCCGGTTGCTGCCAAGCTCAACGAGCTGGGAATGGATTGTTTTTGCCTGAATTACAGTACTGCCAACAAGGCCAGCTTTCTGAAAGGACTGATGCCCACTCCCTTGGACGACCTCGCAGCAGCATGGAATTTTATTAAGGAGCACGAAACTAAATTTCGTGTAAATGCTGAGAAGTACATTGTTGGGGGCTTTTCGGCCGGTGGTCACCTGAGTGCTATGTGGGGCACGCCCCACCGTGGTGCAAGAAGCTATGGAATTGTAAATCCAGAAGCCTTACTGCTGGCCTATCCGCTGATTGGACTGGAGAACATCCACGGATCGGCAGCAGCAATCATCAAAACCGGAATGCTTGGTATGGGCTTTGGGCAAAAGAAAGTGCCGGAATACACAGCCAGCCATCATGTGGATGGTGAGTACCCTGCGGTATATCTGGTTCAGGCATTGGACGACGACACGGTTCCGGCACAGGATGCCAAAGATATGGAAGCTGCCCTGATAGCTGCGAATGTTCGGCATCAAATGGAACGTGTGACATCCGGCGGACATGGCTTCGGCCTTGGAAGTGCCACACCGGCAGATGGTTGGGTAGAGCGTGCCATCGCTTTTTGGGAGGGAAAAAGATGAGGAACCCAATGGAAATCTACGCAATTAAAATCAATGGTCTGAATGACCCCGTCGGCTTTGACTTTACGCCGCTGCTGTGTTCTTGGAAGGTTCGCGGAAATACCGGGAAGAAGCAGCAATGGGCCAGAATTCAGGTTGCTTCCGACAAAGCACTTTCTGGTATTCTCTGGGAGAAAGAGGGCAGCCTGAACAGTCTGGGCGAGGTACTGGATTTTTCCTTGCAGCCGTATACCCGGTACTACTATCAGATCACCGTCCGCAGCGATGCGGGAGAGGAAGCAAAAAGCGATATCCATTATTTTGAGACTGCCAAGCTGAGTGAGCCGTGGCGGGCCAAGTGGATCAGCGTTCAGGGGGATGACACCCACCCCGAGTTTTTCAAGGCGTTTGCACTCAAAAAGGATGTGCAGTCCGCGAGACTTTATATCTGCGGCCTTGGCATCTTTGAGGCATCCATCAATGGGCAGAAAGCAGGCAATGATCTTCTTGCTCCCTTTATCAACGACTACGAGGAGCACTATCAGTATTGTACCTACGATGTGACGGATCTGCTGAAAGAGCAGGATGAACTCTCTGTCCTGCTGGGTGACGGCTGGTACAGGGGCCATTTTGGCTTGGGTGAACCCACGCATTATGACCGCCCTCTGGCGCTGATTGCAGAGCTGCGCATTGTATTTTCCGATGGTTCCGTCGAAACAATCTGCACCGATGAATCCTGGCAGTACCGCCGCAGCTTTACAACGCTTTCCGATATTTATAACGGCGAAGCCCAGGATCATACCCTGCCGTTGGGTGACTGGCAAAGCGCGGTTGTCATCAATGCGCCCGGTAAACTGTGCGAGCGGTATTCTCCTCCGCTGCACTACATGGAATCCTTCCCGGTGAAAGAGGTCGTTCACACGCCTGCCGGAGAAACCGTTCTGGATTTCGGTCAGAACTTCGCCGGTCATGTGGTGTGTACGCAGGAGCTTCCTGCAGGAACCACCATGACGCTGGAATTTGGCGAAGTATTGCAGAACGGTAATTTCTATCATGACAATTACCGCAATGCTGAATCCAAATTCACCTATGTGTCGGACGGAATTTGCAGAGAGATTCGTCCCCGCTTTACCTTCTTCGGCTTCCGTTATGTCAAGGTCAGCGGACTTGACCATGTGGATGCTGGCTGCTTTGAGGGGCGTGCCATCTATTCCGAAATGGATCAGACCGGATTCATCCATACCGGTAACGAGAAGATCAACCAGCTTTTCTCCAACTCTCTGTGGGGGCTGAAATCCAATTTCCTGGATATGCCCACGGACTGCCCCCAACGGGATGAGCGGCTGGGCTGGACCGGCGACGCGCAGGTGTTCTGCACCACTGCGGGCTTCCACATGGACACCCGGGCGTTCTATCACAAGTTTCTGCGGGACCTGCGCAGCGACCAGAAGCGCAATCACGGCGCGGCCGCCATTTATCTGCCTAATGCGTTCCCCGGACTGACCGCCGGAATCTGGAGCGATGTGGCGACTTTTATGCCCAAGATGCTCTATGACTATTACGGCAGCAAAGAGCTGCTTGCCGAGCATTATCCTCTGATGAAGGATTGGGTGGACTATGTCTATCGTGCAGACCAGGCGCGAGGGCAGAAAAACCTGTATGACTTTGGCTTCCAATTCGGTGACTGGCTGGCACTGGATGGCTCCACCGAGCAGTCCACCTTTGGCCGCACGGATAATGGCTTCCTCTGCTCCATGTACTATTGGGCCTCCACCCGCTATGTTGCGGATGCGGCAAAGGTGCTGGGACTGGAGGAAGCGGTTGAATACGAAGCAAGAGCGGACGCCATCAAAGCGGCAATTCTCGCGGAATACTTCACTGCCACAGGGCGGCTCTCCATTGACACCCAGACCGGATATCTGGCCGCCCTGAAATTCGGCGTTTACAAGGACAAGCAGAGGATTATCGACGGTCTGAAAGACCGAATGAAAAAAGACTTGAACCGGCTGAAAGGCGGATTTGTGGGTTCGACCATGATGAACTGTGTTCTGGCGGAAAACGGAATGGTGGACAAAGCCTACGACTTCCTGTTCTATGAAGGCTTCCCCGGCTGGCTGTATGCGGTGAATCTGGGGGCCACCACAATCTGGGAACGGTGGAACAGCATCCTGCCGGACGGCTCCATCAGCGGGACGGGCATGAACAGCCTGAACCACTATTCCTACGGCAGCGTGGTGGAATTCCTGTATCGGTACAGCGCCGGAATCCAACCCACAGCACCTGGCTTCCAAAAGGCGAAAATCGCGCCCCAGCCCGAGATTCGTCTGGGACATATGGCGTGCAGTTTTGACAGTGCCAGCGGCAAGTATGTGTCCAACTGGAATATCGAGGAGGATGGAAGTCTGACCTTCCACATCGAAATTCCCTTTGGATGCGAGGCGGAGGTCTGCCTCCCGGAGCAGGATAGCAAGCTGCTGACCGCAGGCAGCTATGATTTCCAGATTCGGACGCAGCGGGATTATCGGGCGCTCTATTCCGGCTCCACACCCTACGAGCGGCTGTTCGAGGATGATCGGGCCGTCGCGGTTTTGAAGAAATATGTGCCTGAAATTGTGGCAGGGACGGATCGCACCGATGCCGAGGCTATGAGCAAATGCCTGAATGATTCCAAATTCCGGGCGCAGCTCTTCCGTATGCCCACAGAAGCTTTTGACAAGGCGATCCGGGAGATTGAAACGATTCGTGCATAGGGGGTGTTTTCATGGAGTGCCAATTATTTCATACAGAGATAGCGGAGGGAGTTTTTCGTATCTCGGATGCTCTGCACGGGCCGAATGAAGATGGCTTTTCTGACGCTCCGGGACAGGCAACACAGAATTCCTATCTTGTCATCGGTGAAGAACAGGCAGCACTGATCGACTTGGCGGTGGATACGCCGGAGCTGTATTCCTATGCCTGTTCCATCGCCGGAATGTCTGTGCAGGTGCTTCTGACCCATGGACACCCGGATCATGTGTACCATTTGGATACTGTTTCCGAGGCATGGCTCCACCCGGCGGATCACAGCCTTGTGAAGGATGGAATTCCCGGGCTTTCCGCCCCGATAGATGTTTGTCTCCGCCCGCTTGCGGACGGACAGCGGATAAATCTGGGTGGACGGGAACTTCGCGTTATTGCTCTACCCGGCCACACCCTGGGCAGCGTTCTTTTCCTGGACGGGCAAACCGGGACACTTCTCACCGGGGATACCTGCGCCCGGCGCCTGCTGTATGGTCTGACACCTACGGTACCGCTGGAAGAACATTGCAGGCTGCTGGAACAGTTGAACGAACTGGATT
>CAZVDH010000153.1:0-4158 GCA_964625595.1 uncultured Oscillospiraceae bacterium | reverse complement strand
TTACAACCCCTCAGTCAGCTACGCTGACAGCTCCCCTTACACAGGGGAGCCCTTGGCGTGTGCCGCATCGGCACCGCTCGCCGCTGTCCAAACAGCTCTGCAAATTCCCAATTTGTCAGTGTGCTTACGAAAGCCGATATCGGGAAAAACGGAAGACACCGTGCGGTCAGAGCCAAACTCTGACCGCACGGATTTTTTTGCCCTTTATCCCGGCGGTCTGCTCCCCCGCCATTGCGGCAGGCGCTACTGTTCATGCCATTCCACTATGGGCCCCGGTCTTGACTTTTCCGCCCCGTTTTAATATAGTATTGTGTATAGAATCGCGGAAGTCCGGGGCAAACCGGTAAAACCCTGACGGAGAGGGATTTTGCCCCGGCCGCAGACGAAAGAATCAGAGGTTCCATAGAAAGAAGGTACGGTACATGCAGAAAAAAAGGATCCTTGCCCTGGTGCTCGCCGCTGCCGCGCTGGTCACCGCCCTGGGCTTCGGCCTGAAATATTACAGGGATTCCCATATTTTCCTGGAGGGCAAGGCCTACCCACGGAATGCGGCCAGCCTGGATCTGCGGGGCAGCGGGATTTCCGTTTCCCATTACGAAGCCCTCCGTGCCGCACTCCCTGACTGCGAAATTGTTTGGGATGTTCCCTTTCAGGGCACACTATACCCGGAAGACACCCAGGTTCTCACCGTTTCCTCCCTGTCTGACGGGGATCTTGCGGTGCTCGACTACTTTCCCAAGCTGAGGACCGTATCCGCGGAAAACTGCCGGGATTACCCTCAGCTTGCCGCACTGAAGCAGCGGCGGCCTGATTTGGAGGTTCTCTATACCGTCATGTTGGACGGCTGCGGCTACCCCCAGGATGCCCGCACGGTGACCATTCGGAACATTACCGACGAGCAGATCGGACTTGTGCAATATCTTACCGATCTGGAAAGCATCCACGGGGAAGACTGCACCGACCTGCCCCGGCTCAAAAAGCTGTGGGAGGCCCGTCCCGACTGCCATGTTTTTTATTACGTTCCCATTGCCGGGAACGCCTGCCCGGCGGACGATACCGAACTGGAACTGACCGGCGTCAGCTTTTCCGAGGTTTCCCGGCAGCTGCAATACTTCCAGCAGCCGGAAAAAGTCAGCCTGTATGACCCCACCGGCAGCGCCGAAGACCTGTATGCCCTCCTGGAAGCCTATCCGGATATCGACTTTTTCTGGCAAATGGACATTCTCGGGATAACAGCAACCAGCGATGACAAGGAAATCGATTTTTCCGGTCAGAGCCTGGATTCTCCGGAACCGGTGAAAGCCGCCATGGCTTATTTCCCCAATGCGGAAAAGGTTACGCTCTGTGACTGCGGGCTGGACAACGAGACCATGGCCGCTTTCCGGGAGGAAATGCGGGGGCAGTATAAAGTCGTGTGGTCCGTGGAGGTCGGGTATATGACCCTGCGCACGGACGAAACCAGCTTTATGCCCGGTAAAGACGGTTGGGGTCTGAACGATCCCTGGGCCGTTAACCTGAAATACTGCGAGGATCTCATATGCATCGATGTGGGCCACAAGCCCATTACCCACTGCGAATGGGTCCGCAATATGCCGAACCTCAAGTATCTGATCCTGGTGGACACCCTCGTGACCGATCTGTCCCCCCTGACCGGCCTGGAGCATCTCATTTTTCTGGAAATTTTCCTTACCGATATAACGGACTATTCCCCCCTGGTGACCTGCACCGCGCTGGAGGACCTGAATCTGTCCTATGACTACGGGGATCCGGAGCCGATCAAGCAAATGACCTGGCTCAAGCGTCTTTGGTGGGCAGGATGCCCCCTTACCGAGGAAGAATTCCATCAGTATCTGCCGGATACCGAGATGATGTTCCAGCGTATCTCCTCTACGGGCGGCACCTGGCGGGAGGGGCAGAACTACTATGACATGCGGGATCTTCTGGGCGTTCCTTACATGACCGGCTAAAAAAGCGGAGGTGATCACAATGGCGGCAGGAATCCGGCGGATGCTGTGTCTTCTGCTCTGCCTTTGTACCCTGGGCTTCCTTGCGCCCTTTGCCGGTGCCGAAGAAACCGGCACAGCCCTTGATATCACAAAAGAGGCCAGCATTGACGGTCAGCACGGCTTTGACCAGCGTTCCAGGCTCTTTGACCACGTTCTCACCGTCCCCACAAAATACCCCGATCACGCCTGGCTGACCGTGAGCTATCCCGGAGGGATCGGTTCCGTCTACCTGATTTTCCACTACGAGTACGGCACCTATACCGTAACCGACAACGACACCGGCAGGACCGCGGAATTGGGCGGGAATGACTTCCTCCATGATTTTGTGGATCTGGCGGCCCTTTTCGGCAGCGCCCCCGCCTCCATCACCCTTTCCTTTGACAACGGTCCCCTCTTCCTCAACGAGCTGTACCTGTTCGGCTCCGGACAGGCGCCGGATTTTGTCCAGCGGTGGGAGCCTCCGGCAGAGGGAAAAACGGATCTTCTGCTGTTTTCCGCCCACGGGGACGACGAGCAGCTGTTCTTTGCCGGAATTCTCCCCCATTACGCCGGGGAGCTGGGATACCGGGTGCAGGTTGTCTACCTGACAAACCACCGGAACAACATGCCCGAGCGCTGCCATGAAATGCTGAACGGCCTGTATGCCTGCGGCGTTACCACCTATCCGGTATTCGGCACTTTCAAAGACTGTCGGACCGAATCCCTGAAAGGGGCCTACAACCATATGGAACGCAACGGCGTATCCGCCGAAGCGCTGCTGGGCTTTGTAGTGGAGCAGCTGCGGCGGTTTCAGCCCATGGTTGCCGTGACCCACGATGTAAACGGTGAGTACGGCCACGGTCAGCACAGGCTCCTTGCCGATCTTTTGATGAAAGCCTGTCAGATAAGCCGGGATCCCCTGGAATATCCGGAGCTCGCCGCGCAATACGGCGTATGGGATGTTCCCAAAACCTATCTGCACCTGTATCCGGAAAATGAGATCGTACTGGACTTGGATGTGCCATTAAGCCGTTTTGACGGAATGACCGCTTTTGAGGTGAGCCGGGACCTGGGCTTTGCCTGCCACAAGACCCAGCTGGATGATTTCCGGTGGTACTATTCCCAGGGAAAGCGCGCAAAGGATATCAAGAAGTACAGCCCCTGCTATTACGGGCTGTACCGCTCCACCCTGGGGCCGGATGTACAAAAGAACGACTTCTTTGAAAACATCAATGCCCACACCCGGGCACAGCGGGATTGGGCCCTGCCCCGGCATGATACCTCCAGTCTCTGAATTTGTAATGGAGCGTGGACAGCTGCTTTTCCGGCAGCTGTCCACGCTCCATTCTGACCGGTGTTTATACCACAAACCGGTAGCCCAGGCCCCGGACGGTCTGGATATACTTTGGATGGGCCGGGTCCTCCTCGATCTTCTGCCGCAGGCGGTTAATATAGACCATAACGGCGTTCTCGTCGATGATGGTCTGCCCCCAGATCAGCTCATAGAGCATGTCCTTGGGGAAAATCCGGTTCACATTGTCCAGAAACAGCTTCATCATGGCGTTTTCCTTGGAGGAAAGAATGATCTCCCGTCCGTTTTTATAAAACCGCAGGGTGCTGGTATCATACCGGAACGGCCCCGCGGTAATCACCGGCTCCGAGCCGGGAAGAGCTCCCCGACTCCTGCGGATCAGGGCCTTTGCCTTGGCCGCCAGGACCACAGGGTTAAAGGGCTTTGTCACATAGTCATCCGCCCCGATGTCCAGGCCGTAAAGGGTGTCATAATCCTCTTTCCGCCCGCTGACAATGATGACGGGAAGCCGGATCCCCCGGCCCCGGAGGGCCTCGATCACCCGGAAGCCATCCATGCCCCGCAGGTTCACATCCAGCAGCATCAGGTCAAAGGGCCGCTTCCCTACGGCTTCCAGCGCCTCTTCCCCGCTGGATACGGTGAGCGCCTCCATCCCGGCACTGCGGATGACCTTGTAGAGCATATTCCGCACCGCCTCATCGTCATCCACGATCAGCACATTATCCGCCACGGAAAATTCCCCCTTTACAGACAGTTGTTTTTTTCTTATTATAGTAAATACATGCCGGTTTCATTCGGCAGTGCGGTAAATTGGAATTTGTAGGGCTGTTTGATGAATGGTTTGCGGGCCGATGCGGTACG
>CAZVDH010000152.1:0-4183 GCA_964625595.1 uncultured Oscillospiraceae bacterium | reverse complement strand
CCGGCGGCTTCTCCGGCGGCGACGAGCCCGACGGCTCCGGCAAGTTCATCACCGCTTTCTTCCGCTCTGCCGCCCTCCGGGAGGGGGTCAATGACCTGCTGAGGAACCGGGACGGCCTGATGTGCGGCATCTGCAACGGCTTCCAGGCCCTTATTAAGCTGGGTCTTGTTCCCTACGGCGAGATCCGGGATATGGACGACAGCTGCCCCACCCTGACTTTCAACACCATTGCCCGGCACCAGAGCCGGATCGTCCGGACCCGGGTTGCTTCCAATATGTCCCCCTGGCTGCGGCTGACCAATGTGGGCGACGTGTACAGCGTGCCCATCTCCCACGGCGAGGGCCGGTTCCTTGCCAGCGAGGAGCTGGTGCGCCAGCTTGCCGCAAACGGTCAGATCGCCACCCAGTATGTGGACCTGGAGGACAAGGCCACCGCCGATGTGCACTTTAACCCCAACGGTTCCGTCTACGCCATTGAGGGCATCACCTCCCCCGACGGCCGCGTCTTCGGTAAGATGGGCCACAGCGAACGGGTTGGCTCCGGCCTCTACCGGAACGTTCCCGGCAACTACGATATTCGCATGTTTGAATCGGCGGTCCAGTACTTCCGCTGATAACACGCCCAAGCAAAGCGCCGCGGCAAGGAAGCCGCGGCGCTTTTATATTCCGGGTTTGCGTTTTCTAAAGAACTGTGCTATACTGGAAAAAGTGAACGAAGGAGGACTGAAATGGAGCTTTCGGATTTTTTTACTGACAATCCCCGGGCCGCGCTAGCCTTTTCCGGCGGCGTGGACTCATCTTTCCTGCTGTATGCCGGTATGCGGTGGGGGAAGCTTGTGAAAGCCTACTATGTCCGCACCCCCTTTCAGCCGGAGTTTGAATACCGGGACGCCCTGCGCCTGGCCCGGGAGCTGAACGCCCAAATGGAGGTCATCACCCGGAACGTGCTGGAATTGGAGGAAGTCACCGCCAATCCCCCGGACCGGTGCTACCACTGCAAAAAGGCGATCTTCTCCGCCATCGCGGAAAAAGCCCGGGAGGATGGTTTTTCTGTGCTGCTGGACGGCACCAACGCCTCGGACCAGGAAGATGACCGCCCCGGTATGCGGGCACTGCGGCAGCTTAACGTCCGCTCTCCCCTGCGGGAGTGCGGCCTTACAAAGGACGCTATCCGGGAGCTGTCCCGGCAGGCAGGGCTTTTCACCTGGGACAAGCCCGCCTACGCCTGTCTTGCCACCCGAATCCCCACAGGCACCGCCATTACGGAAGAAATGCTTTCCCGGACGGAGTGGGCGGAGGATTACCTGTTTAGCCTTGGCTTTACCGACTTTCGGGTGCGGACTTTGGGGAATGACGCCAAGCTGCAGCTGAAAGCACAGGATTTCCCACTGCTTCTAAGGCACCGGGAGGAAATCACCGGGCAGCTGAAAAAGCGGTACGCCTCGGTACTGCTGGATCTGGAGGAACGGAAATGAACAGTGAAATCAAAACACTGCTGGAACAGGTACAGGCGGGAACGGTGTCCGTAGACGACGCAATGCTCCGGCTAAAGGATCAGCCCTACGAAGACATCGGCTATGCCAAGGTGGATCTTCACCGGCAGGTCCGGCAGGGCGCGGCAGAGGTCATATACGGCGCCGGAAAGACGGCCCAGCAGATTGCCGGAATTCTCCGGTCCCTGGAAGATAACGGACAGAAAAATGTACTGATCACCCGCCTGGATGGGGAAAAAGCAGCCCTGGTGAATGCCCTTACCCCCATCACCTACTACAATGATGCCCATCTTGCCATTGCCGGGACCATGGCCGCTCCCAGCGGCCTGGGAACCATCGTGGTGGCCACCGGCGGCACCAGCGATATGCCCGTGGCGGAGGAAGCGGCCCTCACCGCCCAGTTTCTGGGAAACCAGGTCGTCCGGCTCTATGATGTGGGCGTTGCCGGACTGCACCGGCTTCTCAGCCACCGGCAGGAGCTGATGAATGCCAGCGTGGTCATTGCGGTTGCCGGTATGGAGGGCGCCCTGGCCACCGTCATTGGAGGGCTTGTGGATTGCCCGGTGATCGCCGTACCCACCAGCGTGGGCTACGGTGCGGCTTTTGGGGGCCTCGCGGCCCTGCTGTCCATGCTGAATTCCTGCGCCAGCGGCACCGCCGTAGTAAACATTGACAACGGCTTCGGTGCGGGGTTCATGGCAAGCCGAATCAATCACATGGAGGCAAAGAAATGAAACTGCTGTATCTGGACTGCGGCATGGGCACTGCGGGCGATATGCTCACCGCCGCACTGGCGGAACTGTTTCCTGACCGGGAAACGATTGTAAAGGAGCTGAACGGGATCGGCATTCCCGGGGTCCAATATAAATTGGAAACCACGCAGAAATGCGGCATTACCGGCTCCCGGATGCGGGTGCTGGTTGGGCAGCAGGAAGAGGACGAACACCTCCACGATCACGGCCACGATCACACCCACAGCACCCCTGCCTCCATCGACCATATGATCTCCCACCTCAATCTGTCCCAATGGGCGGCGGAGCAGGCGCGGCAGGTCTACCGCAATATTGCCGCGGCGGAAAGCAAGGTCCACGGGGTTACTGTGGAGCAGATCCACTTCCACGAGGTCGGGTCCCTGGATGCCCTGGCGGATGTGGCTGCCGTCTGTTACCTGATGGAAAAGCTGTCCCCAGACCGGGTGGAGGCCAGCCCCGTTCATGTAGGCAGCGGGCGGGTCAGCTGTGCCCACGGGATCCTCCCCGTACCTGCGCCGGCAACCGCGGAGCTTCTTAAGGGTATCCCCATTTACGGCGGCAGCATTACCGGAGAGCTCTGCACCCCCACCGGCGCGGCGCTGCTGCGGCAGTTTGTGTCAAGCTTCGGTCCCATGCCGGTGATGACGGTGGATGCCGTAGGCTACGGTATGGGGAAAAAGGACTTTGCCGCGGCCAACTGCCTCCGCATCTTGCTTGGCCATGGAGCGGAAGAAGAGGACACGGTGGTGGAGCTGCGCTGCAATTTAGACGACATGACCGGTGAGGAAATCGGCTTTGCTACAGAGCAGCTTCTGGAATCCGGTGCGCTGGATGTGTTCACCACCCCCATCGGCATGAAGAAAAACCGCCCGGGTGTGCTCCTGACGGTGTTATGTAACCCTAAGAACCGGGAAGCTATGGTGCGGAATCTCTTCCGCTGCACCACCACCCTGGGAATCCGGGAGGAAAGCTGCCGCAGATATACCCTGGAACGCCGGACGGAAACCACTGAGACCCCCTGCGGTCCCCTCCGCCGGAAAATTGCTTCCGGCTACGGTGTGGAGCGGCGGAAGCCCGAGTATGAAGACCTGGCCCGAATCGCCCGGCAGAACCATACCCAATGGCCCCTCCGGGACGGGGCGGATTTGACACCCCCAACACAGGACGATCTCACAGAAGATCTGTAAAAAACAACGGGCGGGAACCTTAGTTCGGTTTCCGCCCATTGTTTTTTCAGGAAAAGAGCTTTTCTGCCAGAGCGCGGCGCTTCAGCCCATAGTACAGGGCAGTGCCCAGCACCAGCAGCACCACAGCCTCCCCTATGGCCACATACACCGCGTTCAGCCAGAACCCGCCGCCGATGTACACCGACAGCTCCCAGCCCACCAGAATGGCATTGGTCAGGGCGGGCAGAAGCATGCCCAGCAGAGGGTAACCCTTTACCGTCCGGTTCCGGGTAAGCCACATCCCCTGGGCAGCAAGATAGGTCGCCAGCGTCCCTACCAGGAAGTCCAGGGGCAGGGTTCCCGCAAAGGTGAGATTGAACACCAGGCAGCCAATACTCAGGCCCGGGATTGCGGCTGGAGTGAAGAACGCCAGCACACACAGCGCTTCGGAGATTCGCATCTGGATGGCCATGGAAGCGGAACCGGGAAGCAGAATATTCTGCAAATGGGTCAGCACGGCGTACAGAGCAGCGATAACGGCGGCGTAAACGATAAACCGGGTGTAATTCTTTTTCATGTTCAGGTCTCCTTAAAAATAAAATGGGCGCAGTCCGCGCCCATAACAAAAAAACGGGCGCAAAGCGCCCATCAAAATTCCCTAGTTTTGTTTACCGACAGGATGGTCACGAACTGTCCTATGAAATTGTTGGTATTATACCAGGAAAAAAAGGAAAAGTCAAGATTGTATTCTGCTCCTGCCTTTGTTATAATG
>CAZVDH010000151.1:0-4206 GCA_964625595.1 uncultured Oscillospiraceae bacterium | reverse complement strand
ATGGGGCAAAAGACCCGCCGCTCAGCCGCAGCCGATTTATTCAGAGGTTCCTAAGGTTTCAAAAAGCTTGATTTCCGATACTGTCCTTTCCAGGACGAAAGCGGCAGTTGTTTGAAGCACGGAACAACAAGCATGCAGGACTTATGCCGCAGCGGGATAAATTGTGCGTATACCGCGGCGAAAGCTGCTTCTTTTCTCTAATAATAGTACGCTATCCCCCTTTTGTCAATGAAAAATAGTGAATTTTTAATAGATATTTCCCTATTGATTTGTTCATTTTGCCATATAATGTTAAAAAATCCGCACGCATCGCAGCAGGGATTGCATTTAAAAGGGAGCTGGGATATAATGGACCGGAATCGGATTTGCGCCTGTGCCGCCCGGAAAGGGATCCGCTACCCCATGGGCAC
Source organism: uncultured Oscillospiraceae bacterium (assembly GCA_964625595.1). Classification (GTDB taxonomy): domain Bacteria; phylum Bacillota; class Clostridia; order Oscillospirales; family Oscillospiraceae; genus Faecousia. The sequence continues at coordinate 3,796 of CAZVDH010000151.1, read as the reverse complement.
CTGGGAAACACAGAAAAGGAGATGACCCCCTTTGGAAAAGAAACCCGTTCCCCTGCTTTTGCAGCTTTTCCTTTCCACCCTGTACATCAGTGCTTTTACCTTTGGCGGGGGTTTTGTCATCATCACCTTCATGAAGCGCAAATTTGTGGATGCGCTGCACTGGATCGATGAACCGGAGATGCTGGATCTGGCAGCCCTGGCCCAGTCCTCCCCGGGAGCCATCGCGGTGAATGCCGCGATACTCGTCGGCTGGCGTGTTGGGGGCTTCCCCGGTATGGTCATTTCCGTTCTGGGCACCATTCTGCCTCCAATGGTGATCCTTATTGTGATCTCCTTCTTCTACGCGGCGTTCTGCGCCAACCCCTATGTGGCCCTGGTGCTCAAGGGAATGCAGTCCGGCGTTGCCGCCGTGATCTTTGATGTGGTAGCGGATCTGGGAGGCAAGGTGGCAAAAAGCCGGGATGCCCTCTCCATCTTCATGATGGCAGCAGCCTTTATCGCCTCCTACTTCCTGCATGTGAATGTGATCTTCATTATCCTGGCAGCCATTGCCATCGGCATCGGCAAGGTGCTGCTTGCCGGCAAAAAGGGGGCTTCGGAATGATCTATCTGGAACTGTTCCTCAGCTTCCTGCAGATCGGCTGTTTCAGCATTGGCGGCGGCTACGCCGCCATCCCCCTGATTCAGAGCCAGGCGGTGCAAACCTACGGCTGGCTCAGTATGTCCGAATTTACGGACCTTATCACCATTGCGGAAATGACGCCCGGGCCGATCGCGGTAAACTCCGCCACTTTCGTGGGTGTCCGGGTAGCGGGGATCCCGGGTGCCGTTGCCGCCACCTGCGGCTGCATTCTCCCCTCCTGCGTCATCGTATCCATCCTCGCCTGGCTGTACTATAAATATAAGGGGCTGACCACCCTGCAAAGCGTCCTTGCCTGCCTGCGGCCTGCGGTGGTTGCCCTCATCGCCGGAGCGGGGGTATCCATTCTGGTGCAGGTACTGTTTGGAGGTCTGCCTGCCGCTGTTTCAAACGTCAACTGGATGGGACTTACCCTCTTTGCCGGGGCATTCTTCCTGATTCGCTTTAAAAAGTGGAACCCCATCCTTACCATGGCCCTGTGCGGCCTGGGAAACCTCTTACTGTCGCTGCTGACGCATTCCGTATGACCGTTAATCTATATAGGAAAGGTGAAGAAAATGGACAAAACTTTTTACATGGGAAACCGGGAAAAGCTGGCAGCCCGGCTGAAGCCGGGTACGCTGGCTGTGTTTTTTTCCGGAGATGAGATTCGGAAGACCAACGATGAATACTATCCCTTTTTCGCGGACCGGAATTTTGTGTACCTGACGGGAATCGAGCAGAAGCAGAGCGTCCTGCTTATCATGAAGGACGGCAGCCGGGTAACGGAGCGGCTGTATCTTCTGCCCGGGGACCCCATGGCCGAGCGCTGGACAGGCCGCCGTTTGAAACCTGCGGAGGCCGAAGCCGTCTCCGGCGTGACGGATGTGCGCGGTACCGATGCTTTTTCCCGGGAGCTTCACGCTTTGGCCGTAAGCGGGAAATTCGGCTTCCTTGCCCTGGACCTGTACCGGGCAAGCCCGGAGGATATTGACCGCCCCGCCCACCGCCTGCGCGCCCTTGCTGCCCGGGAGTGGCCCTATCTGGCAATCGACAATGCCAACACCATTCTGCGCGCCCTGCGCACCGTCAAGCAGCCCTGCGAGATCGCGGCCCTGCGCCGGGCAGAGCGCATCACCGGTGCGGGCATCCTTGCCATGATGAAAGCCTCCCGTCCCGGCATGTACGAATATCAATACAAAGCGGAGTTTGACCGGGTACTGGGTCAGTTTGGCCCCAAGGGACCGGGCTTCCCCTCCATCATTTCCGCCGGGCGGAACAATTTCTGCATCCACTATTATTCTTATACCGGTCAGGCACAGGACGGCGACATGGTTCTCAACGATGTGGGGGCCCAATGGGACAACCTGATCACGGACGTGTCCCGAGGCTGGCCCTGCAACGGCCGTTTTTCTGACCGCCAGAAGCTGCTGTACCAGTGCGCGCTGGCTACCTCCAATCACATGTTCTCCATTCTGAAGCCGGGCTTTGCCATGGAAGAAGTGGACGCCGAGATCCGCCGCTATAATGCCGGACTTCTCAAAGACGCGGGCGTTCTGAAAGATACCGCCGATATAGGCAGGCTTATGTGGCACGGCGGTGCCCACCACATCGGCTTTGATGTCCACGATGTGGTGGAGCGTCCGGAAAAGGTTGCCCCGGGCATGGTGTTCTGCATCGATGTGGGCATTTACCATGAGGATTGGGGTATCGGCTTCCGGCTGGAGGACAACTGCCTCATTACCGAAACCGGCTGCGAAAACCTGTCCGCCGCCATTCCCAGAACCATCGAAGATATTGAAGCCGTCATGGCAAAAAGGTAAGGCCATGGAACGGGTGATTATGTGGATCATGGCGGCTGGGGCCGTGGCGGGCGGCATGGACCGCATCTTCGGCAACCGCCTGAAGCTGGGAGAGCGGTTTGAGCAGGGCTTTATACTGATGGGCCCCACGGCGCTGTCCATGGTGGGGATCCTGTGTCTGGCACCCTTGCTGTCCGGGGTGCTGGAACGGTGTGTCGCCCCGGCCTGCCGCGCCCTGGGAATGGACCCCGGTATTTTCGGCGGCATCCTTGCCATCGATATGGGCGGCTACCAGCTTGCCCGGGATCTTTCTTTGGATGCCCGGGTAGGCCGCTACGCCGGAATTCTGGTTGCTTCCACCCTGGGCTGCACCGTATCCTTTACCATCCCCGTGGGAATGGGCATGCTGGAAAAGGACCATCGCCCGGACTTTGCCAAAGGGGTCCTCTATGGCCTCATCGCCATGCCCCCTGCCCTCCTTTTGGGCGGACTGATGACGGGCCTGAGTCTCGCGGAAACCTGTCTAAACAGCCTGCCGGTGCTGGTGCTGTCCGGACTGCTGCTTCTGTGTATCCGGAAGTTTACCGATGCCGCCATACGGGGCTTCGGTGTCTTTGCCAGGATCATCCAGATCCTCACTACCCTGGGTCTTGTGCTGGGAGCGGTACAGTATATGACCGGTCTGGAGCTTCTGCCCGGTCTCACTCCCATCGAGGACGGAATGGCGGTAGCCGCCTCCATCGGCATCGTCATGCTGGGAAGTCTGCCCGTGGCGGAGCTTCTGCGCCGCTGCCTGGAAAAGCCCCTGGGCTGGGTTGCCCGGCACACGGGTATGAACAGCGCCAGTGTGACGGGACTGCTTGTCGGCATGGTGAGCGTTGTTCCCGCCATTGTGCTGGTCCGGGACATGGACCGGCGGGGCCGGGTCGTCAACGCGGCGTTTCTGGTCTGCGGCGCCTCGGGCCTTGCGGCCCACCTGGGCTTCACCGCAGGCGTAGAGGAAAAAATGATTCTTCCCATGCTGGCCTCCAAGCTCCTGGGGGGGCTTCTTGGCGCGGCACTGGCGCTTCTCGGCACCCGGGGCATGTATGCCGCCGACGAAGCCGGAAATTCTGTCTGATACTCGTTTTTCATAAAACGGTTTAATACCGTTTTATGGAACCGCTGTCAAGCGGTCAGCGGCATCGCCGCAAAAAAACGTAGTCCATACATTTCTCGCCGCCACCGGCGGCCTGCGCAAAAAGCGCAGGATAAAATGGTATTAACCATTTTATCGAGAAATAGTATGAAAAGTATGCTTATCAGGTTAAGTCCGTGAAACGATAAATTGGAATTTAGGCTATCGGCTTTATGCAGCAAACAGAAAAATGCACTT
>CAZVDH010000150.1:0-4259 GCA_964625595.1 uncultured Oscillospiraceae bacterium | reverse complement strand
GTCAACTGTCAATTGTCAATTGTCAATTCGGCGAAGCCGGCAAATTCCAATTTGTTGTTTCCTTTGGAAAGCAATATGTGCTTGATCCGCTTCTGTCAGGCTTTTGCCTTTTCCGCGTCCTCGGCTTCTTTCTGGTACTCCGGGAAGACGGAATACATGGGCGCAACGTCTTCCTTTTTGAGCTTCCGGGCCACATAATTTCTCGTGATTTTCAGCACAAGGCCGCTGAGGCTCAGAACGCCAATCAGGTTGGGGATCGCCATGAGGCCGTTGAAAGTATCGCTCAGGTCCCAGGCAAGATCCAGCTGCATGGTAGCGCCCACCACCACAAAAACAACGAAGATCACCTTGTATCCCATAGTCGCCTTGGTTCCGAACAGGAACTCAAAAGCCTTGGCGCCGTAGTGGCTCCAGCCCAGAACCGTGGAGAACGCAAAGAGCAGAATCGCCACAGCAATAAACGCCTGGCCAAAGCCGCCGAAGGTCTTACCAAAGGCCTCCGCCACCATGGCAGTCTTTTCGGTTGTGGTGAGCATGGCGCCGGTGTTCAGGTCCACAAGGCCGCTGGTCAGCACCGCCAGGGCCGTCAGCGTGCAGACCACCAGGGTATCCGCGAACACCTCAAAGATGCCCCACATGCCCTGCATCACAGGCTCCCGGACATTGGAGCTGGAATGGACCATAACGCTGGAGCCCAGGCCCGCCTCGTTGGAGAACACACCCCGCTTCATGCCCCAGGTCACCGCCAGCTTGACGCCGCTGCCCACAATGCCGCCGCCCACAGCCTTCATGGCAAAGGCACCCTTGAAGATGGAAGCGAAAGCAGGGCCGATGGAATCCGCGTTGGAAAATACCACGATAAAGGCGCCGATAATGTAGGCAATAGCCATAAAGGGAACCAGCTTCTCCGTGACGGAAGCGATCCGCTTCAAGCCGCCCACAATGACCAGGGCCGCCAGGATCATCAGCAGCACACCGGTCACCCAGTTGGGGATATGGAACACATTATTCATGTTCACGGCAATGGAATTGATCTGGCTCATATTGCCGATGCCGAAGCTTGCCAGAACGCAGAACACGCTGAACAGCACCGCAAGGACAGCGCCCAGGGTCTTGCAGAACCGGTAGCCCCCCAGGCCGTCCCGGAGGTAGTACATGGCGCCGCCGCTCCATTCCCCGTTTGCGTTTTTCCGGCGGAAATAGATACCCAGGACATTTTCCGAGTAGTTAGTCATCATGCCGAAGACGGCAACGATCCACATCCAGAAGATCGCGCCGGGGCCGCCGGAGGCGATGGCCGCCGCCACGCCGGCAATGTTACCGGTACCGATGGTTGCCGCGAGAGCCGTGCAAAGGCTCTGGAACTGGCTGATGGACCGGTCCTCCTTTTTGGTATGAGCCGTGACATGTTTATCCGTGAAAATGCCGCCCACAGTGCTCTTCATCCAGTGGGCAAAATGGCTCACCTGGAAGCCCTTGGTGAGCAAGGTCATCACAATACCGGTGCCCACGAGCAATATCAGCATGGGCAGGCCCCAGACGAAGCCGTTTACCGCGCCGTTGACCTTTTCGACGATTTTCAAGAACCCCTCCATAATAATTCCCCTCTTCCCGAAAAATATGGGTTCACTATACCACAGCCTTTCTGTTTTTGCAAGTGTGCAAAATAAATCTTGCAAAATTTTGGATGTTCATACAGAGCATACAGCGGATAAATTAAGGTTTTGGGGAAATGTGTCCATAATGCCCATACATCTGTTTTCAATATACGGGCACTATTCGGTCTGCGGATTTTGACTTCTGCATTTATTCTCAGAAAAAAGTATAAAAAGGGTCTTCCCAAAAACGGTCAACGGATTATAATAGATTTTGACCGTTCCAGTCAACGAGGTGTGCCATGAACGAAAAATTCTTTTCTCTTCCCCCGGAAAAGCAGCAGCGGATCCTCAATGCCGGTTTCCGGGTGTTCTCCCAGAACAGCTACAAGAAAAGCCCCATGAGCGAAATCGCGGCGGAGGCCGGGATCAGCAAAGCCCTGCTGTTTCACTACTTCCGCAACAAGCAGGAGCTGTACCTGTTTCTGTGGGACTGGGGCGCCAAAATCACCATAGAATACCTCACCGCTTACAAATGCTACGAACCCACGGACCTGTTTGAAATGATGGAGCGGGGCATGCAGGCAAAGTTTCAGATCATGGCCCGCTACCCCCACATGGCTTCTTTCGCCATCAAGGCCTTTTACGAAAAGGACCCTGCCGTCCGGGATAAGATCCAGGAAAGCTACCGGGCTGCCTTTGACCGGAAAGCGCTGAACGCCCTTTCAAAGCTGAACCCCGATGACTTTGTGCCCGGACTGGACCTTGCCATGATGTACCGGGAGATGTACTGGGCTTCGGAGGGGTATCTGTGGGAAAGCTTACAGCAGGGGGAGCCGGACGCCGCCAAAATGGAGGCGGACTTCCGCAGACTGTTAACGTTTTGGAAAAATATTTATGCAAGAAAGGATGAACGCCATGTATGCCATTCAGACGGAGAACCTGACGAAGCTGTACGGGAAGCACCGGGGAATTGACGATGTGACCCTCGCAGTGCCGGAGGGGGACTTCTTCGGCTTTATCGGCCCCAACGGCGCGGGAAAAAGCACCACCATCCGCCTGTGCCTGGGACTGATCGCCCCCACAAGCGGGACCGTCCGGATCTTTGGAAAGGAGGTCCGGGAGGATACCACCGGAATTCTCCGGCAGATCGGGTATCTTCCCTCGGAGACCGCGTTTTATAACGGAATGCGGGTGCGGGAGCTGCTGAAGCTGTCCGCCGATCTTCGGAAGATGGACTGCCGGGAGGAAGCGGAGCGTCTGTGCCGGGTCCTGGACTTAGACCCTGACCGGAAAATCGATCAGCTCTCCCTGGGTAATCGAAAGAAAGCCGGAATCGTCTGTGCCCTGCAGCACAAGCCCAGGCTCTACATTCTGGACGAACCCACCAGCGGTCTGGATCCGCTCATCCAACGGGAATTCTACCGCCTGCTTCAGGAGCGGAACAAGGAGGGCGCTACGGTTTTCCTATCCAGCCATGTGCTGTCGGAGGTGCAGCGCTACTGTGCCCACGCCGCCATTATCCGGGAGGGAAAGCTTCTGACCACGGGCAGCGTGGAGGAACTGGGCCACACCGGGGTCAAGCGGGTCAGCCTGCAGGGCGTGGACCGAGTGCCGGCGCTTCCCGGTGTGCGCAGCGGAAAAGCGGAGGGAAACACCGTCAGCTTCCTTTACAGTGGAGAGCCTGGGCAGCTTCTTTCCACCCTCGCCGCCCTGCCTGTTACGGATGTTTCCATTTCCGAACCGGATCTGGAGGAAGTATTCCTGCATTACTATAATAAGGAGGGAGAAGTATGACCGTTTTCCGTCACGAACTGCGCCAGGGCAGGCTCCCGCTTGCCGTCTGGGCCCTTTCCATCGGCTTTATGCTGGGGCTGTGCATCCTCATTTATCCCAGCATGGCAGCGCAGATGGACGAGGTGAGCGCCATGTTTTCCCAGATGGGGAGCTTCTCCCGGGCATTCGGCATGGACAGAATCAACTTTGGCTCCTTCCCCGGCTTCTTTTCCGTGGAGTGCGGCAATGTGCTGGGTCTGGGCGGCGGCTTTTACGCGGCCCTGATTGGCATTCAGGCCCTTGCCAAGGAGGAAAACGGTCACACTGCCGAGTTCCTGCTGTCCCACCCCATCTCCCGCGGAAGCGTCGTCACCCAGAAGCTGCTGGCCGTGCTGGCCCAGGTCGCCATTTTGAACCTTGTAAGTATCGCCATTACCGCCGCCTGCGTTGTCATCATCGGGGAGGAACCGCCGGTAAAGTCCCTGTTTCTGATGTTCACCGCGTACTTTCTCATGCAGGTGGAAACCGCCGCTATCCTCTTTGGAATCTCCGCCTTTCTGCGCACCGGGGGCGCCGGACTGGGTCTGGGCCTTGCGGCAATGTTCTATTTCCTGAACATCGTGGCAAACCTGATGGATGAAACCGCGTTTTTGAAATACTTAACCCCCTATGGCTATACCGACGGCGCCCAGATCCTGACGGACGGCGCCCTCTGCGGGAAGTACCTTGTTTCAGGAGCCGTCTTTACTCTCCTGGGAATCGCCGCGGCGTTTACCTGGTACCGGCGTAAGGATATCGGATAAGACCCATAGCGGTTCAGCACCGCAAGCGGATAAATTGGAATTTGCATAGCTGTTTGGACAGTGGTTTTGCGGTCCGATGCGGTAC
>CAZVDH010000149.1:0-4310 GCA_964625595.1 uncultured Oscillospiraceae bacterium | reverse complement strand
CAGCTTCGCTGACAGCTCCCCTTACACAGGGGAGCCCTTGCCGTGTACCACATCGGCAACGCAAACCATTCATCAAACATCCCTACAAATTCCAATTTGTCGCGCCACAGAACGATACCGAGCGGGTCAGGTTAGAAACGATTTCAGACCACGCCCGTCACGACTTGGCCGCCCGCCCTGCGGGCAAATTCCAATTTGTCGCTTTGCTGCGTTAAGCCGGCAGTCATATTCCGCCTTTGTTACTCCACGTCCATGTGAACGAAGCTTCCGTCGATTGCGTAGGCATAGCGCACCTCCGGCTGCTGCCGCACCAGGGCCAGGGTTCTGTTGGCTCCCCAGCCCCGGATGCGGAAGTCCATTGCCTTGCCGCTTAAATGCCGGGAATTTTTGACAGAGCCGGACAGCTCGTCGTTGTGGGCCTGGCAGCGAACCGTGCTGGAGGGGTTCAAAGGCGCGCCCGCAAGGCCTCGCACCTTATCTGCCAGCCGCATGAGCCTTTCCGTCGGCTCCACCGGGAACCCGCCGCATCGCCCGCAGGGACAGGCAATGCCCTTTTCGTCCCGTTTAAAATACCGGATCTCGTCCCACCAGGTTCCGGTGGTATCGTCGGGTTTCGTAGTATCCTCCCCCCGGAACCGGCCCGCCGCTACCGCGTCCAGCAGGGCCGCCTGGGTCAGTGGGCCGGGGCTGCCGTCGGTTTCCAAGCCCTCCGACTCCTGGAACGCCAGCACCGCCCGGCGGGTGCTTTTCCCGGGCAGCCCGTCCACCTCACCCGGGTCATAGCCAAGATAAGTAAGCAGCGCCTGGATTTGTCTGGTATCCATGGCTTATTTCTCCAGCATGGCGGTAAGCTCCTGGTATTCCGCCTCGGTCAGCTTGTCCGCGGCAAAGAAAATATCCAGCTTTTCCGCCATTCCATAGGTGTTTCCCCGCTCGATCATGCGTTTCAGGGTTCTGTACAGCATAATTTTTCCTCCTTTTTTAGATTCCCAGCTCCAGCATAGTCAGCCGGAGCTCGTGGTCAATGAGCATGGCGTCCATATCGTCCTGGGGACTGGGGGCGTTCATCGCTTCCAGCTCTTCGTCCGTGTACGGGATATACCGCTGGACCGTCTCAAACTCGTCCCAGGCTTCCTGCGCTTCCACCCCGGGCACATCAATGACCTTGGCAATATCTTTTCCGCCGTTGGGGTAGACTGCCGTGGTTTCATAGTGCCACTGTTCTTCTACTGCCTCCACGGCTTCATGGTGGGAAATCAATATTTCTTCCTCCGTCAGATAGCCCAGGGACAGGTCAGGAGCATCCAGTTCCACTCCGTTCAGATCCAAAATACGCATATTTGTCCCTCCTTACGCAACACGCTGCCACATGTAAACCGCAAAATACGGAGGCATGTTGTTGTGGGCCTTTCCACCGCCTGTGCTGCTCGTTGTTGCTGGTTTGTTTGTTGTCGATCCGCTCCAGCCACGCTGAACTGCCGCGCCGTCACCTATACCACCATACCACGCATTGATCGTGTGATTGTGCGACGGCGTTTCGGAAACGGTCAGGGTATGCGCCGCTTCGCCGCCTGTGGTACCACCCTCGTATAGGTCGCCGGCAGCCAGCAAAAATCTGTTTGTGATCATTGCCCACGTCCCGCCGAACAGGCTGGCCGGGGAGGTGCTGTCTGCGGAAATATATATCGCCCCAACCGGGTAGACTGCGGCCCATACGTTTTTAATGACCCAATCCACACTAGCCGCATCCGTATTTGTTATAGGAGTCCCCAGATCTGTGATCCGGTTCCCGCCCATTTTGATGGGCAGCCCCAGGGAAAGGGTCCCGGCGGTGCCTGCCCGCTGCCCGATGCCCACCGCTTTGTTTGTCCGGTCAAAGTCCAGCAGGGCAAAGGCGGCAGGCAGCGAAAGAATACCGCCGGATACCGTGGTGAAGCTGTCCGACGCGGTGAGCTTCACCTGGTAGTCGCTGCCCGTGTCGGCAGGAAATACCGTACTCCCCGGCGCCGTGACGGTTTTTTCCGTCCAGCTTTCCGTGCCCCGGACCCGGTACTTGAGGACGCAGGCGGCGGTATTCTGCCCGGAAAGGGATGTAACGGCACAGACAAGCTCCGCTTTTGCCCAGGCGCCGTCGGCAGCGGCGTTTCCGGAGGCGTCGCAGCGGTACAGGGCCGTGACCCCGGGCGCCGGAGGGCTGTAATCCGCGACGTAGATTTGGGCCTCCGCGGCGGCAGTCCTTCCCCGGCTGTCCGTCACGGTTACGCTGACGGTAACCGTACCGGCATTGGGCAGGGCAAACAGGAGACTTTCTCCGGAGCCGGTGAGGGTTCCGCAGGTGACGGAAATCCCCGTAATGGTGGAGCCGTATGCCCCGGCTGCCGCAGTTGCCACCCTGGCCCTCGACTGGCTGCGGACATAGCTTCCGAAAGCAGCCAGATACCCCGTTTCGTCACTGACCGTGACGGATACCGTGGGCCTGACAGTGTCGGGGATGGGGCAGGAAACGGTGACGGAGCTGGAGCCCGCGTCGGTGTCTCCGTTTTTTGTGGCGGCGGTGAGGGTGATGCTGACGGAGGTTCCGCCGGGGGCCTGTCTTGCCAGGGACACCGGCGGCGTCCAGGTGAAGACGGTTTCGGCGCTGTTTTCGGCAATGGTGCCGGACTGGGCGCCGCACTGCCAGGTGACGGTGTCCGTCATGCCGGCGGCTGCCTTGGCCAGGGAAACGGTCATTTCGCTTCCCAGGGAAACCGCCCCGGCGGAAATCTTGGATGCCATGGGAATGGCCGCCAGGGTTACGGTCCGGGACCCGGCGGAAATGGTGAAGTCGTCAGCATAGGAGCAATAGAAATAGGGCCAGTTGTAGGTGTTTTTTGCCAGTTGGATGGATATGGAAGCGGCGGCGGAGTGGTTTACGGTCACGCTGCCGTTGGTGCACAGGTTGATGATATTCTCGCTGCCGTCCAGGGTGACGCCTCCGTCGGAACCTGCCACGGACCGGGAAAAGACAACCTCCCCGTTTACGATGATCTTGCCGTCAAAAAAGAACCGGGTGGTTCCCAAGGACACATCCGACTGGAGCGTCACCTTGGAAATGGTGACTGTGGACTGAGCCACCCCCGGGGTAAAGGTCTGGGCGTAATACACCCGCAGGGTCTTTCCGGAGCTTGTGAAAGCTACCGACCCGGATACGCCTGCTGCCATTTAAAAAACCTCCTTTCATGGAAAAACGGAGAAGCCGCCTTTGGGATGGCCCTCACCCGTCCGTGTTTTCGTTCCGTCAGCCGCGGCCGTCCCGGATCTGGGTCGCGACTCTGGTGGAAATGTACTGCCCGGCTACGGTAGTGCCGATGGCATTGTTCAGCAGCTTGTCCAGCTCCAGCTGGGACGCGCCGGCGGCTTTCAGCATGGCGTACTTCTGGGCCAGGGTCTGGCCGTTTTTTTCTGCCTTGGCCGCAGTGGTGCTGCCGGTGACGCCTGCGGCCTGGGCGGCGGCCCGGGCGGCGAGACTCGCCATGATCCCGTTTGCATACTCCGATGCCAGATCCGCCTGCCGCAGGAGCTGGTCGCTGGGCCGGACTCCCACGGCAAGGAGGGCGTCCGCCTGGGCGCTCGCCCGCTTGGCCGCATCCGCCCAGATGTCAAAATCCAGGGTGCGGTCTCCGGCGTAGCGGTCGTAGTCCGTTTCCCGCTCGGCGTCGTACCGGTCTGCCAGGTAGTTCCGCTCGGTCTGCCACGCGGTGTAGGCGTCCTGGTACCTGCCGTAATCGGAGCTTTCCTGTTTGGACAGCAGGTCGTAGCGGCCGCGAAGATCCTCCCCCTCCTGCTGGTATTTGCTCAGTGCCAGGCGGTACAGCTCCGGAAGCTTGTCGTTGAGACCGGAAAGATACCCCTGGTAGGTCTGCTGGCCCACCTGCTGGGCGTAGCTGCTGCCGTAGCCGCCGGTGAGGGCGGCGGAAACACCCATGGTGTCTTCCATGGCAAGCTTGCCCTGCCGGATATACTGGTCCCGGTACTGGTTGTACAGGGCGTCCGCGTTCATGTCGTACTGGAAGGACTTCCGGTTCAGGATCTGCTCCAGGGTGCTCTCCAGCCGGCTCTGCCACTGGGACTGGTAGGCTGCGGGTTTTGCGCTTTCCTGCCGGGCAAGGGCTTCCTGGGCCTTTTTGACTTCCTCGGACTCCGCGTATTTTTTATAGGAATATGCCATATCTTCTCCTTTCGTAACGATTCCGTTGTCCTTGTTTTTATGATAAATATCGTTTAGCGCACTTGCCCCAAATGGTGTGCGGGTGGTTAGACGCCTTGCCCCC
>CAZVDH010000148.1:0-4326 GCA_964625595.1 uncultured Oscillospiraceae bacterium | reverse complement strand
ACAGCGGTCCCATAAAACGGTATTAAACCGTTTTATGAAAAACTAGTATCAAAACTTGTCTGCCGGCACTGCCGGCCTCACACAAAAAGCATCCCGACCCGATGGGCCGGGATGCGAATATGCGGAAAGATCAATGCTTGAAGATGCTGAAGATCTCGTCAATATCGCTGATGTCGGAGGGCTTGGCAGGCTTCGCGGCGGCACCCACGGGCTTGTCGATGTCGTCGGCCTCCCCACTCTGGGCAGCCTTCTTGGCCTCGGGCTGGAGCTCAAAGCCGGTAGCGATGACGGTGACCCGCATTTCATCCTGGCAGTCCTCTGAGCAGGTAGCGCCGAAGATGATGTTGGCTTCGGGGTTAGCAGCCTCCTGCACGATCCCGGCGGCGGTCTCCACATCGTCCAGGGTCATCTCGGAGGAACCGGTGACATTGATCAGCACGCCGGTAGCGCCGTTAATGGAGGTCTCCAGCAGGGGGCTGGAAACGGCGGCGGTGGCAGCCTGCTCGGCTTTCTCCCGGCCGGTGGCGGAGCCCACGCCCATATGGGCACGGCCGGCATTGCGCATTACTGCGGACACGTCGGCAAAGTCCAGGTTGATGATGACATTCTTGGAGAAGCCCACCAGCTCGGAGATGGAGGTGACGGCCTGCTTCAGCACATCGTCGGCAATGGCAAACGCGTTGGCAAAGGTGATCTTCTGATCGGTAACATACTTGAGGCGGTCATTGGGAATGATGATCAGGGAGTCCACCTTTCCCTTCAGGTCGGCGATGCCCTGCTCCGCCTGACGCATCCGGTTGGCGCCCTCAAACTTAAAGGGCTTGGTAACAACACCGACGGTGAGGATGCCGGCCTCGTGAGCCAGATCCGCAACGATGGGCGCCGCACCGGTGCCGGTGCCGCCGCCCATGCCGGCGGTGATAAAGACCATATCGGTACCCTCCAGAACCTTGGCGATGGCTGCGCGGCTCTCCTCCGCGGACTTTTTGCCCACCTCGGGCTTGGAACCGGCACCCATACCGCCGGTGAGCTTCTCGCCGATCTGGATCTTATTCTTACAAACGGACTTGTTGAGGTCCTGCTTATCGGTGTTCACAGCGACAAAATCCACACCGCCGACACCGGCGTCGATCATGCGGTTGATAACATTATTTCCCGCGCCGCCAACGCCGATGACCTTGATCTTGACAACGCGATCCTGTACAGTTTCGGACATAAAATTCTTCCTCCTATGTATCATTTCACAGCCGCCGAAGAACCGCCGCTGCATCCACTTTCCTGTGTACTATCCTATTCTATCCCGAAATCCGGAATTGGTCAATAGAAAATCTTCTTTTTCGGCAAAATATTCCCAAAGAAATTTCCTTTGGAAGCTCTGAATAAATCCCCATGCGAAGAAATCGCGCCTCGAACAATGGAAACTGTTGACGCATGGGGATTTATGTGCATCTGCGCCGGTTGCCCCGCAAAGGGGCGAGGCGCTGGCACTTTAATTAAATTTTACTGTGAATGCGGAGCTTTCACAGTAAATCGGAAAGAGCTGACGGCAGAAGATTTTGGCTCAGCCGAAAGAACGAAAAGCGAGGGAATACTGGATGTATTTCCCGATTTTCGTTCTGCGCGGATGAGGCAAAAGATTCACCGCTCAGACGCAGACGATTTGTTCAGAGTTTCCCTCATTCAAAGGGTGTGTAGCCCACCTGTTCTTTCCAGGTGGTGAAGCTTACATCCAAAACGCCGGTCTGATAATCGCTCAGCTGCAATATCACATCGTTCATACAGGCAATTTTGTAAGCCAGGTTGGTGTTGTCCCCCAGGTTCACCTGATACTGGGTACCGTACCACAGGATGATGTCGTTGAGCCTTGTCACATCCACGCTGGCAGCCTGTCCCACAATGTCGTTTGCCTCCAGGGCCTGGAGGATCTCCAACGCCGCGGACAGCCGCTGGGCACCGGTGACGGTAACCGGGACCGTCTCCCCGGTTTCATCGGTCTCGGTGGGTACCGCCTCGGTGGCAACGCCGGGTTCCCCTATCACAGGCTCCGACAGGGTCACGCCCAGCACCTGGGTGTAGCTTTTCGCGCTGCCGCTGGTGCTCTGCTCCACCACCTTGCCCTCGGAGTTCATAAGATACCAGATGCCGTCCGAGGACTTGATGGCGTAAACCACATCCTCTTCCTCAATTTCAATATTAACCGTATCCGGCAATTTTATACCAATTCTGGCGGATTTTACATACGGAAGCTTGGCCGTAATTTTTCCGGCGGCTCTCGCCCGTCCGAAAGTCAGGAGGTTATCTCCCTCGGAGATACCGGAGGCCTCCCGCACCGTCCAGGCGCCGTAAACCTCCGCCCCGGATACGGTGATGACTTTAACCTTGAAGAATACGGACAGGCCCAGCACCAGCGCCAAAACTACAGCCAGCACCGTTAACAGCTGCACCAGCAGCCGGTCCCGGTTAAAGGCCCGGGGTTGGGTGTAGATCACGGCCGGAGTATCCCCCGGCTTCTTACTCTGGTATTTCCGGGTCATTTCCCGCGCGGCGGTCCGGTCCCGGACACCGTCTATGTAGCCTGTAACCCCTTTGATGACCGGGTTCTCGGCGGAGAAAAATAAGCGCACCGCGCTGGTCCTTTTCTGCTTCTTCCGGGTATTGGCCGCTTTATAGGGGCGGTAGCCCGAATCCCCCGTCTCCCGGCGGGGCGCTCTGGCGGTCTGAGCCGTAGGCTGCTTCGCGGCGCTCTGCTTTCCCGCCTCCTGTCCGTTCCGGGCAGCAGGCTTTTGTCCGGCGGGACGGGTTTTCTCCCCGGTGGTCCGGACTTTCTCTCCGGTGGTCCGGGCTTTCTCTCCGGTGGTCCGGGCTGTCTCCCCGGTGGAACGGGTCTTTTCCCTGGTTTTCCCGGGCTGCTTTCCTTGGGAACCTGCCTGGGCCGCCGGCTGAACGGGAGCAGTCCGCTTCTGCGGACGGCTTTCCGGAGCTGCCGCCTTGCCCGCGCTTTTGGGGGGCTCCATCGTCTTCTTTGTTTTATTGTTAGCCATAGTTTCCTCCCGGAAGGTTCCTTAGTGTCTCGTCAGTGTCTCGTCAATGTCTCCACGATGTCGCAGATCCGCTCCGTGCTGTCCAGGCGCACCATTTCCCGCAGCCGCTTTGCCATATTCTCCCGGCGCTCGGGGTCATGAAGCAGTCCCTGGATCTCGTCATACAGCCTCTGGGCCGTACAGTCTTCCTCGCTGATAGCAATGGCGGCGGAGCGGTCCGCCAGCACCCGGGCGTTCTTGTCCTGATGGTGGTTCGTCACGTTGGGGGAGGGAATCAGAATCCCGGGAAGCCCCGCCGCGGCGATCTCGTTGCAGGTGGAGGCGCCGGACCGGCTGATGATCACATCCGCGGCAGCCATAACGGTGGGCATATTATAGATATACTCCCGCATTTCAATACGGTCGGTTTTGGAAAGGTCCACGCCCTTTTCCTTTACCAGATCGGGCATCCATTCCCAGCCGAAGCTTCCCGTAGCGTGAATATGGCGGAAAGGGAACCCGTTTTCCTGTTCCAGGCGGAACAGCTCGGCAACCGTCTGATTCATCACCTTGGCCCCCAGACTGCCGAAAGCGGAAACCACCAGCGGTTCCTCCGGCGAAAGGCCCAGCTCCCGGCGGGCATCCTCCCGGCGGGTGTAGATAAACTCCCGGCGGACGGGCATACCCACGACTTCCACTTTCTCGGGATGCTTATAGTACCGGACGCTCTCCTCGAAAGCCACCAGCACCCGGCTGGCCCGGCTCGCCGCCAGCTTGGTGGTGAGGCCCGGCACCGCGTTGCTCTCATGGACGCAGGTGGGGATCCCCATTTGGGCCCCGGCATAGAGGGCGGGGAAGCTGGCATAGCCGCCGGTACCGATAATACAGTCGGGCTGAAACTCCCGGAATATTCTTTTGCATTCCTTTACCGCGTTCAGAACGCATTTGACCGCGTTTACATTCTTTTTCAGCGCCGCAAGGTTCTTTCCCCGGCTCAGCCCGGAGCCGGGCAGGCACTTTAATTCGTACCCTGCCTGGGGCACCAGCTTCTCCTCCATATGGCCCGTAGCGCCGATGAAAAGGATCCGGCAGTCCGGGTGGCGCTCGCGGATACAGTTCGCCACGGCAATGGCAGGATTGATATGTCCGGCGGTGCCGCCGCAGGTGAAGATCAGGTTCATGGATTGGCCTCCTGTATTTTTTACGATCTCTAATCTTGTTTCAGGTTATCGGTTTTCATAAGCGGATCGTTAAATTGGAATTTAATTGACAATTGACAATGAACAATTGACAATTAAGGAATCCC
>CAZVDH010000147.1:0-4389 GCA_964625595.1 uncultured Oscillospiraceae bacterium | reverse complement strand
CTTCCAATACAGTACTTCAAATTTTGATCTATTTCCTTAACTTAATGACATTGGTCTGCGGACTGGCTCGCAATGACCGGAAATTCGGAATTGTCCATTCTCAACTGCTCCCCGCCAGCTCCCGCAGGACCGCCACCGCCTTTTGGAAGGCGCTTTCCTCCAGCCCGGAGTAGTCCACCACCAGACGGTGCAGATCCTCCTGCTTCGTGTGGTAGAAGCTGCTCAAGGTTTCCGCCCGGATGCCCCGCTGGGACAGGGCCTGCACCAGCGCCCGGTCGGAAAGATCGGTATCCAGCTCCACAAGAAAATGCAGGCCCGCCTCCTGTTCCAGCACCCGGATGCCGGGGAGCCCCGCCAGCATGGCGGTCAGGCGATTTCTTCGCAGGCGGTAGAATTTTCGCATCCGGTTGATGTGCTTTTCAAAGTACCCCTCGCTTAAAAACCGGGCCAGCGTGTACTGCTCGAAGCTTGCCACGGTGCAGCTGTAAAAGCCCAGCTTTTCCCGGAACCGCTCCATGAGTCCCTCGGGGAGCACCATAAAGCCTACCCGGATGGAGGGGGCCAGGCTCTTGGAAAAGGTGTTCATGTAGATGACCCGATCCGGGTCCAGGGACTGCATGGCGGGCAGATTCAGGCTTTTAAAGCGGAACTCCGAATCGTAGTCGTCCTCGATGATCCACTTGTCCCCCGCCCGGGCCCAGGAAAGCAGGGCCTGCCGCCGGGAAAGGGGGGTGACGATGCCCGTGGGGAAATGGTGGGCCGGGGAAATGTGGAGCACATCCGCCTCCATAAGTCCGTCGGGCCGGACGCCCCGGCTGTCCATGGGGGCGTCCACGCACCGGGCGGCAGCGGCGGCGTAGACCTTTCGGATCTTGCCGTAGCCCGGTTCCTCCACGGCGTACACAAGCTCCCGGCCCAGGAGCTGAATGAGCAGGTTGTACAGAAAGTCCGTGCCCGCGCCCACGAGGATATTCCCCGGGTCCACCGCCATGCCCCGAAAATCCGCCAGGTGGGCGGCAATGGCCCGGCGCAGCTCCGGGATGCCCTGGTTGGGCAGGGGCTGCAGCAGCTTTTCCCCGTAGTCCAGGAACACCTGCCGCTGCAGGCGGCTCCAGGCGGTAAAGGGGAAGCGGCAGCCGCCGCCGGAGGTCAGGTCCGCGAGAAAGGTTTCCGCCGGGGCAGGGACGGTCTGGGGAATGGGGGGCTTTTCCGGGGGCAGGGGCAGGGTCTCCACGAAGTAGCCCACCTTTTCTTTGGATCTTAGAAAGCCCTCGGCGGTGAGCTGGGCAAAGGCAGCCTCCACGGTGGTCTTGCCCACCTGTAAATTCTCCGCCAGGGCCCGCTTGGAGGGCAGCTTTTCCCCGGGGGCGAGCCTGCCGGAGAGGATGTCCGCCCGAATGCACCGGTACAATGATTCATACAGCGGCAGCCCCGGTTTCTTTTCCAGCTTGTAGGTGAGCATGGGAAACCTCCTTGAAAGTGGACAGTTGACAGTTATGCTGGGCGGATGGTTAGACGCCTTGCCCCCCCGCATTTATGAGGGTGGTGCTGCACGCAGTGAATCAAAATCCTAATGATTGCCGGGGGCAATCATACCTTAATTAAAGTGGTACCAGTGCGCACACTGGTATCGGGGGGAGACCGTCAACCGAATATATTTCACAAAGAAGAACGAGGAGTAAGGACAGCAAATGCAGATAGAGAATGCTGCTTGACGCTATGCTGCGGGAAATTCGCACTCCCCCAGTCACGCCTGACGGCGTGCCAGCCCCCTCATAAATGCGGGGGCCGAGGGCGGCTTCGCCGCCGGGAGCAAGGCGGGGAAGCCCGCGGCCCGGAATTGTCAATTGTCAATTCTTAATTGCTTCCGCCGGAACGGGCGCGTTGCCTTCCGGAACAGGCCCGCAATCCGGCCGCAGAGCATCTCTCCCCAGTCGAAGACCCGCTGAATGGCGAAGAACACCGTGGGGGTCATTAAAAGAAGCGTCATCATGAGAAGCCCTGCCTCCACGGATCCGGTGCTTAAGGACAAAACGTTTCCCAGCAGGGTAAAGCAGGCGATAAGCCCCAGGGCCATCCCTGCCCACAGGAATCTGCGGAACAGGTCAAAGGGCTTGCACACCTGGTAGAGGACCATGAGCCCCACCGTGGCAAGGATGGCGGCGCAGACCGTGGCGATGTGGTCTCCGTTCAGGCCGAACACCGCCCGGAAGGCTTGGCAAACCAGCACCACGAACACGTTGGTAAGCCCCCCGGGGAATGCCCTGCGCAGAACGCCCCTTAGGAAGTGGCCCCGGATACGGTCGTACCTTGGTTCCAGGGTCAGCAGGAACGAGGGAAGACCGATGGTGAGAGAGGAGATCACCGTCAGGTGGACGGGCTCCAACGGGTAGGGCCAGCTGGTAAACAGGGTGATGACGGAGAGAAACAGGGAGAAGATGTTTTTCACCAGGAACAGCGTCGCCGCCCGCTGGATATTGTTGATGACCCGCCGTCCCTCGTTCACAATGTCCGGCATGGCGGGGAACTGGCTGTCCAGGAGCACCAGGCTTGCCAGCTGGCTGGCGGCCTGGGCGCCGGAGGCCATGGCGATGGAGCAGTCCGCCTGCTTCATGGCAAGCAGGTCGTTGACGCCGTCGCCGGTCATGGCAACGGTGTGCCCCTGCTTCTGCAGGGCGGCGACCAGGCGTTTTTTCTGCTCCGGGGTCACCCGGCCGAAGACGGTGCAGGAAGCTGCTTTCCGGAAATCCTCGTCGGTTTCCAGTTTGGATGCGTCCACATAGTTTTCCGCCCCGGGAATTCCCGCCTCCATGGCAATTCGGGAGGCGGTGGCGGGGCTGTCGCCGGAGATGACCCGGATGGACACCCCCTGCCGGGCAAAGTATTCAAAGGTCTCCTTGGCACCGGGGCGCAGGGGACTGTTCAGGAGAATCAGGGCCAGGGGAGTGAGGGCGTCCTCCTGAAGCTTTCCGAAAGCCAGGGGAGCGGAATATTCCGCCGCCAGAAGCACCCGGTAACCCTGCTCCGTCCAGGCGGAAATTTCCTCCTGAAGCTCTGCGAACCGGCTTCCCAGGACGTACTCCGGCGCGCCCACCACCAGGCTGCGGCCGTCTTCAAAGGTGCAGCCGCTCCACTTGGTCTCCGGGGAGAAAGGAATGCGCTTGGCACAGCGGAGGCTCGTCTCCCCGGAAAACAGCTCCGCCATGGCGTCGGCGGTGGCGTTGTCCGGCTCGGTAGTGCCGTACATGGCGGTGAGCATGTCCTGCAGCCGCTCCGGGGGAAGCTCCGTCAGGGGGATGAGGTTTTCCACCTCCATTTTGGGCTCGGTGATGGTGCCGGTTTTGTCCACGCACAGCACGTCCACCCGGGCCAGGGCCTCGATGCAGTTCCAGTCCTGGACCAGCACCCGCTTTCGGCTCAGCTTCTGGGTGGATACCGCCAGGGCCACGCTGGTGAGCAGGTACAGTCCCTCGGGGATCATGCCGGTGAGGGCGGCGACGGTGCCCTCGGCGCTTTCCCGCAGGCCCAGGGCAAGGACCCGGTACTCCTGGTAAAAGAGGATGATGCCGATGGGCACCAGGGCGATGCCGATGAAGAGGATCAGCCGGTCCAAAGACCGCATCATTTCGGACTTTTTGGCCCCGGGGTGGTCCTTGGCCTGCCGGGAAAGCTGGGCGGCCTCGCTGGCGTCTCCCACGGCGGTGAGCTGGGCAAGGCCCCGGCCGGACACCACAAAGGAGCCGGAGTGGAGGGTGTCCCCGGGGTGCTTTTCCACGCTGTCGGCTTCGCCGGTGAGGAGGGATTCGTCCGCCCACAGGGCGCCCTCCCGCAAGATAGCGTCGGCGCAGATCTGGTCGCCCTGCTTAAATTCGGCGATGTCGTCCCGGACTACATCCTCCGGCGGTATTTCCTTTTTGGCACCCTCCCGCACCACCGTCACCGGGCGGCGGGCAACCAGGGCAAGCTGGTCCACCGCGTGCTTTGCCCGCAGCTCCTGGAAAATGCCGATGACGGTATTGACGATGACCACCAGCAGAAACCCCATGTTCATCACCGTGGAGCGGGCAATGAGCAGCAGCGCCGCCAGGATGAGGAAAATGAGGTTAAAGAACGTAAAGCAGTGGGTCAGCAGGATCTGAACGTCGGTTTTCCCCGTGGGACTGGGGGCCCCGGCGGCAAGCCCCGCTTCCATCCTCTGCTGGGCCTCCGCTTCGGTGAGGCCCAGCTGCGGATCGGCGTGAATGATTTCCAGGTTTTCCATACTATGTTTATCTCCCTTGAATATAGGAAAAATAATTGACAATAAGGTTATTGGCTTTCGTAAGCACACTGAGAAATTGGAATTTAGGTTATCGGCTTTATGCAGCAAACAGAAAAATGCACTTTGGT
>CAZVDH010000146.1:0-4389 GCA_964625595.1 uncultured Oscillospiraceae bacterium | reverse complement strand
TCGCTTCGCGACAGCTCCCTTTACACAAGGGAGCCTTTGACGTGTCCCATTTCCCGCCCACACACCGTTTAACAAACAGCTCTGCAATTTCCAATTTTCCGCGCTGCCGCGTTCATCCGATAAGCACAATAGCTTATGCCCATAAAAATACAACTGGAGGAAAAACTATGTTTTACGATCAGAAAATCTGGATCGGCGATGCCGACGGCGAAAAGGTAAGCATCCTGCCGAAAATGGCAAACCGTCACGGCCTGATCGCCGGCGCCACCGGTACGGGCAAGACCATTACCCTGAAAGTGCTGGCGGAATCTTTCAGTGATGCGGGTGTGCCGGTGTTTCTGGCGGATGTAAAGGGCGACCTGTCCGGCATGTGCCGTCCCGGCGTGGACAGCGAGGATATGCGGGGGCGGATCCAGCGCTTCAGCCTGGACAGCTGCGGCTTCCGGTATCAGGCCTATCCCAGCGTGTTCTGGGATGTCTACGGTCAGATGGGCATTCCGGTGCGGACCACGGTTTCCGAAATGGGCCCTCTGCTTCTGGGGAAGCTTCTGGGGCTGAACGCCACCCAGTCGGACATTCTGACTGTGGTTTTCAAGATCGCCGATGACGAGAACCTGCTGCTTATCGATACCAAGGACCTAAAGTCCATGCTCCAGTATGTGGCGGAAAACAACGCCGCCTACTCTGCCCAGTACGGCAACATTGCCAAGGCCAGCATCAACGCCATCCTCCGGGGTGTGGTGGCTCTGGAAAGCAAGGGCGGCGAGCAGTTCTTCGGGGAGCCGGCCCTCAATATCGCCGACTGGTTTGCGACCGAGGGCGGCAAGGGAAATATCAATATTCTGGACTGCCGCAGCCTGATGAACGATCCGTCCCTGTACTCCACTTTCCTGCTGTGGATGCTCTCCGAGCTGTTTGAGACCCTGCCGGAGATCGGCGACCCGGCAAAGCCCCGGATGGTGTTCTTCTTTGACGAGGCTCATCTGCTGTTCAAGGGCATTTCCAAGCCCCTGCTGGAAAAAATCGAGCAGGTGGTCAAGCTGATCCGCTCCAAGGGCGTGGGCGTCTACTTTATCACCCAGAACCCCAGGGACATTCCCGACGATGTGCTGGCCCAGCTGGGCAACAAGATTCAGCACGCCCTGCGTGCCTACACCCCCGCAGAGGAAAAGGCGGTAAAGGCGGCGGCCCAGTCTTTCCGGGCAAACCCCGCCTTTGACACCAAGCAGGTGCTGATGGAGCTGGGCACCGGGGAGGCGCTGGTGTCCGTGCTGGACGAGAAGGGCATCCCCAGCGTGGTGCAGCGCTGCCGGATCCTGCCGCCCCAGAGCATGATGGGATCGATCTCCGACGAGGAGAAAAAGAAAGAATACCTTGCCAACAACCTGTATCTGCGGTACAAGGAAATGTATGACCGGGACTCAGCTTTCGAGTTCCTGGCAAGGCAGAACGAGCGGCTGGCCCTGGAGCGGGAAAAGCAGCTGCAGGAGGAAGCTGCCGCCAAGGAAGCGGAAAAGCAGCGCATTGCCGAGGAAAAGGCAGCGGCCAAGGCCGCCGAAAAGGAAGCCAAGGCGGCGGAGCGGGAGCAGGCGAAGAAAGAGAAAGCAATCAAGTCCAGCATTAAGAGCGTGGGCAATTCCGTTATGGGCACCGTGGGCCGGGAAGTGGGCAAGAGCCTGGGCGGCAGCGTGGGCGGCTCTTTCGGCAAGCGTTTGGGCGGCAACCTGGGCGCGTCTCTGGGCCGGAGCATCCTGGGCACGTTCCTGAAAGGCTGAGTTTTTACAGCAAAGCGGCAAATTGGGAATTTGTAGGGCTGGCGGCGCAGCCGCCAGCCCTACAAATTCCCATTTGCCGCTTGGCTGCGTTAACCCGATAAGCACATTATCCTATATCTCATATCTAATATCTTATATCTTAGGAACCTCTGAATAAATCGGCTGCGGCTGAGCGGCGGGTCTTTTGCCCCATCCGTTCAGTAATGAAATTGGGAAATACACAAAGTATTCCCTCAATTTCATTACTTTCGGCTGAGTCAAAATCCCTCGCCGTCAGCTCTTGCCAATTTAATCAGAGGTTCCCTTATATCTCTCCCGGTTGTATATCTTCCGCCTTACTTTCCCCTGTAAGAGCCCAACATGTACCCGGTCAGAAAATTTCTGTTTTCCTACCGAATACACTTGACAAAATCCCGATAAGGCAGTATTCTATGAAGTGTTTGTACCTGGAAACGTTTCCAGAATCCGGAAAACGCCGTTCCGGCGGAAATACGGCGAACCCTCCGGAACGAAAAATCTTTCTTAAGAAAGAGGCGAACAAGATATGAGAACCAGCGGCATCCTGATGCACATCACCAGCCTGCCCGGCCCCTACGGCGTTGGTACCATGGGCAAAAATGCCTATGCTTTTGTTGACTTCCTGGAGGAAGCGGGGCAGAGCTATTGGCAGATCCTCCCTCTGACGCCCACCGGCTACGGGGACTCCCCCTACCAGTCCTGTTCCACCTTTGCCGGAAACCATTATCTCATTGACCTGGACTCCCTGGTGGAGAAAGGCCTGCTGAAATCTGAAGAGCTTGGAAATATTACCTGGTGCAGCCGGGAGGATAAGGCGGACTTTGGCCTGCTGTACAACAGCCGGCTGAAAGTGCTGCGGCTTGCCTATGCCCGGTTCCGGGGCGGCGAGGACTTTGATGCTTTCCGGGCCCAAAATGCCGACTGGCTTCCCGACTTTACCCTGTTCATGGCCCTGAAGGACCATTTCGGAGGAAAACCCTGGTATTCCTGGGATAAAGCATATAAATTCCGGGAAGAATCCGCTATGGAGTCTGCCCGCCGGGAATTCCGGGAGGACTGCGACTTCTATGCCTTTGTCCAGTACCTGTTCTTTACCCAGTGGACCGCCCTGCGGACCTACGCCGCGGGAAAAGGCATCCGGTTCATCGGAGACGTGCCCATCTATGTCCCTCTGGATTCCGTGGAGGTCTGGTCCAGTCCGGAGCTGTTCCAGCTGGATGAAACCCTGCAGCCGGTGGATGTGGCGGGTGTTCCTCCGGACGCCTTCACTGCCGACGGCCAGCTCTGGGGAAATCCCCTGTACCGCTGGGACGAGATGGGCTGGGACGGCTACCGCTGGTGGATCCGCCGCCTTGCCGCTGCCGGAAAGTGGTACGATACGGTCCGTCTGGACCATTTCCGGGGCTTTGAAGCCTATTGGGCCGTGCCCTACGGGGCTGCCAATGCCCGGGGCGGACACTGGGTCAAGGGTCCGGGCATGGACTTTATGCGGACGCTGAAGCAGGCCCTCCCCCAGCTGTCCCTGATTGCGGAGGATCTGGGCTTCCTGACCGACGATGTGCTGGAGCTGCGGGACGCTTCCGGCTATCCCGGCATGAAGGTGCTGCAGTTTGCTTTCGATTCCCGGGAGCCGTCGGACTACCTGCCCCATACCTACATTAAGAATACCGTGTGCTATTCCGGCACCCATGACAACATGACCACCCGGCAGTGGCTGGAGACCGGCACCCCCGAGATGCGGGAGTATGCCGGCAGCTACATGCACCTGACGGAAGCGGAGGGGGAAGTGTGGGGCGTTATCCGCACGGCCATGTCCTCGGTATCCGACCTGTGCGTCATCCCCATGCAGGACTATCTGAACCTGGGAGCGGAGGCCCGCATGAATTTCCCCGGAACTTTGTCCAATTCGAACTGGACATGGCGGGCAAAAGATGGTATGATAGAAAAGTCGCTGGCAAAGAAGATCCGGAGCCTGACGGAACTGTATGCCCGTCTGGGCAGTCAGGCTGCCAAAACGGAAAAGCAGGCGGCTGAAGCTTGCGGCGAAGCCGAAGCATCCAACTGAAAACCGCTCTTCCCGCCGCAGGGGAGTGTCCATATCATTTCCCAGTCGTATTTATGCGGTAGAATGAAAACAAGGAGATCAATATGAGCTATAATTGTCTGAACATCCTGAAATGGACGGAGGCGCAGCTGAAATACACCTACGACGTGTCATTGCAGGAAGCCACGCCCCAGGAGCTTCACGAGGCCCTGGGAGAAGCGGTAATGATGGCCATTTCCGATAACTGGAATTTCAGCAAGCGGACCCGTATGCACCAGCGGAAGGCCTACTACATCTCCGCCGAGTACCTGATCGGCAGGCTGGTGTACTCCAACCTGTACAATCTGGGTATCCTGGAGGATATGAAGAAGCTGTTTGCCGAGCGGGGCGTGGACCTGGCGGTGCTGGAGGATATTGAGGATGCCGCCCTGGGCAACGGCGGCCTGGGGCGTCTCGCGGCCTGCTTCCTGGACTCCGCCGCAAGCT
This sequence comes from uncultured Oscillospiraceae bacterium, assembly GCA_964625595.1. Taxonomy (GTDB): domain Bacteria; phylum Bacillota; class Clostridia; order Oscillospirales; family Oscillospiraceae; genus Faecousia. The sequence goes on along the minus strand of CAZVDH010000146.1, from coordinate 66 downwards.
GCAATCTGCCCCTGTCCGGCTATGGCCTGCGCTACAAGTTCGGCCTGTTCAAGCAGAGCTTTGACG
>CAZVDH010000145.1:0-4405 GCA_964625595.1 uncultured Oscillospiraceae bacterium | reverse complement strand
TAACACCGTTGTCGTACTTGTTGATGGCCTGGGTCAGCAGGTTGCCGGCGCCGGGGACGGAGTAAATACGCTCGGTGATGATGGCGCCGGTCATGGCAAACAGGAGGCTGCTGGGGATGCCGTGGACAATGGGAATGGCGGCGTTCTTCCAGATGTGCTTGGTGAAAATCTCGGTCTCGGAAAGGCCGCCGCTGCGGGCGAACTTGACGTAGTCAGAGTTCATCTGGTCGATCATATACCGGCGCATCCACTTCATCAGGTTCGCGATGCTGGGCAGGGCCAGGGAGATGATGGGCAGGACGTACATGGCTGCGGTGCCGTTATCCATATCAAAGGTGGTTGGCAGCTTGAACAGCGCGCCGCCGATGGCCTTGAACAGGAAGATATACGCCAGGGAGGGCACCGCGATGATGAAGATGATATAGAAAGTACCCACCTTATCGAGAATGCCGTCCTTATACCGGGACATCAGGATGCCAAGGGGCAGGCCGATGATATAGGCGATGATGGTGGCGATAATGCCGATAACGAAAGAGAAGCCCAGCTTGGAGAAATTTGCCTTGTGGGTGATGGTATGGGTGTAGTCGTCCACGAACCGGGCCGCGTACATAGCGTTCTGACCCAGGGAACCGGCCACATAGGTGGCGGTGTGCAGGTCGTCCGCGCTTTCCTCCACCAGTCCGGTGGGGTACTCCACGGTATCCTTGACATAGGAGCCCTGGGTGGCGTTCATGGTCTCGAACACATCAACTCCCCGGTTCACCGTGTAGCTTTCGCCCAGGTTCAGCGTGACGAAGTTCTGGTGAATGAAGGGGAACTTATTGTCAAAGTAAAGCAGATACTTGTGCAGTGTGCCGTTGCCAATAATGGCGGGGGAGAACTTCTCGCCGCCGTACACCGGGTCATGCAGGGTAAAGGTCAGGGTCCGCTCACCGATGTCGATGGACTCGTCCACATAGTGCACATTATCAAAGAAGAGCATATTGGTGAAATAGGACAGCACACGCTTGATGAGGGGCCTGTCCCGGCTGGCGAAGATCACCGCCTGGCCGCCGTCCTTGACCTGTCCGTTGGTCTTCCGGTCCGCGTCCAGTCGGGTGATGGTATAGCCCTGGGATTCATATTCCTGGGTAAATTTCGCGATATACTCGTTGGCGGTGTCGGAGGCTTTCTCCGGGGTAATGCCGATCTTCAGGGCCGCGGCCCGGGTCTCGTCATCGATTTCCCCGGAAGCGAACAGTCCCTTGATATAGTCGGAATAGGTTGCGTAATCAATATAGCCGAATGCCTGATAACGGCTCTGCTCGTAGGTGGTACGGGCGTTGCTCTGCATTTTGGAATAGTTCGGGTCGCCTGCAAAGATGACGGTACGGTCCATAAGGGAGTACACCAGTACCATGATCATCACAACAACACAAACCGCAGACAAGATGCCCTTCACAATTCGGATAAGTGTATATTTTGCCACGGTCTCACACCCTTGTCGTTATATTTTTGGGAAGGGGGCTGTTAAAAAACTGTCATTGCGTGCGGAAGAATGGGGAGCAAAAGATCCCGCTGTAGCCAGCTTCCGCATATTTCCGGATCCTATCCGCCGGAATTTGTTTCCAGCCGGACTTTCTCCTGTCTTTTTGGAAACCCGAAAGAAACGGGCGGGCGGCAATAACGGTTTTTTAACAGCCCCTCTCAGGGTTGATAGAGCAAAGTGTGGGGGAGAAATCTCCCCCACACAAGGCTCTTACTTAGATGGTGTTGTACGGATTAGTACAGGCCGATGCTCTTGCACATATAGCCGTAGGGCTGAATGGTATCCAGGAAGGTCTGGGCATCGCCGTAGTCAGGGACCCAGCCGGAGACACCGGGAGCGGTATCGTAGTTGGCCTCGGCGCCGCTGGAGGTACGGTAGTAAGCGTAGGTGTAAGAGGTGGAGTCAGCGAAAGCGATCAGATCAATGATGACCTTGCCGCCGGTCACGTTCTCGATGGACTGCTTGTAAGCATTCACACGGTTGGTGATGGACTCGGAGAAGGAGCCGTAGGGCACATCCAGGTGGATGGGCTTCTCAGCGGAAACCTCAACACCGATCTGGGCCAGCTCTTCGATGGCCTTGTCCAGGTAAGCGACCGCGTTGTCAGCATTGAACCAGCCGTCGAAGCCGTCGCCGGAACCGGCACCGGAGTCACCGTTGGGATCCCACACAGTGATGGGCACGCCGTCAGCGTCCAGCTGAGCCTGCTCGATGACACCGAAGTAGGTGCCGGCAGGGAAAGTGGTGGAGACACCGTTGATGTCAACAGTGACTTCGCCGGTGGTCTTCTGGAAGGTACCGGTGGTGTAGGAGTTCTTCAGAGCGGCGTACTTCAGATCCTCGCCCACGATGGTGGAGTTGAAAGCGCCCCGGTCAAAGGCCATAGCCAGAGCCAGACGGAAGTTCTGGTTGCTCAGAGCGTCACGGGTGCGGACCTTCTCCTCGTCGGACTTGGCGGACACACCGACGGTGTTGTCGTTGTAGTTGGCGTAGGAAGCACGGTTCAGGTTGATCCAGCCGCAGTAGGTGGTAGCGTCGTTCTTGGTGGTGTAGTTGTACAGGTCGAAGTAGGTCTCATCGGCGCCTTCGGGCTTCTCTTCCTTGGCAAGAACCAGGGCGGAGGAGTTGAAGGAGCAGCCGGCGACGGTGCCCGCCTTCGCCTCGGTGTAGGCGCGGAGGGTGTCGGAGCCGTCGTTGTAGTACATGTTCATGTTGGGGGTGTTGACAGCCTCAGCATTCCAGTAGCTGGGGTTGGCAACGTAGCTGGTCACGTTCTTCTCGGTGAAGTTCTTCACCAGGTAAGCGCCGCAGTAAGCGATGTTGGCGGGGCTGGTGCCGTAGTTGCCGGAGGTGTACTCATCGCCGTCAACGCTGAAGGTGCCGCCCTGAGCCTTATAGAAAGCGCGGTTCAGAGGAGCGAAGCAGCCGTAACCCACCATGGACAGGAAAGCGGGGAAGGGAGCTTCCAGGGTGTACTCCAGGGTGTAGTCGTCGATAGCCTTAACGCCGACCTCAGCAAAGTCGGTGACCTCGCCGCTCACGTAAGCATCGTAGTTCTTGATGCCGCAGCCGTCGCTGCTGCTCATCAGGTAGCCCAGAGCATCGTTGTTGTCGATCAGGTGAGCCATGGAGGCGACCCAGTCGTCAGCGGTGACTTCGCCGATCTCACGGCCCTGCTGGTCAACCCACTTCACGCCCTGACGCAGGTGGAAGGTGTAGACGGTGCCGTCGTCGTTCACATCAACGCTCTCAGCCAGGGCGGGCTGCTGCACGTTCTTGGCATCATACTCCAGCAGGGGGGAGTAAGTAGCGGCGATGAAGTAAGCATCGGAGGTGTAGGAAGAAGCGATGCAGTCCCAGGTAGCGATCTCGTAGCTGGTGAAGAAGTTCCAGGTGTCGGTGAGGGTGTAGCCGTTGTCAGCCAGATAAGCCTTGGCAGCGTCGAACCAGGCATTGGCATCGGCGGACTCGCCCCACAGAGCGGTCAGAGCGTCCCGGTCGGCGGACTTAATCAGCTCGTTGGTGACCAGGGTGGTGTAGAATCTGTACTCGTCCAGGCCCCAGGAAGTGGTGGTGGCGGTACGGGGAACCGCACGGTTCATGGCGTAAGCGCCGCCGTTGCCGAAGACAGGCATGAACACGCCGGACTCCATCAGCTTGGCCTCAGCGATAGCCATCTTGGCAAGACGCAGATCCAGGTCAATGACCTCGGACTTGGCATCCTGGTAGTAGGTGTTGAACTCGCCCAGGTTCCACTCATAGAGAGCGTCGGAAGCCTCGTCGTAGTCCATGGCGCTGATGGCTTCCCAGTCGGGACCGGTGTAGACATCAACGGGCTCGGTTACCTCTTCGGTGGGAGCCTCAGTGGTGGGAGCGCTGGTAGTCTCCACAGGCTTCTCATTGCCGGCGCAGGCGACCAGGCTCAGCATCATGGTCAGCACGAGCAGCATAGCCATGAGCTTGGTGAACTTTTTCATTCAGAATTCCTCCCTCTGAAATTAATGACAATTGTTTTGAAAACAACAGTCTACAATTTTTACCCCTTTCGGGGATGTCCCTCCCCCGGGATAGAGTTATCCCCGGAAAAGAATATTAATATTATGCACTGTCCGCCACTGGTTGTCAAATGTTTTTTTGTATTTCATCGGTTTTTACAAAATATGAACAAACCTTATCCTTTTTTTGTGCGCAAAGACGAACAATCCCCGATTCAAATAATTTTTATCCCGGTTTTTTCTGTTTTCGCAGGGAAACAGTGGGAAAGCGGTCGGAGACAATGTGACAATTGACAATTCAGGTGATCGGCTTTTGTAAGCACACTAACAAATTGGAATTTAGGTTATCGGCTTAAAACAGCAAATAGGAAACCTGTGATAT
>CAZVDH010000144.1:0-4408 GCA_964625595.1 uncultured Oscillospiraceae bacterium | reverse complement strand
TTGTGCAGTAAAATGTTTTAAAACTAACAACGAATCGGCGAAAAGGGACCACAAAGGACACTGTCCGTTCTGACGATGGTTAGATAGGAAAGTCCACCGTTACAACCCCTCAGTCAGCTACGCTGACAGTTACATTAAGGTATGATTGCCCCCGGCAATCATTGATATTTTGATTCACTGCGTGCAGCACCACCCCTTACACAGGGGAGCCCTTGCCGCGTACCGCAACGGCATCGTTCGCCACTGCCCGAACAGCCCTGCAAATACTAATTGTCCACTGTCAATTGTCAACTGCTTATGGAGGTGACCCGTCTTGATCGATATGGGCAGGCAATGGGCCGACCGGCTTGCCATCTGGTCGGAACAGTTTGATAAGCATTTTTACCGGAAGTACCGCTCCCTGGCGGTGGAATTCTTTCCCACCATGGAAAGGCTCTCCCTTGCCCAGGCGGAGGCGGGGCCTTTTTCCCCGGCCCCTGTTGGAATGAAATGGGGGAAAAAGTGGGAATACGGCTGGTTCCGCACGGAATTCACCGCCCCTCCCGAGCTGGAGGGGCAGCGCCTGGTGCTTACCCTGGGCACCGCTCCGGAAATGCTGGTGTTCGTAAACGGGGAGGAAGCCGGTTCCATTGATAAGCAGCACCGCTGCCTTACCCTTACCCGGCAGGCCAAAGCCGGAACCGCCTACCGGATCCTTGCTGAGTGCTACGCGGGCCACGGCCTCCGGAACGAGGGCGCGGGCCCGGTAGGCTTCGGGGAGGTGTCCGTGCCGGAGCCGCCGGAAGCCCAGGTCACCGTGGGGGACTGCTTCGTCGGTATCTGGAACGAGCCGGTTTTCCAGGCGGCCATGGATTATAGGACATTGTACAGCCTCTTAAAAAAGCTTCCCGACAGGAGTCTCAGGGCCATGAAGATCCTGGCAGGGCTGAAACAATTTACATACATTGCCGACTTCGAGCTGCCGGAGCCGGAACTGACGGAAAGCATTGTGCAGGCGGACGCTTGCCTAAAACCCCTGCTTGCCTGCAAAAACGGCTCCACCGCCCCGGAATTTACGGTTTTCGGCCAGTCCCACCTGGACCTTGCCTGGCTGTGGCCGGAGGCGGAGACACTGCGCAAAACCGCGCGGACCTACTGTAATCAGCTTGCCCTCATGGAAGAATACCCGGACTACCGGTTCCTTTTGTGCGAGCCGCCCATTCTGGAATATTTGAAGCAGTGGTATCCCAATGTGTTTGACCGGGTAAAGGCGGGGGTCCGGGCGGGGAAATTCTATCCCGACGGCGCCGTGTGGGTGGAGTCGGACACCAATATTCCCTCCGGGGAGAGCTTAATTCGCCAGACGGTGTGGGGCAAGCGGTGGTACCGCCGGGAGCTGGACACGGACAGCCGGATGGCCTGGATGCCCGATACCTTCGGCTTCTCCGCCGTCCTGCCCCAGATCCTGAAAAAATGCGGTGTACCCTACTTTGCCACCCAGAAGCTTCTGCGCCAGGACCCGGAGGCGGAGCCTTTCCCCTATAACCTGTTCTGGTGGGAGGGGCTGGACGGCAGCCGGGTGATGGCCCACATATATAAGAAAAACAACGCGGTGTTCCGCCCTGAGGATTTGATCACCCGCTGGGAGGAAGACCGGATTCAGACGGAAAATATGGACGGCATGCTCTTTCCCTACGGCTACGGGGACGGGGGCGGCGGCCCCACCCGGGACATGGTGGAGACGGCCCGGCGGTGCCGGGACCTGGAGGGCGCGCCCCGGTGCCGCATGGAAAGTCCGGAAGCGTTCTTTGACCGGCAGGAAAACGTGGAAAATGTGTACAGCGGCGAGCTGTACCTTGCCTGGCACCGGGGCACACTGACTGCCCAGGCGGAAACCAAGCGGGGCATCCGGAAAGCGGAGGTGGCCCTGAAGCAGGCTGAGTACCACGCCGCCCGGGGAATGCTCCTGGGAAAGGGAGCGGACAGGACGCGGCTGGACGGGCTGTGGAAGACCCTGCTTTTCCAGCAGTTTCACGACATTGCCGCGGGGGCGGGCATCCGCCGGGTCCACGAAGAAGCGGAAGCAGCCCTGGAAAGCGTCATTCATGGGGCCGAGGAAATGAACGCTGACACTCTGGGCACCCCCGGGGAAACCCGGATGGTCTATAACCACCTTTGCTGGGACCGGACCTACCGGGGCTATACCATCCCCGCCCAGGGCTGCCGCCTGGTGGGAAAGGAACCCGGGTGGACAGGCTTTGCCCGGGCGGATACCGACGGGGACGGCTTTGTGTTGGAAAATTCTAACCTTACCTGCCGTGTAAGCGCCCAGGGTGAGCTTGTCAGCCTGCGCATTGCCGGAGAGGATAAGGAGTTCCTGTCCGGCCCGGGGAATCAGCTTCTCATGTTCAAGGACGTGAATACCTGCTACGATGCCTGGGAGATTGGGAGCATGTACGAAAACCTGCCCGTTTCCCTGGACGGCCCGGTGAACATCGAACTATGTCAGGAGGAAGACGGGGCGGCCCTTATGGTTACAAGGACCCTCCACAACTCCCTTTGGAAACAGAAAATTTTCCTGGGCCATGACGCCAGGCGGCTGGACTTCATCACGGAGCTAACCTGGAACGAGCGGCACAAGCTGCTGAAAGCGGCGTTCCCCGTAGCGGTTTACGCAAGGGATGCGGCCCAGGAGATCCAGTTCGGCTATCTCCGCCGTCCCACCCACCGCTCCCGGCAGCATGACCGGGACCAGTACGAGGTGTGCAACCACCGTTATACCGCGGTGTACGACGGCGGTGCGGGCGCGGCGGTGCTCAACGACTGCAAGTATGGAGTCAGCGTGGAGGGCAGCGAAATCCGCCTGTCCCTGATGCGCGCGCCCCTGATGCCGGATATGCGGGCGGATCAGGGGGTCCACCATTTTACCTATTCCATCTATCCGTTCCTGGGCGCTTTCCAGGACAGCGGCACGGTGCGCCAGGCGGCGGAGCTGAATGAACCTTTGCAACTGGGCAGCCCGGAAGCGGATTGCACAGGCCCCATTCTCCTGCCGGAGGCGGAAAACATCCTTGTGGACACGGTGAAGCCCGCGGACACCGTGCCCGGGGCGATTCTCGTGCGGGTCTACGAGGCCATGGGCCGGGAGACCGTAACCCCCGTCCGGGTGTCGGACCGGGTGAAAAAAGTAACCGAAACGGACATGCTGGAAGAAAACGCCGTTTCCCGGGCGCTTCCCCTGTCCCTGGGCTTCAAGCCCTTTGAAATCAAGACACTGCTGTTGCACCTGTAAAGGGAGGGTATCGTATGTACTGGATGGGAATCGACTTTGGCGGCACCAGCATTGTAACCGGGCTTGTAGACGAAACCCGAACCATTGTTGACCGGGTCAGCGTCAAGACCCGGGTGCCCCGGCCCATTGCGGAAATGGCCGACGATATGGCGGAAATGGTTCATACGCTTCTGGCGCGAAACGGGCTTAGCAAGGCGGACCTCCCCTTTGTGGGCGTGGGGGTCCCCTGCACCGCCAACGAGGAAACCGGGCACATGGAGGATGCCAACAATTTAGGCTTTGACGATGTGGCCTTTGTCCCCTTGCTGGAAGAAAAGCTGGGCCTGCCCGTGCGCATGGGAAACGATGCCAACGCCGCCGCCTGGGGCGAGTATATGGCGGGGAATTATCCGGAGGACTCCATGCTCATGGTGACCTTGGGCACCGGCATCGGCGGCGGCATCATTCTGAACCGGAAGCTCTGGTCGGGATACAACTTTGCCGCCGGGGAATTTGGCCACATGACATTGTGCATGGACGGGGTGCCCTGCACCTGCGGCCGCCGGGGGTGCTTTGAGGCTTACGGCTCCGCCACCGCCCTGGCTTCCCAGGCGCGGGGGAGGATGGCGGCGGACAAAAATACCCTCCTGTGGCAGCTGTGCGGAGGCGACCCCATGCAGGTGGAGGCCAAAACCGTCTTTGACGGGGCCTGGGCCGGGGACAAAGCCTGTATGGAGCTGGTGGACCGGTATACCGACTACCTGGCCGAGGGCATTGCAAGTCTTATCAACATTTTCCAGCCCGCTCTGGTGTGTGTGGGCGGCGGCGTCAGCCGGGCGGGGGACAAGCTGCTCACCCCCCTGCGGAAAAAGACGGCGGAAAAGATCTACTCCCGGAACGCAAAGCGCAACGCCCGGATCGTCCTGGCCCAGCTGGGCAACGACGCGGGAATTCTGGGCGCGGCCCTGCTGGGAGAAGACGGTTGACAGCCGGGCCTTTTGCGGTATAATGCGATAGAGATATCAGATATGAGATACAAGATATAAGATACTATGCTTATCGGGTTAACACGGCAGTGAGACAAATTGGAATTTAGGCTATCAGCTTAAAACAGCAAACAGGAAACCTGTGATTTGGCAGTCCAATACCTTCCCCCGG
>CAZVDH010000143.1:0-4484 GCA_964625595.1 uncultured Oscillospiraceae bacterium | reverse complement strand
TTCCGCACCCGGGAATTTGAGCAGATGGAGTGCGAATTCTTCTGCCAGCCCGGCACCGATCTTGAATGGTTCGCCTACTGGAAGGACTTCTGCAAAAACTGGCTGATTTCTCTGGGCATCAAGGAGGACTCCCTCCGGCTGCGGGATCATGAGCCCGCCGAGCTGGCGTTCTACTCCCGGGCAACCACGGACATCGAGTACCAGTTCCCCTTTGGCGGCGGCTGGGGTGAGCTGTGGGGCATCGCCGACCGCACGAACTATGACCTGGGCCGCCACCAGGAGGCCTCCGGCAAGAGCCTTGAATACTACGACCAGGAAAAGAATGAACACTACATCCCCTATGTCATCGAGCCCAGCCTGGGCTGCGACCGGGTGGCCCTGGCGTTCCTGTGCGAAGCCTACGACGAGGAAGTGGTGGGCCAGGACAAGAAAGGCAACCCCGATATCCGCACCGTGCTCCACCTGCACCCTGCCCTGGCGCCTTTCAAGGCCGCCGTGCTGCCCCTGAGCAAGAAGCTCAGCCCCAAGGCCGAGGAAATCTACCGGGAGCTGCGCAAGGATTTCATGGTGGACTTTGACGACGCCGGCTCCATCGGCAAGCGCTACCGCCGGGAAGACGAGATCGGCACCCCTCTTTGCGTCACCGTGGACTTCCAGACCGTGGGCGACGAGAATAGCCCCGCGGACAACTGCGTCACCGTCCGGGACCGGGATACCATGGAGCAGGTCCGCATCCCCGTTTCCGAGCTGAAAAGCTACATCGCCAAGAAGTGCGAGTTCTGAGTTTACCTCCCTCCCGGGTTTCCCCGGGAGGTTTTTTCCCGCTGCCGGTTTTGGGCGGCAGGAAAATGGAATTTGGCGGGCATTTAAGGTACGCGGGTGGATAGACGCCTTGCCCCCCGCATTTATGAGGGGGGTGCCCGAAGGGCGGGGGGAGTACGAATTCCCGGCAGCAGAGCGTAAAGCAGAATTATCTTTCTGTGTTTGCCGTCCTTATTCTTCGTATCTTTTTATAGAAGATATGCGGGTCGACGGGCTCCCCCCGGTACCAGTTAAGCGGACTGGTACCACTTTAATTAAGGTATGATTGCCGGGGCAATCATACCGCAATTAAAAGGGAAAGAACGACTACACATATTTTGCACACGACTTGGCTGCCCGCCCTGCGGGCAAAAGTTCGGATTTTCCTTGCATTTTTCTGCCGAATATGCTAGAATGACTTGATGAATTCGCATACTGTAGGAGGGGAGGGACTGTTTTGAGAAAATGCCTGGGTCTTCTGACCGTGCTGGTCTGTCTTGCCGCGGGGCTTTTTACCCTCACCGCCTCCGCGGAAAATTCCGCCCCCCGGGCGGATGTCTACTGCACGGTGAACGCCGACGGCGACTGCCTGGTGAGCCTGTCCGTCACCATCCACTTAGACGCCGGCGACGACTCCCTGACCTTTCCCCTGCCGCCTAACGCTACCTCCATCACCATGAACGGCTACTCCGCCGCCACTACCCGTTCCTCCAGCGCCATCCTTGTGAACCTCTCCCGGGCCACCAACGGCCTGCCCGGGGACTTTACCATCCGGTTTGACTATATGATCCCCGATGTGGTCTACCCCATCGAGGGCCGGAAACTGGAAATGACCCTGCCCATCATGAGCGGCTTTTCCTACCCGGTGACCGCCATGAGCTACGTCATCACCATGCCTACCACCATCACCACCCTGCCCTCTTTCACCAGCACCTACCGGCAGAACGGCATTGACGCGGACCTGGACTATGTCATTAAGGACAACATGATCACCGGCAGCATCCGAAACGGCCTGAACGACCACGAATCCTTCTCCCTGACCATGCCCGTGGAGCAGGAGATGTTCCCCTCGGTGAGCACCTACCAGCGTACCGGAAACCCCGAGGTCATCCCCATGCTGATCGTGCTGGGTGCGGCACTCCTGTACTGGCTCCTGTTTCTGCGGACCCTGCCGCCGCCCCGGGTCGCGGCGAACCATCCCCCCGAGGGGCTTACCGCCGGGGAGCTGGGCTGCCGCCTGACCTTACAGGGGGGCGACCTTACCATGCTGGTGCTGTCCTGGGGCCAGCTGGGATACCTGCTCATTCACCAGGACGGCAACGGCCGGGTGCTCCTGCACAAGCGGATGGACATGGGCAACGAGCGCAGTCTCTTTGAGGTGCGGATCTTCGGGCTGCTCTTTGGAAATAAGCGGGTGGTGGACTGCTCCGGCAGTCACTACGCAAAGCTCTGCCGGAAAACCGCCTCCATGCTCCCGGGAGAGAAGACCATGTGCCGCTCCCACCCCATCCACCGGAAGATCTTCCGGCTGCTGTGCTGCGTCAGCCAGTCCATCTGCGGCGTGTGCCTGACCATGAACCTGACCGCCATGACCGCCTTGGAGGTGCTTTTCGGCATCGTGCTGGTGGTGCTGGGCGCGGTGTTCGCCTGGCAGATCCAGAATATCGCCTATGTGCTGTTCCTGCGCCGGAAAACGAAAGCCTGGACGGGCCTTGTGTGCCTGGGGCTGTGGACCGTTGTGGGCCTCATCGCCCGGGTGCCCCTCATTGCGCTGGGCTCCGCCGTGGCCCAGCTGGCCGCCGGGTTCCTGGCCGCCTACGGCGGACGGCGCACCAGTCTCAACAAAACGGAAACCGGCCAGATCCTGGGCCTGCGCCGCTACCTGAAAAAGATCCCCAAGCCGGAGCTGGAACGGCGGCTGAAGCTGGACCCGGAGCTTTTCTTCCGGCTGGCTCCCTACGCCCTGGCTCTGGGGGTCATGAAGCCCTACGCCGCCGCTTTCGGCAAGCGGAAGCTCCCCCAGTGCCCCTACCTGGTCACCAAGGTTCACGGCAAACGCACCGCCGGGGAGTGGGCCGATGTGATGACCCAGATTGTGACCATGATGGACGCCCGGTACCGCCAGCTGGAGGCCGAGCGCTGGACCGCCATACGGTTAAGATAAAACCATACCTACCCCCCTGGAGTGAACCTTTTGTTCGCCCCAGGGGTTTTTCATTGAAAAGCTTCTCCTCCGGTAAATTGATATTTGACGGGTTGTTTGGTGAATGGTTTGCGGCCAGACGTGGTACGCGGCCTTGCCCCCCTCACAAGTGCGGGGGGCGAGGGCGGCTGCGCCGCCAGCCTTACAAATTCCCAATTTATCTCTCTGTATGCAGTCAGCTTCCCGCGATTAAGAAAAAAATAAGAAAGTCACAAGGAAATTCACGGAATATTTACGCCTGCCGGGGTTTTCCTTTGGGACAGGGTGTGGTAAAATGTGGGCAGAAATGAATTGGCAATGTCAATTGTTCCGGAGGTTATCATGTCCAAATGTATCATATTCTGCGCGGCGGGGTTTGACGGCCTGCTGGAACCCGTCGGGAAAGACGACTTTGTCATCGCGGCGGACGGCGGCCTGCGCCACACCCAGGCCCTGGGGCTGACTCCGGACTGCATTCTGGGGGACTTCGACTCCCTGGGCTATGTCCCAACCGGGGCAAAAGTATTCCCCACCCGAAAGGACGACACCGATTCCATGCTTGCCATCCGGGAGGGCCTTTCCCGGGGGTACCGGGCGTTCACCCTCTACGGCGCCTTGGACGGGGAACGTCTCGATATGACCGTTGCCAATTACCAGGCCCTTATGTTCCTTGCCCGGGAGGGCGCCCGGGGGGTGCTGGTGGGAAAGCGGTTCCTTGCCGCCGTGGTCCGAAACGGCTCCCTGGCATTTCCGGCGGGGCTCCATGGCACCATTTCCGTATTCTGCCTGGGGGCGGATGCCCGGGGCGTGACGCTAAGAGGCCTGAGCTACCCTCTTGAGGACGCCGCCCTCACCGCCGACTTTCCCCTGGGGGTCAGCAACCGCTTCATTGGGGAGCCTGCCGAGGTTTCCGTCAAAGAGGGGGCGCTGCTTGTGATTTGGGAGCCGGGCAAGGCCCGGTGCTAAGCCGTGACCACTCGGGTTTGTATTCGATTTTGCCCTGCGCCGCTCGGTATCGTTCTGTGGTCCGGCAAATTAGGAATTTGCAGAGGGAAGTCAGCGCTTCGAACAACATTGTCATTCCGAACCAGTGCGCACTACTTTGTGGGAATCTCCATCGAATTCCAGGCAGCTTATCGTCATCCATTCGTAGGGGCGGTCATTGACCGCCCGTGAAAACGCGCCGAATTCCAGCATAAATTCACGTCAAATGGCATCTTTTCGCCGAAAGAAATACGAATAGGTCACCTTTCTCTGCCGGGCGCTCAATGAGCGCCTCTACGGAATGTGGCGTCTGTGATTCGGAAATTCGAGGGAGATTGCCAGGTCAGCAGTGCGCTACTTTATCGCAATAACTGGGAATTCGATGGCACAACAAATTCCAATTCAGGTTATCAGCTTAAAACAGCAAATAGGAAACCTGTGATTTGGCAGTCCAATACCTTCCCCCCGGGGGGAAGGTGCCCCGCAGGGGCGGATGAGGATCGGCGACACTTTCTGA
>CAZVDH010000142.1:0-4579 GCA_964625595.1 uncultured Oscillospiraceae bacterium | reverse complement strand
CGTACCGCATCGGCCCGCAAACCATTCATCAAACAGCCCGACAAATTCCAATTTACCAGTCTTCTTACGAAAGCGATAGTCAAAATTGTTCTATAAAAAATCCCCTGCGGATTCTCCGCCGGGGATAAATTCTGTTTACGATCAGATATGGGAGTAAATAAACTCCATTTTTCCGTCCAACACCGCTTTTCCGTAGTTTGCGGTGAGGACCATGTGATCGCCCTTTTTCACAGGCTCGCCGTCCAGCGTTCCTGAGCCCTCCAGAATACTCAGGTTCACAAAGGGCGCGGTGAAGTTCAGCTCCGCTTTTCCGTCCAGCACCCCGTGGTACACGCTGTAATAGGGGCAGGTGACAAGATGGGTGATTTTCGCGTCCCCCACCTGGGTCACGGCGCGCTCCGGCTCTGCGGGAACAAAGGGGGCGGTGGTCACATCCAGGCTCTGGGCGATGTGCAGCTGCCGCTTCTTGCCGTGGTCCAGCCGGTCGTAGTCATAGAACCGGTAGGTCACGTCGCTGGACTGCTGGGTCTCCAGAATGAGGGTGCCGCCCTTGATGGCGTGGAGGCACCCGGGATTGATCTGGAAAAAGTCCCCCTTGTGGATGGGCACCTGGCGCAGCAGCTCGCTCCACCGGCCCTCCTCCACCATCTTTGCCATTTCCTTTTTGGAAGAAGCGTTGTGGCCGATGATGATGGTGGCGCCGGGGTCGCAGTCCAGAACATACCAGCACTCGGTCTTGCCCAGGCTGCCGTTTTCGTGGACCCTGGCGTAAGTGTCGTCGGGGTGCACCTGGATGCTCAGGTCATCTTTCGCGTCGATAATTTTAATCAGCAGGGGATAGACGTCACCGGGCAGATTTCCAAAGAGCTCCGGCTGGGTTTTCCAAAGCTGCCCCAGGGTCTTCCCGCCGAACTCGGGGTTTTCCACACGGCAGTCCCCGCCGGGGTGGCCGCTGATGGCCCAGCACTCGCCGGTGTGGCCGCTGGGAATGGGGTAGCCGAAAACTGTGGAAAGGCGCTGGCCGCCCCAGAGCTTCTCCTGAAAGATGGGAACCAGATGCAGAATCTTTTTCATTTTTCTGTCTCCTTTTCCGCGTCCATAGCCAGCTTCACCGCGCCCATGACGCCCTGGTTGTCGTTCAGACTGACGCCCACAATGTAGGAATCCAGGTTTTCGATGGCCTCTGTCCGGATGTACCCGGCAAGCTGCTTTTCCGTCTCCTGCCGGATTAGCGCCAGCAGGCCCTCCTGGTGGGTGACGCCGCCGCCCAGCACGATCCGCTCCGGGGAGAGAATGAGGATGTAGTCCGCCAGGGCCTGGCCGATGTAGTAGGCCTCCAGCGCCCAGACCTCTTTCCGCCCGGAAAGCTCCGCGCCCTTGACGCCCCACCGCTTTTCCAGGGAGGGGCCTGCCGCGAGACCCTCCAGGCAGTTTTCATGGAAGGGACAGCCGCTTCCCGCCATGGGATCCTCCGGGTGGCGGGCCAGGAGAATGTGCCCGCCCTCCGGGTGCATCATGCCGTGGTAGGGTTTGCCGCCGATGATGACGCCCACGCCCACGCCGGTGCCCACGGTGATGTAAATGCTGTTTTCCACATCCTTTGTGCAGCCCCAGGTGGCTTCCCCCAGAGCCGCAGCGTTCACATCGGTGTCAAAGCCAACGGGAACCCCCAGGGCCTTTTCAAACTCCGCCACGATGGGGTAGTTCTGCCAGGCCAGCTTCGGGGTGGAGGTGATATAGCCGTAGGTGGGGCTTTTCTGATTCAGGTCCACCGGGCCGAAGCAGCCGATGCCCAGGGCGGCGATGCCCTTGCCCCGGAAGAAATCGATCATGGGGCCCATGGTTTCCGCCGGGGTGCGGGTGGGGATGCTGATTCGCTCCAGGATATTGCCGTTTTCGTCGCCGATGGCGCAGACCATTTTGGTTCCGCCGGCCTCCAGCGCGCCGTAGAGTTTCATGTTTTTCAGCTCCTTACTGTCAGCTTTCGTTATTTCAGAATGCTTCTATCATAGCCTGTTTGCCTCGGAAATGCAACCCACAATTTTCTTTCCGCCGACTTGACCCGACGGAAAAGGTATGCTATAATACGAAATCAATAACCTCCGTAAGCGGCAATTTCTGCCTGCCGGGGGAGGAAAAACGGGAGCGGCTATGATTCTGCTGAAAAAGATCTGGACATACCTTACCATTGTTGCCATTGCCCTGGCGGCAGCGGTAAGCTATGAGCTTTTCGTGTTTCCCAACCAGTTCGCACCCTCCGGGGTGAACGGTATCTGTACGATGATCCAGTATGTCACCGGGGTCAGCGTGGGCTATCTCAGCCTGCTGATCAATATCCCGTTGGCACTCTGGGTCTATTTTACAGTCAGCAAGTCTCTGGCAGTAAGGAGCATGCTGTATGTGGTGACCTTTTCCTTAGGGCTGCTGCTGCTGGACCATGTGGACCTTTCTCCCTTTGCCTACGCCACCGCCAACGGCACCAGCCGGATCATCGGGCCCCTCACCGCGGGCATTATCACGGGCTTCTGCTACTCGCTGCTTCTGAAAGCCAGCGCCTTTACCGGCGGCACGGACTTTATTTCCGCCATCATTCACAAGAACCACCCCGAGAAGAGCATGTTCAGCATGATCTTTATTATGAATACGGCGGTGGCGGTGTGCAGCTATTTCGTCTACGGCTATCAGATGGAGCCGGTGCTCATGTGCATTCTGTACAGCTTCACCTCCACCACCGTGGGCGACCACTTTATGCGGACCGGGCGCAGCGCGGTGCGCTTTGAGATCGTCACCGACCAGCCCGAGGAGATCGCCCGGGAGATCATCACCGCCCTGGGCCACAGCGCTACCATGGTCCCTGCCACGGGTATGTATTCGGGTCTCGCTACCCATATTCTGGTGTGCGTGGTGAACCGGCCCCAGGCGGCCCAGCTGTGCGCCATTCTGCGCAAATACCCCCACACCTTTGCCATGATGAACCCGGTGAACGAGGTGGTGGGCAACTTCAAGCATGTTTCCCACGGCAAGGAGGTCCAGCCCATCCTGGACCGGGGCGACGGTGAGAACCTGTAAAAGAGTGAAGTAGTTGGCGGCGAAGCCGCCCTCGCCCCCCGCACTTGCGAGGGGGGAGCCCGTATAACCGGCTGCATTCCCAATAACATGTCATTCCGAACCAGCGCGCACGCTGGTGTGGGAATCTCCATCGTCATTGTGACTGCGTCCATCGTACACTGGACCGCACCACCCTGCAGCCGCTTACCTATCAACAAGTCAATTCAGAATATCAATATATTAAGGAGGAACCTGACAAATGGCGTATTACTATCCCGAACCCAGCCACACTTTCAGCGAATATCTGCTCGTCCCCGGTTATACCTCGGAGGACTGTATTCCCGACCGGGTAAGTCTCCGGACCCCCCTGGTGAAATACCGCAAGGGTTTTGAGGAACCCGCCATTTCCCTGAACGTGCCCCTGACCTCCGCCGTGATGCAGTCCGTATCCAACGACACCCTGGCCATCGCCCTGGCGAAAGAGGGCGGCATCAGCTTCATTTACGGTTCCCAGTCCATTGAAAGCCAGGCGGCTATGGTTGCCAAGGTGAAAAACCACAAGGCAGGCTTCGTCACCTCCGCCTCCAACCTGACCCCGGACGCCACTTTGGCGGATGTTCTGGCCCTGAAAGCAAGAAACGGCTTCTCCACCGTGGCCATCACCGACGACGGGACTGCCAACGGAAAGCTTCTGGGCATCGTCACCAGCCGGGACTACCGTGTGTCCCGTATGGAGCCCACCGACAAAGTGCGGGACTTTATGACCCCCCGGGAGAAGCTGATCACCGCTCCCGCCGAAACCACCCTGAAAGAGGCCAACGACATCATCTGGGCCCACAAGCTGAACAGCCTGCCCATTGTGGACGAAAACGATCACCTTATGTACTTCGTCTTCCGCAAGGACTACGCCTCCCATAAGGCCAACCCCCTGGAGCTGCTGGACGAGAAGAAGCGCTACCTCGTGGGCGCGGGCATCAACACCCGGGACTACGCCCAGCGGGTGCCCGCTCTGCTGGCTGCCGGCGCGGACGTGCTGGTCATCGATTCCTCCGAGGGCTTCACCTGCTGGCAGGAGAAGACCATCGCCTGGATCCGGGAGCACTACGGCGACACCGTCAAGGTGGGCGCCGGCAATGTGGTGGATAAAGACGGTTTCCTGTTCCTGGCCAAGGCCGGCGCGGACTTTGTCAAGGTGGGTATCGGCGGCGGCTCCATCTGCATCACCCGGGAGACCAAGGGCATCGGCAGAGGCCAGGCGACCGCCCTTATCGATGTGGCGGCGGCCCGGGACGCGTACTTCAAGGAGACCGGCATCTATGTCCCGGTGTGTTCCGACGGCGGCATCGTCCATGATTACCACATGACCCTGGCCCTGGCCATGGGCGCGGATTTCCTGATGCTGGGCCGGTACTTTGCCCGGTTCGACGAGAGCCCCACCCCTCGGATCATGGTCAACGGCGTGTATATGAAGGAGTACTGGGGCGAAGGCTCCAACCGTGCCCGGAACTGGCAGCGCTACGACCTGGGCGGC
>CAZVDH010000141.1:0-4674 GCA_964625595.1 uncultured Oscillospiraceae bacterium | reverse complement strand
CTGCACAATCCCTCAGTCGCTTCGCGACAGCTCCCTTTACACAAGGGAGCCCTTGGCGTGTCCCGTTTTCCACCCGCGCACCATTCACCGATCAGCTCTGCAAATTCCAATTTGTATACTTGCTGAGAAAAACCGATATACCCATAAAAGAAAAATAGCAGGTGAAAGACCGTATAAGCGGCTGTACTGCCTGTCCGGCGGCACTGTTCCTATTCTCCTTCCCGAATTCTCCCGTCCTCAATACGGATCACCCGGTCCGCTTTTTTTGCGATCTGCGGATCATGGGTCACGACGATCAGGGTTTGTCCAAACCTGGCGGCGCAGGTGGTCAGCAGTTCCAGCACCTCGTCTCCGGTCTTTTTATCCAGGTTGCCGGTAGGTTCGTCGGCGATGATCAGCTCCGGCTTTGCCAGGACTGACCTTGCGATAGCGACACGCTGCTGCTGCCCGCCGGAAAGCTCCGAGGGGAATTTGCCGGTTTTCTGCGTTAAGCCCAGGGTGTCTACCACTTCCCGGTAGAATTGGGGGTCCGGCTTCCGTCCGTCCAGCTTCAGGGGCATGCAGATGTTGTTTTTGACATTGTACGCTTCCAGCAGATTGAACTGCTGAAAGACGAACCCCATATGCCTGCGGCGGAAAACTGCCATCTGCCCGTCGCTCAGGGAGCAAATATCTTTTCCATTTATCAACACCTGCCCGCGGGTGGGGCGGTCCAGACCGCCGAGAATATGCAGCAGCGTGGATTTGCCGGAGCCGCTGCGGCCGATGACGGCATAAAACAGGCCCTTTTCAAAATCACAGCTGATGCCGTTCAGCGCGGGCACATCCCCGGAGGATGTGTGATAAACCTTGTGAATATCCCTTGCGGATAAAACGATGCTCATAAAGCCAGATCTCCTTTCATAAGCTTGCGCTTCGCGAGCAGAGAAATTGAAAGCGGAATGAACAGGCATATGCCCGAGATCAGCAGGACCCTTTGTAAATCGCAGCCATGAATGATCAAAGAATGCACGGCGGATGCCAGCGCTTCCATGGAACTGGCGTAATCTGTGGGGTTAGCTGTCATCCTTTCGAGGATCAAATACCCGCCATACAGCACCCAGCCAATCACAGCTGCGGTCAGGCTCCGCATGAGGGCTTTGGCAAAGATCTTTCTTCGCATCTGCCGTTTCGACATCCCAATGGCCCGGAGAATGCCGAAATGCCGCTTTTCCTGTTCCGCTTCCAGGGACAAGGCGCTGGACAGAATCAGCAGAACGACCAACGCAATGCAGATGCCGGAGGAATACAGCAGGATCAGTGTCTGGACATTTTCCTGAACCCGGGCCTGGAATTCCTGGCGCCGGTTATCAAAGGACAGGCCGTTCTCCCTGCACAGATCCGCCATGACAACATCCGTGGACAGATAATCGGAATTCAGGTCAACACCCACATAGACCCGATCATAGCCAAATTCTTCTCCGGCAATGTACTTGTCCCACCGTTTGCCTGCTTCCATGGAGGCAAGCAGCTGTTTCAGATAGCTTTCCGAGCAAAAGATGGTATAGGGATCCCACAAACCGGCCAAGGCACGATTCATGGCCATTTCTGGAATTTGCAGGATAACCGCATCTGTTTCAGACTCTGCCAGGCATTCCCCGGAGCTGCTGCGGACCCTCAGTGTGATCTGATTTTTCGGGAGGATGTATTCCTCCCCGGAAGACTCGGGAAAACACATCAGGACAAGCTCGCCGTTATGAAAACTCTCTTTGATCCCACTGAAATCAAAGGTTTCCGTCCAGCCATCTTCATCGATGGCGTAAATCCAAACCGTCTGTTCCGCCATCCCGTCAAAGGACAGCCCGATTTTCATTTCACCGAAGCCATCCACCCGGGCAACACCGGGAACCTTTCTGATTAAATCCGTTTTTGTTACGGAAACGGTTGTATCCTCCCAAATGGTATAGGCGGGGCAAAGGCTCCAATATTCCCGCAGGTAGCTGGGGCGGATGGATTCCATGCCGGTATAGATCGTAACAGCGCCAAACGCGCTTAGAAGCAGGACGATCAGCGCGCTTCGCAGCCGCTTTACCTGTCGGGATTTTCCGCTTTGCAGCTGCATCCGCCCGGTCAGGGGCGTATGTACCGTGACTAAAAACATGATGAGCCGGGAAATCAGTACCGCAGCCGCCCATAGTCCAATGACTGCCAGCAGCGCGTCATAGGGAATTGCCACCCGGATGGCAACGCTGCCGGAATACAGCGTGAGCCGCAGTGCCAGCCAGGTCAGTCCGGCGCCGCAGGGAATGCCCAGCGCAACGGCAGGAAGCATCAGGATCAGCGTTTCCGTCAGCAAAAGCAGAGCCATCTGGGGTTTTGTGATGCCAATGCTCCGCAGAACCGCAAAGCTGTGGATCTCACCGGACATCTGCATGATATAGACACACAGCACGGCGATCATGGTCACTGCCGCAATGATATACACATAAAAATCGTCATAGTCCCGGGATACCGCATCCGGGTAGGCGGCAGTGTTTTCGCACACCCAAATATCCCCGAAATCACCGGTGCGGGTGGATGAAAGCCAGCCGTTTATGGAGTTACAGGCGGTTTCCCTGTCCGCCTCATCCACAGCCAGGAAGTATTGGGGAATTAGAATGACCAGTTTCCGGTTTTCGGGACTCGTAATACATTCCCTTGCGGCTTCCAAAACCGCCTCCGCCGCGGCTTCCGTTACAACGGCGCTGACCAGCAGCCGGTTATCGGAATTTCGGTTCAGCACCCACAGGTTGCTGTATTCGTGAATGACGCCGCACAGAATATAGCTTCGTTCCACCGGGATAAGCTGGTCTTTGTAGGGAATGTCTATCAGCAGGGTGATTTCCTGGCCCAGTTTGTAATCGCAGCCCAACGCACTCAGCGCGTCGGCTTCCATGGCGATTTCATCATCTGACGTTGGGAAAGTGCCCTCGTCCAATTGGATACGTCCAATGCTTAGCAGGCTGTTATCCAGCGTACCAAAACCAGTCTGGCCCACAGCGGTATTGATGGTTCCGTAATTGCCGGCCTTGCCGATTGCCTTGACCCACTGCTGATTTTCCAGCCATTGGGCATCTTCCTCCATACCGGAGGGAATGCCGCAGTACCATTCTCCGTAGGTATTCAGCCGGAACTGTGCGTTTGTCTTGCTGATGCTGCCTACCAGGCAGAGAACTACAATTGCGGAGGAAAAGGAGACGAGAAGAACGGCAAAAATCAGGAGACTGCTTCGCTTCTTTCGGCGTGTTCCCTGAAGTGCCAGAGACAGGATATTCTCCAACATGCTGCCACCTCCTACGGCTGATAGATAGGTTCCAGATGGGTTTTGCTGTCATAGGTATCCGGCATAAAGAAGAAGTCCAGCACCGAATCCCCCGTCACCGAGCAGGTATAGGTCACCCCGCTGTTGGAAAACCGGTAGCCGGTGATCTCCTCCGGAAGCTCCGCACCGAAGCACACCAGGATCGAGTCCCCCTCCGGCGTTTTGTAATTCCAGTTGGCAAGATCGCCCGGCTTTACCCGGATCAGCCCGCCGGAATACACCCAGCGCCGGGAGAAAACCGTGTCCCGTTTGAAAATGCCCAAATGCCACAGCCCGTCCCCGTCGCAGCCGGAAACTGCCAGATAGTCCCCCTTCTGGGCCGTGTCCCGGATCTCAATGTGGGCCGTTTCGTATTCCGTTTCCAGCATTTCCCCGATTTTACCCAGGTCCTCCAGGGAATAGGTTTTCCCATAATGCAGGGCCAAAAGCACCGCGGCGGCGGCCAGCGTAAGCAGCACCGTCAGGAGAATGCCGGTTCGAAGCCCTCTGTGCCGGTTCTTCTTCCATGCCCGGGAGGCCGCCCGGGCTGTCTGCACCTCCTGTTCCGCCTCCGGCACCGCCACGGGGGCGTTCATGAGACGCAGTTCCTCAGCGCATGTTTCACAGGTCTCGATATGGGCCCGGACCAGCTTTTTACTTTCTTCGCTGCACACTCCGTCGCAGTACAGGGGCAGCAGGTCCTGAATGACCGAACAAGGTACGTTATTCATGAAGATCCTCCTTTATCCGTTTTTTCGCCCGGTAATAGGTAAGCCTTGCCCAGCTGTCGGTTTTGCCCAGGAGCCCGCCGATCTGAGAAAAGGACAGCTCGCCGAAGACCCGCAGGGAAAAGACCTGCTTATAGGGCTCCGGCAGACGGTCCAGGAGCCCGTAGATCCTGCCCGCCGTTTCCTTGTCGAAGAATTGTTCCTCCGGGTCCGCCTCCGGCTCCGGGGGCGAAAGGGGCAAAGCACGCTTCTGCTTTTTCAGGTAAGTATAGTAGGCGTTTTTCGCGATCTGACAGATCCAGACATACCGCCGGCATTTTCCGTCAAAGCGGTCCAGGTTCTCCATCGCTTTTACAAAGGCTTCCTGGGTGATCTCCTCCGCCATGGGCCCATTCCGGCAGAGGGACAGCACATACCGGTAGACAATGGGATAGTCTGTTTCGTAGATGTCTTCAAATTCTGCCACTTTCTCACCTCCTCATGGATAAGACCCGGAAAAGGGCAAAACGTTTCTTTTTTATTTTGCGCTTATACCGCAGCAGTGCGGAAAATTTGGAATTTGGCGGGCTGTCTGATGAATGGTTTGCGGGCCGATGCGGTACACGCCAAGGGCTCCCTTGTGTAAAG
>CAZVDH010000140.1:0-4725 GCA_964625595.1 uncultured Oscillospiraceae bacterium | reverse complement strand
ATTGGACTGCCAAATCACAGGTTTCCTATTTGCTGTTTTAAGCCGATAACCTAAAGTTTTCTTTCCTGGTGTGGCTATCTGCCTTAATTTCCGGAATCACGATCGTCTATCTCCGTAGGGGCGCTCATTGAGCGCCCGGCAGGGAAAGGTTTCATAATCCGTATTTCTTTCGGCGAAATGGAACCATACAACGTGAGTTCATGCCTATACCCATAGAACGACACCGGGCGGTACCCAAAAGCAGAACGATTACAGACCACGTTCGTCACGACTTGGGTCCGGGCCCTGCCCGGCGGGCGGTCAATGACCGCCCCTGCGAATGGATGACGATAGGCTGCCCGGAATTTGATGGAGATTCCCACGCCAGTGTGCGCGCTGGTTTGCAATGACCGGGAATTCGATCGTGCGCGAGCAAATACCCGCCCACTATTCCAATCCGAAGCGAAGCGGCACCTTAACTGTCCACTGTCCACTTTCCACTGTCAACTGCAAACACTTACCGTTTGACTTCCTGCATGGCGAAGCATTCCAGAATGTCGCCCTCTTTGATGTCGTTGAACTTCACAACGCTCATGCCGCACTCGTAGCCGGCGGTGACCTCCTTGACCGCGTCCTTGAACCGCTGCAGGGAGCCAACCTCGCCCTCGTGAATGACGATGTTGTCCCGCAGCACCCGGACCTTGGCATCCCTACTGACCTTGCCGTCTTTCACCATGCAGCCGGCGATGGTGCCGATGGCGCTGACCTTGTAGGTCATGCGGACCTCGGCGTGGCCGATGATAACTTCCTCGAACTTAGGCGACAGCATACCTTTCATGGCGGCCTCGATCTCGTCGATGGCGTCGTAGATGACCCGGTAGAACCGCATATCCACGTTGGCCCGCTGGCCGTTGGCCTGGGCGGCGGCGTCGGGACGGACGTTGAAGCCCACGATAATCGCGCCTGCGGTGGAGGCCAGCAGAATGTCGCTTTCGTTGATGGCGCCAACCCCCGCGTGAATGACCCGGACCCGGACCTCGTCGTTGGAGATCTTCTCCAGGGAGGCTTTCACCGCCTCGGCGGAGCCCTGGACATCGGCCTTGACGATGAGGGGCAGCTCCTTCATTTCGCCCTCCTGCATCCTGGCAAAGAGATTGTCCAGAGTAACTTTCTGGGTAAGCTTTGCTTTCGCGTCCTTTTCGGCCTGACGGCGCTGCTCCACCAGCTCCCGGGCCATCCGCTCGTCGGTGACCACGTTGAACTCGTCGCCGGGGGCGGGAACGTCCGCAAGGCCGGTGATCTCCACGGGCTGGGAGGGTCCGGCGGTCTTGACGGTGCGGCCCTTGTCGTTGGTCATCACCCGGACCCGGCCCACGGCGGTGCCCGCGATGATGATGTCGCCCTGCTTCAAGGTGCCGTTCTGCACCAAAAGCGTTGCGATGGGGCCCTTGGTCTTGTCGAGCCGTGCTTCAATGACGGTGCCCTTGCCCCGGCGGTTGGGGTTGGCTTTCAGCTCCAGCACCTCGGAGGACACGATGATCATTTCCAGCAGGTCCTCAAGACCCATGCCAGTTTTGGCGGAAATGGGGCAGATCACGGTGTCGCCGCCCCATTCCTCGGGGATCAGGTCGTACTTGGTCAGCTGCTCCTTGATCTTGTCGGGGTTTGCGGTGGGCTTATCCATCTTGTTGATGGCAACGATGATGGGAATATTCGCCGCCTTGGCGTGGTTGATGGACTCGATGGTCTGGGGCATGATGCCGTCGTCGGCAGCCACCACCAGCACGGCGATGTCGGTGCACATGGCGCCCCGGGCCCGCATGGAGGTAAAGGCGGCGTGGCCGGGGGTATCCAGGAAGGTGACCGGGTTGCCGTTTACGTCCACGGTGTAGGCGCCGATATGCTGGGTGATGCCGCCGGCCTCCCCCGCGGTGACGGAGGTCTTCCGGATGGCGTCAAGCAGGGAGGTCTTGCCGTGGTCAACGTGGCCCATAACCACCACCACGGGGCCTCTGGGCTGGAGCTCGTCGGCGGTGTCCACATGGTCGTCGATGATTCTCTCTTCAATGGTGACGGTGACTTCCCGCTCCACCTTGCAGCCCATTTCCGTGGCCACATACTCGGCGGTGTCAAAGTCGATGGTCTGGTTGATGCCGGCCATGACGCCGTTCTTCATGAGCAGCTTGATGACCTCGCCGGCGGTCTTTTTCATCCGGGAGGCCAGCTCGCCCACGGTGATCTCGTCGGGGATCTTCACGGTGACAGGGGCTTTCCGGGCAACCTCCATCTGGAGCCTGCGCAGCTTCTCCTGCTCTTCGTTGCGGGACTTATTGCCCCGGAACTTATTGTCTTTCTTATTCTGCTGCTGGCCCTTTTTGCCGCCGATGCGCTGCTTGCCGCCCTGGAAATTCTGGACCCGCTCGGAGACCAGATTGTCCACATCGGCAAAGCGGTTGGCGTTGACCTGGACGGCGGAGGTATCCACCACCCGGCGCTCCCGCTTCCGCTCCGGCTCCTTGGGTTTGGCGGGCTGGGCCGGGTGCTGGGCGCTCTGGGTGTTCTGCGCAGCGGGCGCTGCCGGCTGGGCAGGCTGCTGGGCGGCAGGGGCCGCGGGCTTTTTACCCTGCTGGGGCTGCTGGGGACGGCTGGGATTATCTTTCCCCGGCTGGGGCTTCTTAACCGGCTCTTTGGCGGGCTCGGGCTCCTTGGCAGGCGCAGGCTCCGCCTTGGGGGCGGTCTTCGCGGCGAAGACCTGCTCCAGGGAGGAGATCTGGTTCTTCTGGGTGAGATAGTCGAATACGGCGTTCAGCTCCGCGTCCGTCAGCACCTGGGAGTTGGACTTGGGCTTCTCGGAGAACTTGGCCACCACCTCGGCAATGTCCTTGGGGGCCATGCCGAAGTCCGCCGCGACTTCTTTCAAACGATACTTCACAATACTCATATAAAAAACGCACCTCCGCTAACAAACAATACCTTAGACGATCTGAAAACAGCAGATGGAAAAACTGGGATTTGGCGCCATGGCGCGGGAGCGCCATGGCTTCCCCCGGGGGGAAGCTGTCGAGCGAAGCGAGACTGATGAGGAACGGCGAAACAGATCGATTTTGCAAACAGTTCGTAAAAAGGTACAATTTGAAGGGTTGTGCCATCTTATTTGACTGCGCACCACATCAGAAGATGTCGCCGTTCCTCATCCGCCCCTGCGGGGCACCTTCCCCCCGGGGGAAGGTATTGGCCTGCCAAATTCCACTTTATCGGTTTGCTGCATAAAGCCGATAGCCTAAAAATACCTTACTTCTTTCCCCGCCGTTTATTCCTTTCGTGGGCCTTGGCCTCTGCCCGGCGCTGCCTGCCTTTCTTCACCTTTTCGGTGAGGACGGCGGCGGCTTTGCCGTGCTTTTCCGGCTCCGGCAGGGCGTTAATCAGGGCGAGCGCCAGGCTGGGGTCGGTGACGGCGGCGATGGACAGGGCTTCCCGGCCGATGGCCTGGCCCATCCGGTCCTTGGAAGCGGGAATCCGGACGCACTGCTGGTCCGTCCCCGCGGCGAAGCTCAGTGCCCGCCGCCAGGTGTGGTCCGAGGCATCCTCCGCTACCAGGATGAGATAGGCTTTCCCTGCCCGGGCGCTGGCGCCCACGGGTTCCTCGCCCAGCTCCGCCAGACCCCCTTTTCTCGCAAGGGACAGGTAGTTGAGCGCTTTATCCATGGGCTCCCTCCATTTCCCGGAGCAGAGCGTCGTAAACCGACTGGGGGATCTCAATTTCCAGGGCACGGCCCAGGGAATTGGATTTCATGGCTTTTTTCAGGCACTCGGGATTGGGGCACAGGTAAGCGCCCCGGCCCGGGGCCTTGCCGCCGAAATCCAGATGGACGGTGCCGTCGGTGCCCCGCACCACCCGGATCATCTCCCGCTTGCTTTTGCGTTCCCGGCAGCCCATGCACTGCCGCTGAGGGACCTTTTTAATCATCGCTTTCCCTCCTTTTGCCGGAATTATTCCGCCTGGGAGGAGGCGGGCTTGATGTCGATCTTGTAGCCGGTGAGCCGGGCAGCCAGCCGGGCGTTCTGGCCCTCCTTGCCGATGGCGAGACTCAGCTGGTCATCGGGGACGATGACGGAGCAGGCCTTCTGACCGGGCACCAGGGTGACGCTGATGGCGGTGGCGGGCTTCAGGGCGGCCTTTACATACTCGCAGGGGTCCTCGCTCCATACCACGATCTCGATTTTCTCGCCATGGAGGGCATCCACCACCGCGTTGACCCGGTCGCCCCGGGGTCCCACGCAGGCACCCACGGGGTCCACACCCTCCATGGTGGCCCGGACGGCCATCTTGGAGCGGGAACCGGCTTCCCGGGCGATGTTGCGGATCTCCACCTGTCCGTCGGCGATCTCCGGGGTTTCCAGCTCAAAGAGCCGCCGCACCAGGTTGGGATGGGTCCTGCTGACCTGGACCTGGGGCCCCCGGCCTGCCTTATGGACCTCCAGCACATACACCCGGATGAGCTCACCCTCGGTGTAGCTCTCCCCGGGGATCTGCTCGCTGGAACGGAGCACGGCCTCGGTGTTGTCGCTGCCCTGGCCGATGCGGACGAACACATCCCCGGTGAGGGGGTCGATCCGGGTGACGGCGGCGGTGAGCAGCTCCTGGGACTTATTGGAGTAATTTTCGTACATGACGCCCCGCTCGGCCTCCCGGATGCCCTGGATGACCACCTGCTTGGCGGTCTGGGCGGCGATGCGGCCGAATTT
>CAZVDH010000139.1:0-4875 GCA_964625595.1 uncultured Oscillospiraceae bacterium | reverse complement strand
AAATCACAGGTTTCCTATTTGCTGTTTTAAGCCGATAACCTAAATTCCAATTTGCTGGTGGCCTGAACCTGTTTCCCTGCCCTTTATTTTGAAATCAGATCCGTATATTCTTTTTTCAGCTTTCCGCCGCATTCCAGAACGGCGCGCTGGGCCAGGACCTCCATGGTGTCCAGAAATCCGGGGCCGATGGGACAGTCCCGCTTGATTAAGGACAGCTCGGTGCAGCCCAGAATGATGGTCTGGGCGCCCTCAGACATGAGCTCTTCCCGGACTCTCCCGAATACCTCCATCCGGGGCGGACGGTTTGCCTTGATGTCGTCATAGATGAGGCTCATCACATCTTTTTGTCTGTCCGGAGACGGAACAACGGGCCGGATGCCCTGGGCCAGCAAAGTGTCCCGGAACAGTCCGGCGGTGATGGTGCCGTCGGTGGCCATGATGCCCGCCTGCTCCACCCCGTGTTCTTTCAGATGCTCCACGGTCTGGGTCAGGCCGTTGATGATGGGGACGGGAATGCTTTCTTCCAGCTCCCGGTAAAAATAGTGGGCGGTGACGCAGGGGATGGCAATGCGCTCCGCCCCCTGCTGCGCCAGGGCCCTGCCAATGCGGATCATCTCCGGCAGGGGGCTTTCGGCGCTTTTCCCCAGAATGAAGCCGGTACGGTCCGGCACCGAGGGAACGCTGTACACCAGCATGTCAAGATGCTCCTGGTCCCGGACGGCATCGGTCATCCGGATCACCAGTTCCATAAAGTAGGCGGTGGCAATGGGGCCCATGCCCCCCAGCACACCCAGAAGTTTCTTTTCGCTCATTTGATTTTCCTTTGGTAACTGTTCAGTGATACCTTAATTTCCTGTGGTAAATGATCGTTTAGCTGACTACTTTACCTTGTATGGTATGCGGTCCGATGCGGTACACGGCAAGGGCTCCCTTGTGCAAAGGGAGCCTTGGGGCGCTCCCGCGCCACAGCAACTGTCGGACTGTGTTAATGCGCTAAACGATCATTTATCTGGTTTTTCCCAGCCGGAGCTGAATCGTTGCTTCCTTTTTTGATTACGACAGAGGTGTGGCGGGATAGAGGGACTTGTCCCGGTTAAAGGTGCCGCCGTGTTCCTCGGAAAATTCGTCCATGACACTGTCCGTCACCAGGAAGAATTCGATGGGGAAGTTCCGGGGCGTCATGTCGAAGTGATAGTAAGTCTCTCCGCCGTCGGTACTCACCAGGCTCCAATAGTGATTGCTGTCATTCGGGGAATTTTTTACCTTGACAACATCGATATTGGGAATCCCCAGCTTTTCCATCAGCAGTTTTCCGGCGGAGAAGTAGTTGAAGCAGTCTCCGGAGTGCTGCACCAGGAGCTTATAGCCCGCCTGGCGCCAGTCCTCCTTATCGGAGTGGTTTACATAACTACTATGTCCCCGGATATAATCGTAAATGGCCCGCAGCTGCTGCCGGGTGGTCATCCCCTCCTGAATGATGTTATTGAGGACCTGATCCACCACCGCGTCGATTTCCTCCAGGGAGGCGTAGCCCTCTTTCCGCGTCAGCACCGTCACGGTGATCTCCACCACCGTCTCGTTGCCGCTTTCATCCATGGCGGTGTAGGTAGCGGTGTACGCGCCGGGGGTGCTCAGATCCACGCCCTGGGCATCAATCTCCAACGTGGGATTTTCGTCCCGGTCGTCGGTCACCGTGACCCCGGCCCGGTAGGAAACGGTATCCCCCTCATAGAGCACAATATCCTTTGCGCCCTGGATCTCGGGGGGCTGGGAATCAATATCCACCGTCAGCTGGGCCGTCACGGTGGCGCTGTTTCCCCAGGCATCGGTGAGCAGGATGGCCACCGTCTGTGGGTTGGGATCAGTCAGGTTCGGGTACACCGGGAAAGAGGCCGTCACCTGGGAGACATCCGTCACCTCCACCAGAAAGTCCTCCGGCTTCGGCGGATCCATCTGGAAGATGGAAAGGTCCCGGGTGGCAGCGGTGGGGGCGGTGGTATCCCGCACCAGAATGACCGCGGGCACCGTCTTTTTCCGGCACACCAGGTTCACCGGGTAATCCCCGGGCTGGGCCGTATCGATGGCGGCAACCGCCTGGGGATCTTCATAGCTGACTTCCAGCTTTCTCGCGGGGTTCTTGCGGAATGCGTCCGCGTCGGGGACAGCTTCCCCGGCCTCCACGGTGATCTGGGTCAGCAGGGGGTCCTCCCCGTAAAAGCCAACGGCAAGAGCGATGCCTGCGGCGGCGCTGATCAGCAAAACGGCCAGGGCCAAAATCCAAACTTTTTTCCTTCGTTTTGTACCCATATGCAGCAAATCCTCTTTTCTTAAGAAAGATTTAATAAACTAAATCGGATAAGAGATTCTACCACACTCCCACCCCAATGTCAATACCTTGCGGGTGCAGGCCGGCAATTCCCGGCTGCCAGAAAAGGCGACCCGCCGGTGGACGGGTCGCCTCTTTCTGTCGCGTCATTCCCCGTAGCCCATGGGGTTCTTGCTCTGCCAGTTCCAGGAATCCCGGCACATATCC
The DNA here is from genome assembly GCA_964625595.1 of uncultured Oscillospiraceae bacterium. GTDB lineage: Bacteria > Bacillota > Clostridia > Oscillospirales > Oscillospiraceae > Faecousia. Next base: position 2,342 of record CAZVDH010000139.1, on the reverse strand, counting down.
GCCAGCGTGTGGCTTGCTTTCCAGCCCAGCACCTTTTCACTCTTGCCGGGGTCCGCGTAGCAGGTGGCAATATCGCCGGGGCGGCGGGGCACCACTTCATAGGGCACCTTGACCCCGTTCACCTCCTGGAAAGTACGGACCATATCCAGCACGCTGTAGCCGGTGCCGGTGCCCAGGTTGAACACCTCGCAGCCCTGATGGCCGCAGGCGTACTTCACCGCCGCCACATGGCCCTTGGCCAGGTCCACAACATGGATGTAATCCCGGACGCCGGTGCCGTCGGGGGTATCGTAGTCGTTCCCGAAGACGCTGAGCTTCTCCCGGCGGCCGATGGCCACCTGGGTGATAAAGGGCATCAGGTTATTGGGAATGCCCCGGGGGTCCTCACCGATGACACCGCTTTCGTGGGCGCCGATGGGATTGAAGTAGCGCAGCAGCACCACGCTCCAGTCTTTGTCGGCGTGGGAAATGCCGGAGAGGATCTGCTCGGTCATGTACTTGGTCCACCCGTAGGGGTTGGTGCAGCCTCCCGTCCGGCTGGTCTCTTTCAAGGGCATTTCATTGTCGGCGGTATACACCGTTGCGGAGGAGGAGAAGATAATATTCTTCATCCCAACCTCCTTCATCACCTTGGTCAGCACCAGAGTGGAATTGAGGTTGTTGTCATAGTATTCCCAGGGCTTTGCCACGCTCTCCCCCACGGCCTTGAGCCCAGCGAAGTGGATGACGCAGCCGATCTCGTTTTCCGCGAAGATCTTCCGGAGCATTGCCTCGTCCCGCACGTCCCCCTCGTAGAAGCGGAGCTTCTTTCCGGTCAAGCTTTCCACCCGGTCCAGGCTCTTGGGATTGGAATTGCACAGGTTGTCAATGACCACAACGCCGTAGCCGCTTTCCAGCAGCTCCAGGCAGGTATGGGAGCCGATATACCCGGCGCCGCCGGTAACAAGAACATTCATAAAAATGCCTCCTGATTTGTTTTTCTTTATTTTAGCCCATTTGGGAAAAAAATGCAATCCCGGCTTCAGCCGCGCCCGGGATTTTTTCTTGCTATTTTTTGCGGGACGGGCTATAATGATAGTGTATAATGTTATGCGCCGGGTTGGGGCTTCGCCCAATTGACAATTGACAATTGACAGTTGACAATTATCAATTGAATTTCAATTTGCCCCGCTGCCGCGTTAAGCGATAAGCACTTAAAATAATATAACCGAGGAATTTATGGATAAAAAGAACATTCTGCTTCTCACCACCGGCGGGACCATCGCGTCCAAGCCCGGCGGACAGGGCCTGGAACCTCAGCGCAGTGACGTGATGGAACGGGAGCTGGAACAGCTTCGCACCTACTACCGGATCACCGTCCGGGACCTGATCTGCCTGGATTCCTCCAACATCACACCCGAGGAGTGGCAGCTCATTGCCCGGCATATTTTTGAGGACCGGTCGGGCTTTGACGGTATTGTGGTGTCCCATGGCACCGACACCATGGCCTACACCGCCTCCGCGGTGACCTTTATGCTTCCGAATATCGATATTCCCGTGGTCTTCACCGGCTCCCAGCTTCCCCTGGCGGACATGCTGTCCGACGGGCCGGAAAACCTGCGCACCGCCTTTGCCATGGCCGCCTCCGGGCACCCCGGTGTGTTTCTGGCCTTTGACCGGAAGGTAATGCTGGGCTGCCGGGCGGTAAAGGTCCGGGCCTCCGGCTTTTCCGCCTTTGAAAGCGTCAACGCTCGCTACGCCGCCCAGGTCACAAACCACGGTCTGGCGGCGGACACCTCCGTGCTCCCCGTCCCCGATGGAGCGCCCCGGCTGGCGGATCAGCTCAGCCAGAACGTATTCCTGCTGAAGCTGACCCCGGGGCTGAACCCCGCGATCTTTGATGTGCTGGCCGCTATGGGCTACAAGGGCATCGTCATCGAGGCTTTCGGTCTGGGGGGTGTCAACGTGCTCCACAAGGGCCTGCGCGGCATCCGCCGGGCAGTGGAGGACGGAGTCAGCGTGGTGGTCACCACCCAATGCCTGTACGACAGCTCGGATCTGCGGGTCTACCAGGTGGGCAACCAGCTTCTGGACCTGGGGGTCATCCAGGGACGGGACATGACCACCGAGGCCGCCATGACAAAGCTCATGTGGGCCCTGGGCCAGGGAATGGATCCGGACGCAATCAAGGAGCTGTTCGCTAAAAGCCTGGCAGGAGAGGTCACGGAAAGCCCGGACGAGACCGGAAAGTGATTCTCGAGAATGCTAAACGGCTTCGCGGGGTGTACAAATTGGGAATTTGCAGGGATGTTTGGGCAGTGGCGAGCGGTGCCGATGCGGTACACGTCCTTGCCCCCCGCACT
>CAZVDH010000138.1:0-4875 GCA_964625595.1 uncultured Oscillospiraceae bacterium | reverse complement strand
GCAAGGCGTCTATCCACCCGCGTGCCTTAACTGCCCTACAAATTCCAATTTACCGCACTGCCGGGTTAATCCGGCAGGGTTTTCCTTTTCTCCCGGAGGGCGCGGAAGAAATCCCGGAGTAGTCCGGCGGCTTCTTCCTCCAGGACACCGGATTCCACCTGGGGATGGTGGTTAAAGGCCATGGAGAACAGGCTGCACACCGAGCCGCAGGCCCCGGCCTTGGGATCCTCCGCCCCGTAGACCACCCGGGGGATCCGGGCGTTGATGATGGCCCCGGCGCACATGGGGCAGGGCTCCAATGTGACATACAATGTGCACTGCCACAGCCGCCACCCGCCCAAGGTATGGCAGGCCTCGGAAATGGCTTCCAGCTCCGCGTGAGCCAGGGCGGTGCGGTCCGTTTCCCGGCGGTTGCGGCCCTGGCCTACGATCCGGTCCCCCAGGGTGACCACGCACCCCACGGGCACCTCCCCCTCCGCGGCCGCCTCCCGGGCCAGCGCCAGGGCTTCGGTCATAAAGGTAATATCCGATTGTGTCACCAGTATACCACCTCCCGGGTGAAAAGAAATGAGAATCCCGCCGGGCCGGCAGTGCCGGCGGACAAGTCGTGACGAGCGTGGTGTGTAATTGTTCCCTGCCTTTTAATTTAGGTATGATTGCCCCCGGCAATCATTTAGATTTAGATTCACTGCGTGCAGCACCACCCGCTCGGTATCGTTCCATAGTACACAGGTTATTATCATCCGCAGGGCGGGCAGCCAAGCCGCCGGGCAGGGCCCGGACCCAAGTCGTGACGAACCTGGTCTGTAGTCGTTTCTGCCCTGCGCCGCCCGGTATCGTTCCATGGTTCACGGGTGGACGCGGTACGCGTCCTTGCCCCCCGCATTTATGAGGGGGGTGCCACCAGTTCTCAAACTGGTGGCGGGGGGAGCCCGTATAGCAGAACGCTAATCAATCAAGGTGTCATTCCGAACCAGTCCGCTTCCTGGTGTGGGAATCTCCCTCGTCATTGTGACTGCATTACTCCTAAAGATGGAGATTGCCTCGCTAGTGTGAGCTACTTTACCGCAATGACCGAGGAGTCGGGCTCGCAATGAACAGAAATTCGATGTCTCGCAGGAAATTCGGTCTCCCCCCGGCTTCGCCACCCCCCTCACAAGTGCGGGGGGCAAGGCGTCTATCCACCCGCGAAGCGTTCAAAGGACAGTGTCCCCCCCATCTGCCCTTTATATTTTAATCCGCCGCGCAGCGACACCTGAATTGTCAATTGTCCATTGTCAATTGTCAATTATTATTTCAGCTTGTCCAGCTCTTTCGCAATGGGGCAGCTTCCCTCGTAGACGCAGCTTCCGTAGCAGCAGTCCGCTTCCTCCAAAACCCCGTCCGCCGTTTCGGCGCAGACCGTGCGGCTGGCATCCAGCTGGCGGCAGTAGCCGGTGATGAATTTCTCGTCTTCCATGCTCATTCCTCCAGAATACAGAAGCCCCGGGGGGCAAGAACCGTGGCGTCCGGGGAAGCAAGCTGAATGTTCCGCCCCATCAGGAGCTTCCCGGCGTCGATGGCCCAGGGGTCCTCACTGCGGTTTACATAAATCCGAACCGTCTTCCCGTTCCGGGAGCGGCTGTAGCCCAGGTGCTTATCTCCCGCCTGGAAGAACCGAATATCTCCCAACCGCAGAGGTTCGCAGTCCCGGCGCAGCGTGCCCAGGAGCCGGAAGTGGGCCTGCAGCTCCCCGTCCTCCCGGCCCCAGGGGAAAGTCCGCCGGTTGAAAGGATCCTGGTAGCCCTCCATTCCCGCCTCGTCGCCGTAGTAGATACTGGGGGCTCCCGGCAGGGTGAACTGGAGGAAGGAGGCCATGAACAGCCGGTCCCTTGCCACCTCCAGCCGGTTCCGGGACAGATGGCGGTGGGCCTTTTCCGCCCGGGTGCCCTCGAAGTCGTCCACCAGGGCGGTGAGGATGCGGGCGGTATCGTGGGTGCCCAGCAGGTTCATGCAGCAGCGCATGACCTGGGGCGGATAGTTTTCCACAATGGTCATCACCGTGTCCCGGAACCCCCGGCCGCTGTCCCGGCCCCGCATGAAGTCCAGGATGGCGGTGCGGAAAGGATAGTTCATCACGCTGTCCAGCTGGGCGTCGGTGAAGTACCGGCGGCGGGTGCCGTAGGCGATCTTGGTGGAGGCGTCCTCCCACACCTCGCCCATGAGCAGGGCGTCAGGCTTTATCTCCCGGATTCTTTTCCGCAGAGCCTGGATAAATTCCCCCGGCAGCTCGTCGGCCACGTCCAGCCGGAAGCCGTCCGCCCCCAGCCGGAGCCAGTGGGCCGCCACGGAGTCCTCGTCCGTGATGATGAAGCCCAGGAAGCCCGGGTCCAGCTTGTTCACCGTGGGCAGGGTGTCAAAATTCCACCAGGAGTGGTAGTTGTTCGGCCACTGGTAGAAGGTGTACCAGCTGTAATAGGGGGAGGACTGGGACTGGTAGGCCCCCTCCCCGGGGAAAGTGCCGTAGCGGTTAAAGTACAGGCTGTTGGAGCCGGTGTGGGAGTACACCCCGTCCAGCACCACCCGAATACCCCGGGCATGGGCCTGGGCGCACAGCTCGGCAAAATCTTCCTCGGTGCCCAGCATGGGGTCCGGGGTCTTGTAGTCGCCGGTATCGTAGCGGTGGCTGGAAAAGCTCTTGCTGATGGGGTTCAGATAGAGGATCGTAACCCCCAGCCCCGCGATATAGCTGAGTTTTTCCGTAATGCCCCGGAAGTTTCCGCCGAAAAAGTCGTTATTGAGGACGGTGCCGTCCTCCTCCGGCTGCCAGACGACCTCCTCGTTCCAATCCTTGTGGACCGTGTAGGGGGTGAGCTTGCCGGTGAGGTCCGGGCTTCCGGACTTTGCGAACCGGTCCGGGAAGACCTGGTAGATCACCGCTCCCTGGGCCCAGTCCGGGGTATCGTACTGCGCCGGGACGCAGTTCAGCATCCACAGGTCCCCTGCTTCCATATTGGTATCGTTCCCCTGCTTAAACAGGCGGAAGCTGCCCTCGTTGTGATGGACAATGAAATAATAAAAGTAAAGCCCCCGCTCCTCCAGGGTGAAGTCCCCCCGGAAGATCCGGTAGGGGCCGTCCCGGGATTCAGAGTCCAGGGAAAAGGCAAAGGCGGGGGAGCCGTCCTCCCGGGAAACCAGGCAGTCCACCCGTTTGGCGCACACCGCCTCCGGCACATGGATGCGCAGCGTACAAGGCTGCCCCGGTGTCAGGACTCCGAAAGGCGTCTTATACTGGGGCAGCTTGCTGTCATACAGGATCCGCATGAAATGAAACCTCCGTCGTTATGATAATGGGTCAGCCGATGGTCACGCTGCCGTTTCCCTTTTCCGGCTCCCGGAACACGGGCCGCAAAACGGAGCTTTCGATAAAGCTGACAAAGGCAAAGCCGATGACCACCCAGAAAATCATTGTGTCCCTACGGGACAATTTAAAATAATTGCGATTGTTTCCGTCCAAATCCTATTTATCTTAAGGCAGCACCGCATAATGGGGCAAGGAGATTCGGCGAGAGATTTTGGCGCAAGCGAAAATATGAAAAATGCGGGAATACTGGATGTATTTCCCATTTTTCATACTGCACGATTGGGGCAAAAGATCCGCCGAAGCCCGCAGTGCCCATTGTGCGGTGTTGCCTTAAATCATCCCGAAAGGATTCCTTAATTGTCAGCAGCTATTCAGCAGCTTCGATTTCCAGCTGTAAAAAGTTCGAAAATTGCCGAAAAATCCGGGGGATTGAATAGTTACAATTGTCAATTAAATTTTGGCCCAGTGCCGGATCATGCCCAAAGGCATTTTATACGGAAACTATATCACAACTTTTTCAAAACTGCAACGCCTTTCCGGACAGGTTTTGGGCGGGATAGGGACAATCCGGAAAAAGATACCGATTCCGGCGAAATTTGTATTTACTTTCCGGGGGACTTGTGATATGATGTATGTGGTGGAGATTGGGATTCTCCCGACGAACCACTGCATTATTTTGTAGAACGCGGCGCATTTACCGCATTTCTTAGGGAAGCTCCGAATAAACCGGCAAGCGCTGGCGGCCGAAGATTTTGGCTCAACCGAAAATTCTGAAAAGGGAGGAATCCTGTATGTATTTCCCATTTTCAGAGCTGCACGGATGGGGCAAAAGAAAAACCTCCCAGCCGCAGACGATTTGTTCAGAGGTTCCGATCATTACCATTTTTACCAGGAGGACACACTTATGGCAAACATCGATCTGAGCAAGTACGGAATTAACGGTACTACCGAGGTAGTACATAACCCTTCCTATGAGACCCTGTTCCAGGAAGAGACCAAGCCCGAGCTGACGGGCTACGACGTGGGCACCGTCACCGAGCTGGGCGCTGTCAACGTTATGACCGGCGTTTATACCGGCCGCTCTCCCAAGGACAAGTACATCGTCATGGATGAAAACTCCAAGGACACCGTGTGGTGGAACTCCAAGGAGTACCCCAACGACAACCACCCCATGTCCGAGGATGTGTGGCACACCGTGAAGGACCTGGCCAAGAAGGAGCTGTCCGGCAAGCGCCTGTTCGTTGTGGATGCTTTCTGCGGCGCCAACCCCGACACCCGCATGGCCGTCCGCTTCATCATGGAGGTGGCATGGCAGGCCCACTTCGTGACCAACATGTTCATCAAGCCCAGCGCCGAGGAGCTGGCAAACTTTGAGCCTGACTTCGTGGTCTACAACGCCTCCAAGGCTCAGGTGGAAAACTACAAGGAGCTGGGCCTGAACTCCAGCACCTGCGTGGCCTTCAACATCACCTCCCGGGAGCAGGTCATCCTGAACACCTGGTACGGCGGCGAGATGAAGAAGGGCATGTTCT
>CAZVDH010000137.1:0-4903 GCA_964625595.1 uncultured Oscillospiraceae bacterium | reverse complement strand
GCTTCCCCCCGGGGGAAGCGATTGCGCTTCGCGCCAGTGCGCCAAATTCCAATTTATCAGGCGGCTGAGTAAAACCGATAAGCACAAATTCCAATTTAGATTATCTTTAATAAGCACACTGACAAATAGGAATTTGGCGGGCAGTTAAGGTGCGCGGGTGGTTAGACGCCTTGCCCCCCGCACTTGTGAGGGGGGTGGTACCAGTGCGCACACTGGTACCGGGGGGAGCTCGTCACCCGCATATTCTTCACATAAAAGCGCGAAGAATAAGAACGGCAAACACAGAAAGATAATGCTGTTTGACGCTCTGTTCCCGGGAATTCGTGCTCCCCCCGCCACCAGAAAAGCGAACTGGTGTAACCCCCCTCGTAAATGCGGGGGGCAAGGGCGCGTTCCGCATCCAGCCGCGCACCACGGAACGATACCGAGCGGGTGGTGCTGCACGCAGTGAATTAAAATCCTAATGATTGCCGGGGGCAATCATACCGAAATTAAAAGGCAGGGAACGACTACAGACTACGTTCGTCACGACTGCGGTAGGCACCCCCATTTAACCCGGAACGATACCGAGCGGTACGCAAAGGCAGAGCGATTACAGACCACGTTCGTCACGACTTAAAAATCCGGCGCGGGAGCGGTTGCTCCGGCGCCGGAATGGGTCAAATCATCGCCAAGCCTATCAGCAGGGCAAAGATGGCAAGCACCACGCCCAGAGTGATAAATCCAATGATGGCACCCTTGCGGCAGGCCTTGTAGTTGCGGATATAGTTCATTTTCCTGTAGACAAACGCGCCGATCAGGCCCAGCAGCGGCAGGAAGAAAGACAGAATCGCCAGCCACTTGGAGCCGGTATCGTGAATGGGATGCTCCAGGATCTCGGCGGAGAGCTTGACCTCCTCGGCTCTCTGCTCCGCGGCCTTTTCCTCGGGGGTCTTTTCGGGAGCGGCTGTGCCGGGCTCCTGAATGGTGACGGACTTGACAGGCACGCCCTTTTCCCGGATAGCCTTGTATTCGGCGATCTCCTTCTTGTTGCCGTAGATATAGTGGTTATGGCCGATGTCCACCATCTCCGGCTTGTCCTCGCTGTAGTCGTGGACGCTGGGGTCATAGGTAAACAGAACCTTGTTCTTCTCCAGCTTGGGGTCGGGAATGGGGATGGCGGAGATCAGGGACTTGGTATAGGGGTGCAGAGGATAGTTAAACAGCTCCTCAGCCTCGGCGATCTCCACAATGTCGCCCTTGTAGATAACGCCGATCCGGTCGGAAATGAACCGGACAATGGACAGGTCATGGGCAATGAACAGGTAGGTGGTGCCCTGCTCCTCCTGGAACTTCTTCAGCAGGTTCAGCACCTGGGCCCGGATGGACACGTCCAGAGCGGAGATGGGCTCGTCGGCAACCACCAGCTCCGGCTCCATGATCATGGCCCGGGCCAGACCGATACGCTGCCGCTGGCCGCCGGAAAACTCATGGGGATACCGGGTCAGGTGCTCGGGGAGCAGGCCGACCTCATTGATCATCTTCTCCACCTTGGCCACACGGTCCGCCTCGTTTTCATACAGGTGGAAATTGTACAGGCCCTCGGAAATGATATAATCCACGGTGGCCCGCTCGTTCAGGGAGGCGGCAGGGTCCTGGAACACCATCTGGATATTCCGGATGACCTCCCGGTCCAGGGAGTGGGGGATATTGCCGGAAATACGGACTCCCTTATAGAGGATCTCACCGGCGGCGCAGGGGTTGACCCGGATGACGGCACGGCCAATGGTAGTCTTGCCGGAGCCGGACTCACCCACCAGGGAGAAAGTCTCACCCTTGTAAATGTCGAAGCTGGCATTCTTTACGGCTTTGAGGGCCTTGTCGCCCTTACCGAAAACGATGTCCACGTTCCGGACGGACAGCAAAACCTCCTTGCCGGTCTTTTCATCGATGGGGCCATGCTCGGGCAGGTGCCTGGAAGTTTCATCCTGTTTCTTTGTTTCTTTACTCACAGCGGCATGACCTCCTTTCAGATATTAAAGGCTTCCACGAGCTTGTCGTGAAGATTGCGGATGGCTTCGGGCTTTTCGATCTTGGGCGCTCTGGGATCCAGCAGCCAGGTCTTGGCGTAATGGGTATCCGTGACCTTGAACATGGGGGCATCTTTCAGCGTGTCGATCTTCAGGCAGTAGGGGTTCCGGGGGGCAAAGGGATCGCCCACGATCTTGTTGTACAGGGACGGGGGCGTGCCCGTGATGGAGTAGAGCTTGGTGTTCCGCTGGGCAAGCTGGGGCAGGCTGGAAAGCATGGCCCAGGTGTAGGGATGCCGGGGATCGTAGAAGACCTCCTCCACGGTGCCCAGCTCCACGATCTGTCCGGCGTACAGCACGGCCACCCGGTCGGCAACGTTTGCCACAACACCCAGGTCATGGGTGATAAACACGATGGTATAGCCGAACTCCTTCTGCAGGTCCTTGATAAGCTTCAGGATCTGGGCCTGAATGGTCACGTCCAGGGCTGTGGTGGGCTCGTCGCAGATCAGGATCTTGGGCTGGCAGGACAGGGCGATGGCAATAACGATACGCTGGCGCATACCGCCGGAATACTGGAAAGGATAATCGTCAAACCGGTTCTCGGCGTTGGGGATGCCCACCTTTTTCATCAGCTCCAGGGCACGCATCCGGGCCTCCGCCTCGGAGCAGTGCTGGTGCTTGAGGATGATGGAGGTGATCTGCTGGCCGATGGTGATGATGGGGTTCAGGGAGGTCATGGGGTCCTGGAACACGGTGGTGATTTTCTTGCCGCGAATCTGGGTCAGATCCTTGCTGTACTTGATATTGGCAAGGTCAAGCACGCAGGTTCCGTGGAGCCGGGTCTCCGTCTCGTCGGTAAGCTTGACCCGGAAGGTCACGGTGCCGAACACATCGTTGCGGACCTCGTCGCTGTCAAGATCCAGGCCCTGGCGCATGGCTTCCTTAATGGCCCGCAGCAGCTTGTTGATCATGCGGGTCTGGTTGAACCAGTCATAACGGCCCACGGTCAGGTAGATCTCCTTGGCCAGGTTCACGTTCCGGGCATGCTGCTTCAGGGAAATGTCCTGGGAAATCTCCTTGCGGTACTGCTCTTTCAGAGCAGACATCTTTTTATTGTATTCTTCGTTATAGGCGGTGTCGGAGGCGGCGGTCTTCGCCTTTTCCTGCATGGCTTTCTTCCGCTCTGCCTCCAGCGCTTCGATCTGCTTATCCAGATCCTTAATTTTTCCGGCGGCTTCCCGGATCTTGTCCTTTTCATTGGACGCCAGGGTCTGCTTGTAGTTGAAAGCCTCGGCCCGCTGGAACCGCAGGTCGGAAAGCTTTTCCTGGAACGTGGCATCCTCCTGGTCGGAGAGGGAAGCCTTGGCTTTCTTCTCGCCCTCCAGAGCCTTCATGGCCTTGTAGGTTTCGGCGCCGTTTTCCAGCTTGGAGAAAGCGTCCAGCCGGGTGCGGATGGAGGTGATGCGCACATCCTCCCGGCGGCCCACATTGACGCTGGTGTCGGAAAGCTCGGGGTCATTGAAAATGATCTTGCCGCTGTCCACATAGCCGTTGGAATCCAGCATGTTGGCAAAGGTCTTGGTAAACACGGACTTGCCGGAGCCGGACTCACCCACGATGGCGATGGACTCGCCCTCATAGATGTCCAGGCTGATGCCCCGGATGGCGGTGAGGGAACGGCCGCGGACCTTGAATTTGACCACCAGGTCCTGCACCGAAAGCAGTACTTTTTTCTCTTCCATGTTCCGTCCTCCTTACATGTGGGTCCTGGGATCAGACGCGTCGCCAAGGTTCTGGCCCACCAAATACAGAACGACGGTAATGATGGCAGCGATGGCAACGGGGCTCCAGAACTCCATCTGCCAGCCGGGGGTCACCATGGCAGCTTCCGCGGCGTAGATCAGACGGCCCAGAGACATTTCGCTCATGCCCATACCGATATAGGACAGGAACACTTCGTAGGAAATATAGCTGGGCAGCTCGGTGGCAAGGAGCGTCACAATGACGGAGGTCATAAAGGGCAGAATGTTCTTGGTGGCGATCTTGAAAATGGAGGTACCCAGGCAGCGGGAAGCCAGATTGTACTCCCGGTCCCGGATAATCAGCACCTGAGTACGGATAAAGTAGGCGATGCCCAGCCACCCCACGATGGTCAGAGCGAACACCATGGTCCAGAAAGTGGGGGAGAACAGCATGGAAAGGACGGAGATGATCAGGATCATGGGGACGTTGCCGATGATGGTGTAGACCTCCATCATGACCATATCCACTTTCTTACTGAATCCCCACACGGCGCCCAGCATGACACCCACCACCATATTGATTGCGGCGCAGATGAAAGCCAGGGAAATGGAGATCCGGGCGCCATTCCACACGGCGTCAAAGGTGGGCTCACCGGAAGCGCCGGAGCCAAGGATCCACTTCAGCTGGGGACCGAAGTATTCCATAGCCTGGGCAGGTCCCAGGTGCTTGGAGTTGGGGTCCAGCAGGTTGGCAAAGGGGTCGTAGTGGGTGACGGAGGGATAAATATACGCGAACAGGATCACGAACAGCAGAAGACACAGGGCAATAATATTGATCTTCTTCCGGAAAAACACCCGGAAAACGGACTTCCAGTAGGAGTAACGGGGAGCCGCGATCTTCTCGGATTCCGCGTCGCTGTGGCTGATGGGAGCAAACAGCTCCTCGTCGGTAAACTGACTCAAATCTTCATGCATATCGTATCACCTGCCTTTGGAAGTAAAGGAAATTCTGGGATCCACCGTGGAAATCAGGATGTCGCCCAGGATGTTGGAGACCACCGTCAGCACGGCGTAGAACAGGGTAACGCCCACGATAACACCGTTGTCGTACTTGTTGATGGCCTGGGTCAGCAGGTTGCCGGCGCCGGG
>CAZVDH010000136.1:0-4906 GCA_964625595.1 uncultured Oscillospiraceae bacterium | reverse complement strand
ACTACCACGACGACGTGGTGGAGAAGTTCGTGGAGCTGTCCATCAAGAACGGCATCGACATTCTGCGTATTTTCGACGCGCTGAACGATTTCCGGAACATCCGCACCGCCCTGGAGGCCACCAAGAAGTACGCAACCCCCAACACCGTGGCTTCCGGCTGCATTTCCTACACCCAGTCCCCCGTGCACACCCCCGCCAAGTACGCCGAGATGTGCAAGGAGCTGCAGAGCATGGGCTTTGACACCATCTGCCTGAAAGATATGGCCGGCACCATGAGCCCCGCCGAGGCCGAGGCCCTGTTCAAGGGCATCAAGGACGCGGGCGTTACCCTGCCCCTGATCCTGCACACCCACTGCACCACCGGCATGGCCTACATGACCGTCATGAAAGCGGTTGAGGCCGGTGTGGACATCATCGACACCGCCACCTCCTGCTTCTCGGGCGGCACCTCCCAGCCCGCCACCGAGTCCATCTACTACGCGCTGGAGGAGCTGGGCATCGAAACGGGTCTTAACGAGAAAGTCATCAACCAGGTCAACGACTTCTTCAAGCCCGTCAAGCAGAAGTACATCGACAACAAGACCCTGAACCCCAAGTCCATGGGCACCGACGCCCAGGCCCTGGTGTACAAGGTTCCCGGCGGCATGCTGTCCAACATGATCGCGAACCTCACCGATATGAAAGCCATGGATAAGTTCGACGCCGCTCTGGCGGAGATCCCTGCCGTCCGGGCGGACATGGGCTATCCTCCCCTGGTCACCCCCCTGAGCCAGATGGTGGGCAACCAGGCCGTCACCAACGTCCTGGTGGGCCAGCGCTACAAGAACATCTCCAAGGAGATCAAGAGCTACCTCAAGGGCGAGTACGGCATCTCCCCCGCCCCCGTGGACGCCGAGCTGCAGAAGCGGGTCCTGGCCGAGGCCGGTATGGAGGCCCCCATCGACTGCCGCATCGAGGACAGCAAGCGCACCGGCGAGGACTTTGTGAAGGCAAAGGAAGCTCTGGGCGATCTGGCGAAATCCGAGGAAGATGTGATGAGCTACATCTGCTTCCCCGACCAGACCACAAAGTTCCTGGAGGCCCGGAAAGCCAAGGAAGAGAACAAGGTCACCTACACCATCACCGAGGCGTAAGGAGGGTCCGCTATGACGATTCTTACTGCCGGTCTGAGTGACCACCTGCCTGTGGGCGAGGCCGCGGTTCTTGCGCTGCTGGGCTATGCGGTGGTGTTCTTCGGCATCGTGCTGCTGATGGCCGTGGTCATGGCCATGGGCCGGGTGTTCATCGCCCGGGATAAGAAAGCCGCCGCCGTGAAGGAGGCCGCTCACGCCGCCGCCCAGGCTGCCGCCGCTTCTGCCCCCGCCGCTCCCAAGCCCGTGGCTCCCGGCACCGCCGGCGAGCTGAAGCTTCACGATGTGGAGCCCAGGACCGCCGCCATGCTTATGGCAATCGTAGCCGACAAAATGGGCAAGCCCCTGAACGAGCTGCGCTTCATTTCCATCAAGGAGGTCAAGTAATCATGAAATATAAAGTGACCCTGAATAACCGCACCTACGAGGTGGAGGTGGAGGCCGGTCAGGCCATGCTCCTGGACGAGTACGAGGCCATTGCCCCCACGGCTGCCCCTGCCGCCGCCCCCGCCCCTGCCGCCGCCCCCGCTGCAGCCCCTGCCGCCGCCCCCGCCGCCCCCGTGGTCACCGGCGCCGGTGAGCCTGTGAACGCCCCCATGCCCGGCACCATCCTGAAAGTGAATGTCACCCAGGGCCAGGCCGTCAAGGAGGGCGAGGTGCTGTGCATTCTGGAGGCAATGAAGATGGAGAACGAGATCATGGCCTCCAAGGGCGGCACCGTGACCCAGGTCCTGGTTGCCAAGGGCTCCATCGTGGATACCGGCGCGCCCCTGGTGATCATCGGTTAAGGAGGGTGCCCAATGAATATTGGTCAAATCCTTCTGAACCTGTGGGAAAGCTCCGGCTTCGCGGCGCTCATCACCGGGTTTGTCTCCCAGAACTCCTGGCAGAACCTGCTGATGATCATCATCGCCTGCGGTCTTCTGTACCTGGCGATCGTGAAGAAGTTTGAGCCGCTGCTGCTCACCGGCATTGCTTTCGGGTGCCTGCTGACGAACCTCCCCGGCGCCGGACTGTATCACCAGGAGCTGTGGGACGCTTATGTCCAGGGAACGCCCTACATCAATGCCGCGGGTGAGGCAATCGAGCACATCACCTTTACCACCATCATCCACGACGGCGGTCTTCTGGATATTTTCTACATCGGCGTCAAGTCCAGCCTGTACCCCTGCCTGATCTTCATGGGCGTGGGCGCCATGACGGACTTTGGCCCCCTGCTCAGTAATCCCAAGAGCCTGCTCCTGGGCGCCGCTGCCCAGATGGGCGTGTTCGTGGCTTTCTTCGGCGCCAGCCTCATGGGCTTTACCGGCGAGGAGGCTGCCTCCATCGGCATCATCGGCGGCGCGGACGGCCCCACCGCCATCTTCCTGACCAGCCAGCTGGCTCCCCATCTGCTGGGCGCCATCGCCGTGGCGGCCTACTCCTACATGGCCCTGATCCCCATGATCCAGCCGCCCATTATGCGCCTCATGACCACCCCCGAGCAGCGGAAGATCAAGATGGTCCAGACCCGTACCGTGTCCAAGACCGAGAAGATCATCTTCCCCATCGTGGTCACCATTTTCGTGGCTCTGCTGCTGCCGGACACCGCGCCCCTCATCGGCTGCCTGATGCTGGGCAACCTCTTCAAGGAGACCGGCGTCACCGACCGGCTCAGCGACACCGTGCAGAATGCCCTGATGAACATTGTCACGATCCTCCTGTCCACCGCCGTGGGCGCAACCATGGTGGGCTCCCGGTTCCTGACCTGGGAGACCCTGAAGATCGTCTTCCTGGGCGTGTTCGCTTTCGCGCTGTCCACCGCCGGCGGTCTGCTGGGCGGTCTCGTGATGTGCAAGGTCACAAAGGGCAAAGTCAATCCCCTCATCGGCTCCGCCGGTGTGTCCGCCGTTCCCATGGCGGCCCGGGTGGCCAACGTGGAGGGCCAGAAAGCCAATCCCTCCAACTTCCTGCTGATGCACGCCATGGGCCCCAACGTGGCCGGTGTCATCGGCTCCGCCATCGCCGCTGGCTTCCTGCTCAGCGTCTTCGGCTGATAAAAAATATCCCTTTTCCGGCAGCGCGGCAAAAACGCGCTGCCGGTTTTTTGCGGGGCGGTCTGTCACCGCATTGAAAAAAGGGCACTGCCCGGTATGTCTTTCATTCCGGCGCTGCCGGACGATTGCCCTGCGGAATGAAAAAAAGCAGGGAACGCGAAAACGCGTTCCCTGCGGCGGCGCGGGGCGAAAGCAACTACACACAGGAAACCCACGGCTTCCGGAAGCTCCGGTTCCGGAAGCAAGCGCCGACGGCAAAAGATTCGCCGCTCAGCAGAAAACGTACCGCTCCATTCTCCGGAAGGCTTCCTCCACCCGGGACCGGGGGAGGGCCAGATTCATCCGCAAATGGCAGGTTCCGTGAAACTGCCTGCCGTCCTGCACCGCAACGCCCACGGCGTAGCATGCATCCAGCACATCCTCCACCGTCTTTCCGTGGGCCTTGCACCATTCGGAGCAGTCCACGAACAGCATGTAGGTGCCCTGGGGGCGGCAGACGGTCACACCGGGCAGGCGCTCCCGGATAAAGCCGCAGGCAAAGGCCACGTTCCCGGACAGAACCTCCCGCAGCTCCTCCAGCCAGGCGTCCCCTGCCGGGGTGTAGGCCCCGATGAGGGCGTGCATGGACAGGACATTCATGGAATTATAGTGGCTGAGGGAGGCTTCTTTTTTCATCCGGTCCCGGAGCCAGGGGTTATAGCACACGCAGTAGCTGCCCACAAGACCCGCCAGGTTAAAGGTCTTGCTGGGGGCGTACATGGCTGCGGTGCGCTGTTTCGCGTCCTCGCTGATCGTCTGGGTGGGGATGTGTTGATTTCCGAACAGGGTCAGGTCGGACCAGATCTCGTCGGACACCACAAACACATCGTATTTGCGGAACAGCTCCATGGCCTTTTCCAGCTCCCACCGCTCCCAGACCCGGCCGCAGGGATTGTGGGGGGAGCAGAGGATGGCGGCGTGGATGTGGTTTTCCACGATCTTTTTCTCCATGTCCGCATAGTCCATGCGCCAGATGCCGTCCTGAATGACCAGGGGGCTGTGGACGATATTGTAGCCGTTATCCCCCAGGGCGTGGGTAAAGCCCACATAGGTGGGGCTGTGGACGAGAACGTTGTCCCCCCGGGAGCACATCACGTTCAGGGCCGCCACCACCCCGCCCAGCACGCCGTTGGCATAGAGGATGTGCTCCGGGGCCATCCCCTCCACACCGTTGTGCCGCCGGTGCCAGGAGATAATCCCGTCAAAATATTCCTGCCGGGGGGCAAAGTAGCCGTAGGCGGGGTGGGAGGCCCGGGCGATAATGGCCTCGGGAATGGTGGGCACCGTGGGGAAGTTCATGTCCGCGATCCACATGGGGATCAGGTCAAATTCCTTTCCCGGCTGCCTGGGCGGATGCTCCACAGCCACGGCGTCCAGTCCCCGCCGGTCCATGATGGATGTAAAATCGTACTGCATACAGGATACTCCTTTTTCTCTTTTCATGCTTACCGGGTTATCGCGGCTGCTCAATAAATTGGAATTTAGGGAACCTCTGATTAAATCGGCAAGAGCTGACGGCGAGGGATTTTGACTCAGCCGAAAGTAATGAAATTGAGGGAATACTTTGTGTATTTCCCAATTTCATTACTGAACGGATGGGCCAAAAGACCCGCCGCTCAGCCGCAGTCGATTTATTCAGAGGTTCCTTAGGTTATCGGCTTAAAACAGCAAATAGGAAACCTGTGATTTGGCAGTCCAATA
>CAZVDH010000135.1:0-5089 GCA_964625595.1 uncultured Oscillospiraceae bacterium | reverse complement strand
ACACCACGTTCGTCACGACTTGTCAGCGGCGACTCGCCGCCAAATTCCAATTTGTATACTTGCTGAGCAAAGCCGATAAGCACATTATTTATTTTAAATCGTCCCGAAGGGACTCCTTAACTGTCCACTGTCCACTATCAATTCATCGTCCCCTCCGACCGGGCGAAGAGGGCAGACACCCGGCTGCGCAGGGCGTTGGCTTCGGGGGTATCGGCGGTTCCGGAGGACTCGATCCACTCCATGGATGCCTGCTGGGCCTGCTTGAGAAGCCCCATGTCGAAGCTGAGATCCGCCACCCGGAAAGCGGGCAGGCCCGACTGTCGGGAGCCAAAGAAGTCCCCGGGGCCCCGCAGGCGCAGGTCTTCCTCGGCAATTTTGAAGCCGTCGTTGGTCATACACAGGGCTTTCAGCCGCTGGAGGGTCTCGGGATTCCGGTTGTGGGTCGTGAGGATGCAGTAGCTTTTGGCACCGCCCCGGCCCACCCGGCCCCGGAGCTGGTGGAGCTGGCTGAGGCCGAACCGGTCCGCGTCCTCAATGACCATCAACGTGGCGTTGGGCACATCCACGCCCACCTCGATGACCGTGGTGGCAACGAGTACATCCGCTTCCCCCCGGGCAAAGGCTGCCATGACGGCTTCCTTTTCCGCGCCTTTCATCTGGCCGTGGAGCAGGGAGACCCGCAGGTCGGGAAAGACCGTCTGCTGCAAGGTTTCCGCCCACATCGAGGCGGACTTCACATCCAGAGCGTCGTTTTCCTCCACCGCCGGACAGACGATGAAGCACTGATGCCCGGATTGGACCTGCTTGCGGATAAAGGCGTTGATTCTGGCCCGGAAGCTTTCTCCCACCAGAAAAGTGTCCACCTTTTCCCGGCCCGGGGGCAGTTCGTCCAGGACGGATACATCCAGGTCGCCGTACATCAGCAGGGCCAATGTCCTGGGGATGGGGGTGGCGGACATGACGAGCAAATGGGGGTCTTCTCCCTTGGCGCTGAGGCGGCTGCGCTGGGCCACGCCGAAGCGGTGCTGCTCGTCGGTGATGACGAGCCCCAGGGACTGAAACTGAGTGGTGTCGGAGATCAGGGCGTGGGTGCCCACCGCCAGCTGGATCTCCCCGCTGAGAAGCTTTTCCCGGACCTGGCGCTTTTCCTTTGGAGTCATGGAGCCTGTGAGCAGTCCCACTGTGATGCCCAGGGGGACAAAAAGCCTGGTAAGGGAAGCGAAGTGCTGCTCCGCCAGGATCTCCGTGGGGGCCATGAGGGCGGCCTGATGCCCGTTGCGGATGGCGCAGAACGCCGCCGCGGCGGCGACCATGGTCTTGCCGCTGCCCACATCTCCCTGGACCAGCCGGTTCATGGGAGCGCCCCGGCCGAGATCCGCCAGGATTTCACCGATGGCCCGCTGCTGGGCCCCGGTGAGGGAAAAGGGGAGGGCGGCATAAAAACCGGAAAGGTCCCGGTCTTCGTAGGGAGCCGTCCGTTTTTCCGCCCGGGTGGCCCGCATGAGAGAAAGCCCCGCGGAAAAGACGAAAAATTCCTCAAAGATCAGCCGCCGCTTTGCCTGCTCCGCCTCCTGCATGTCCGCAGGCTCGTGAATGGCCCGGTAGGCATCCTGGGCCGGGAGAATGTGATACTTTTCCCGGATGGGTTCTGGCAGGATTTCCGCCGGAGGATCGCAGACGGCCAGGGCCTGCTTCACCGCCCGAAGCATGGCGGCATTATTGAGCCCCGCGGTAAGGGGGTAGATGGGCAGCACCCGGCGGGTGGTGACGGGCTGGGAGTCGGGGGACTCGAATACCGGATTCGTCATGCCATAGGCCGCATAGTCCCCGGTGAGGGTACCATAGAATATATATTCTCTGCCGTATTCCAGATTTTCCTGGGCGTATTTGGAATTGAAGAAAGTCAGTGTCAGCCGTCCCGTGGTGTCCGCCGCCTGGACCCGGGTCAGATCCAGACCCTGGCGGATGTGGGCGGTGCGGGGGGTGTTCATGACCATGGCCCGGAAGCAGGCGGGCTTGTCCGGCTCCAGCTCGCAGATAGGGATGAGCTTCGTCCGGTCCTCGTAGCCTCTGGGAAAGTGGCAGATGAGGTCCTCCAGCGTGTAGATATTCAGGGCGGCAAAAAGCTTTGCCTTTGCCGGGCCGATGCCCCGCAGAACGGTAATGGGGTCCGACAGGCGGGCCATGGGAAAACGCCTCCTTTCCAAAAAGCGCTGGGAAAACGGGAGAAAAAAGCGGATTGGGTTCATTCAGCAGTGCGGCAAATAGGAATTTGGCGGGCTGGCGGCGCAGCCGCCCTCGCCCCCCGCATTTATGAGGGGGGGTGATACCAGTGCGCACACTGGTATCGGGGGGAGCTCGTCACCCGCATATCCTTCACGAAAAAGTGCGAAGAATAAGAACGGCAAACACAGAAAGATAATGCTGTTTTACGCTCTTGCTTTCGGAAATTCGTACTCCCCCCGTCCCTGCGCTAGCGCAGGGCCCCCCCTCACAAGTGCGGGGGGCAAGGCGTCTATCCATCCGCGTACCTTAACTGCCCGCCAAATTTCAATTTCTCTGCCTGCTGAACAAAGACGATAAGCAAAAGTACATATATAATGAAAAAACTCCCTCCAAGCACCGCTCGGAAGGAGATATTTTCAGAGAATTCAGGCCAGCTTGTTCAGCTTCAGAGTCATGCTGCTCTTTTTCCGGGCAGCATTGTTCTTGTGCAGAAGACCCTTGACAGCCGCGTGGTCAACGGCCTTGACAGCCTGAGCGTAGGCATTCTCGGCCTCGGGCTTGCTGCCGGACGCGACAGCGGCTTCAAACTTCTTCAGGCAGGTCTTCAGAGCGGACTTATCAGCCTTGTTCTTCTCGTAGGCGATCTTGGAAGACAGGACATCCTTCTTAGAGGACTTGATGTTGGGCATGGTTCCACCTCCTTGCGCAGTAGTTCATACAGTTTCACATTATAGCGTGTCCCGCCAGTAAAATCAAGCACTTTTTTTATTTTTTCCCGGCTGGGGGAAAATACGGTGTAGAATTGTGGGATATACCAGTAGAAAACCCGCACGGAATGTGGTATGATATTAACCCTGTGTGAAAACGGAAACAAGGAAGAACCTGTTTTCCCTTATATATTCCCTTTGCGGAAAACTTCCAACCGGGAGGAAAGAAAATGACCATTTCCAAATCCAACCGCATTTCCCAGATCCATTCCGATATTCGGGGGCCTTTGTATGTGGAGGCGCTCAGAATGCAGGCGGCGGGGGAGCGTGTGCTGAAGCTCAATACCGGAAACCCCGCAAGCTTCGGCTTTTCCCTGCCGGACAGCGTCCGCGCTGCCCTTATCGGGCATGTGGACGAGGCGGTGCCCTACTGCGATGTCCGGGGCATGGAGGAAGCCCGGGCGGCGATCCTCCGCTACCACCGGAGCCGGGGCCTGCGGGACATTACCATGGAGGATATTTTCATCTGCAACGGCGTCAGCGAGGCGGTGACCATGCTGATGACCGCCCTGGTGGGGGACGGGGACGAGATCCTGGTGCCCGCGCCCTGCTATTCCCTGTGGAGCAACAATGTGTTCATCGGCGGCGGCGTGCCGGTGTTTTACCGCTGCGACCCGGATAACGGGTGGAATCCGGACCTTTCCGACATGGAAAAGAAAATCACCTCCCGCACCAAGGCGGTTCTGGTCATCAATCCCAACAACCCCACCGGCGCCGTCTACAGCCGGGAGGTGCTTCTTGCGATCGGGGAGCTTGCGAGAAAGCACGGCCTGGTGCTGCTGGCGGATGAAATTTATGACCGGCTGGTTATGGACGGCCTGCCCATGGAGTCCGTGGCTGCCCTGATGCCGGATGTGCCCTGCGTGACCTTCAACGGCCTTTCCAAGTCCCACATCATCTGCGGCTTCCGGTGCGGGTGGATGGTGTTTTCCGGCCCTGCCAAGGCCCTGGCGGAAATCAAGGACGGCGTGATGCAGCTTGCCGCCATGCGGCTGTGCGGCAATGCCCTGACCCAGCTGGTGATCCCGGCGGCCCTGTCGGATTCGGCCAGTACCCAGGCGATGCTGGTTCCCGGCGGGCGGCTCTACGAGCAGCGCAGAGCTACGGTGGAAGGCCTGAGCAGGATCCCCGGCGTGCGGTTTCTTCCCAACCGGGCGTGCTTTTACATCTTCCCGGGCATCGACACCCGGATGTACGACTTTGCATCGGACCAGGATTTTGCCCTCCGGTTCCTGCATGAGAAGAAAATTCTGGTCATCCCGGGCCGTGGCTTCGACTGGCACGAGGACCTGCGTTTCCGGATCGTGATGCTCCCGGAGCCGGAGGTGCTGTCAAAGGCCATGGCGGACCTGGGAGATTTCCTGGACGGACACAGAAGATAGGAGGAAAGAGTATGGATAAAGCGGCGCTGGAAGAACGGCTTGCGGCACTGCCCCTGTACAGCTACGGCTTTTTTGACCCCCGGGAGCTGGAATTTACCCACCGGGTGCGGTGGGTCTGTGAGCATGAGTGCCCCATGTACGGCACCACCTGGGCGTGCCCTCCTGCCGTGGGGGCGGTGGAGGAATGCAAAAAGAAATGTCTGAGTTACCCCGAGTGCCTGATGATCGCAAGCATCACGGAGGTATCGGACATCAGCAATATCGACGAGACCCTGGCCACCCGCCCGGCCCACGAGAAACTGACAAACCGGGTCCGGGATGAGATGCGCCAGCTGGGGGTACGGCCTTTTATCCTTTCCACCGAGGCCTGCACCATCTGCTCCCGGTGTGCTTACTTGGACGGCCTGCCCTGCCGGATGCCGGGGGCCATGCATCCCTGCGTGGAGAGCCAGGGGATCAACGTGATTCCCCTGCTGGAAAAGTTCGGCCTGGCATTTCAGTACGGCGAGAATGTGGTCACCTGGGTGAGCCTGCTGTTCTTTGCCTGAGAGCGGCCTGCAAATTCAGAATGCGCAAAGCAGATCCGCGTCAGGCGGGTCTGCTTTTTGCGGTAAATGATCGTTTAACGAACTAGGGGACGATGGTTCAACTGGCGCGGCAGCGCCCTCGCCCCCCGCATTTATGAGGGGGGTGGTACCAGTGCGCACACTGGTA
>CAZVDH010000134.1:0-5096 GCA_964625595.1 uncultured Oscillospiraceae bacterium | reverse complement strand
ATCCATTACTGGTAGACAATGGATTTCGGGATGTTTTAATTAAAGATTAGTATAATACCGTTTTATGAAAAACTAGTATCAAATCTAATTTACAGGACGCTGTCTTTTTCGTCAACAAAGCTCCTTATTGAATAAATCACCTGCGGCTGAACAGCGCATTTTCCCGAAAAGCCCCGCCCCGTTTGTTTCTCAAGGACAGCTGTGTGCTTATGGAAAACAATTTTCCTGTTTTCCTATTGACCTCGGACACCGGCGGTGATAGAATAGGGAACCAAAGGCAGCCTCTGAGAAGGGTTTTGGTCCAAAACATCCGGTCAAAACACAAAAGGGAAGTTTTCAGAGGCGCCGCAACAACAAAGAAGGTGCCGATTATGGAAAAGAAGAACATTGACTGGAGCAGCTTGGGCTTTGGGTATGTCCAGACGGACAAGCGCTTTGTGGCGCACTACAAAAACGGCGCGTGGGACGGCGGCTGCCTGACTTCGGACGCCTCCGTTTCCATGAATGAGTGCGCCTGCGTGCTGCAGTATGCCCAGACCTGCTTTGAGGGCATGAAGGCCTACACCGCCGAAGATGGGCGCATCGTCTGCTTCCGTCCCGACCTGAACGCCGCCCGGATGGCCGACTCCTGCCGCCGTCTGAGGATGCCCGTGTTCCCAGAGGACCGTTTTGTGGACGCCGTGGTGCAGACCGTCCGCGCCAACGCCGCGTGGGTGCCTCCCTTCGGCTCGGGAGCCACATTGTACATCCGCCCCTTTATGTTTGGCGTCAACCCCACCATCGGCGTCAAGCCCGCCACGGAATACCAGTTCCGCATCTTTGCCACCCCCGTGGGCCCCTACTTCAAGGGCGGCGTGAAGCCCCTGACCGTCCGCATCTCCGATCTGGACCGTGCCGCGCCCCGGGGCACCGGCCATGTAAAGGCGGGCCTGAACTACGCCATGAGCCTGTACAACATCGTGGACGCCCACGAGCAGGGCTATGACGAGAACATCTATCTGGATTCCGCCACCCGCACCTATATCGAGGAAACCGGCGGAGCCAACGTGATTTTCATCAAGGGCAACACCCTGGTCACCCCCCAGTCCGACACCATTCTGCCCTCCATCACCCGCCGCTCCCTGCTGTACGTCGCCAAGGAATATCTGGGCATGGAGGTGGAGGAGCGTCCCATCGCCCTCAGTGAGATCGGCGATTTCGAGGAGGCAGGCCTGTGCGGCACTGCCGCGGTCATCTCCCCCCTGGGCACCGTTGTGGACCACGGCAGGGAAATCCACTACGCCGGAATGGGCCCCGGCATCCGGAAACTCTACGACACCCTCACCGGCATCCAGATGGGCCGCATCGAGGCCCCCGAGGGCTGGATTCAGGTCATCGCGTAAGCCGTTCCCTTTTCTTCCTGCGGCTGTTCGCTCTGAAAGGACTTTTGTATTTGCCTGCTTGACACAGCCGGAAAGTCGTGCTATAATTCACGTTGCATAGAGAAAACGCGTTGAAGAGGAAAAAGCAGTTTCTTTCCCTCCTCCAGAGAGCTGCCGGGCGGTGCGAGGCAGCGGCGGGTGAAGCTGTATACTGGCCTCTGAGCGGCCGGTCTGAACGGGAAACCCAGTAGGACGGACGGAGCCCGACCGATACAGCGGGGGGCGGTTGTCAGACCGCTGTCGAGTGGCCGCGTTCCTCGGCAAAAAGAGTGGTACCGCAAGGTTTTTATTCCGTATGAAAGCCCTGTCTCTTTGTTGCAAAGAGACAGGGCTTTTTTTGCCCTCCGCGCGTTGGAAAACCTCTCGGGAAATTGGTGTTTGTCGCGTCGCTCCAGTGGACAGTTGACAATTATTGTGTATCCCCTGCGGGGATGAGATCGAAATAATGATGCTGGAAAATGCCGCATTTCACGAAGAAATGCAACAATATCCGAATTTGTTTTTTCAAATTGTCCCGAAGGGACTCCTTTACTGTCAACTCGGGCCCAGCCCGCTGAACAACAATTTATCTCTTCGCTTAATCCAATCCCCGTTATTTCCAGAATACCATATTCCAAAGGAGTTTTTGCACATGGATACCAGCAAATACAGCATCGGCTACTACCCGGCTCCCGGCTGCCACCTGGAGTGGGCCAGGAAGGACCACATTGAAAAAGCCCCCCAGTGGTGCAGCGTTGACCTGCGGGACGGCAACCAGAGCCTGGTGATCCCCATGAGCCTGGAGGAAAAGCTGGAATTTTACCATATGCTGCTGCGCGTTGGCTTCAAGGAAATCGAGGTAGGCTTCCCCGCCGCCTCGGAAACGGAATATGAGTTTCTGCGCACCCTCATCGAAAACCACATGATCCCCGGGGATGTCACCGTCCAGGTGCTGACCCAGTGCCGGGAACACATCATCCGCAAGACCTTCGAGGCCTGCAAGGGCGCGCCCAGCGCCATCATCCACTTCTACAACTCCGTATCCTTGGCCCAGCGGGAGCAGGTATTCCGCAAGAGCAAGGAGGAGATCAAGCAGATCGCCGTGGAGGGAGCGAAGCTGGTGAAGAAGCTGGCGGCGGAGTACGAGGGCAATTTCCGCTTTGAGTACTCCCCGGAGAGCTTCACCGGCACGGAGCCGGAATACGCCCTGGAGGTCTGCAACGCGGTGCTGGACGTGCTGGAGCCCAGCCGGACCAACAACGTCATCATCAACCTGCCGGTGACCGTGGAAATGAGCCTGCCCCACGTCTACGCCAGCCAGGTGGAATACATCAGTGAAAACCTAAAATACCGGGAATATGTGACACTGTCCCTCCATCCCCACAATGACCGGGGCACCGGCGTGGCGGACACGGAGCTGGCCCTGCTGGCGGGAGCTGACCGGGTGGAGGGCACCCTCTTCGGCAACGGCGAGCGCACCGGCAATGTGGACATTGTCACCCTGGCAATGAATCTGTACTCCCACGGCGTGGACCCGGAGCTGGACTTCTCCGATATGCCGGGCATCTGCAAAACCTACGAAAGCTGCACCCGGATGCACGTCTATGAGCGCAGCCCCTACGCCGGGGCGCTGGTATTCGCCGCCTTCTCCGGCTCCCATCAGGATGCCATTGCCAAGGGCATGACCTGGCGGAAGGAGAAGCAGCTCCACCGCTGGACGGTGCCCTACCTGCCCGTGGATCCCCAGGATATCAGCCGCACCTACGATGCCGATGTGATCCGGGTCAATTCCCAGAGCGGCAAGGGAGGCATCGGCTATCTGCTGGAGCAGAACTACGGCTACATCCTCCCGCCCAAGATGCGCGAGCATCTGAGCTATCAATGCAAGGGCGTATCCGACCACGACCACCGGGAGCTGAAGAGCGAGGATGTCCTGGCCATTTTCATGGACCGCTACCTGAATGTCCACAATCCCCTGGCCATATCCGGCATTCACTTCACCCCAAGAGAAGGCTGTGTGGAGGCCGTCGTCACTTTCCTGCGCCACGGCAGGCAGACCACCGTGCAGAGCACCGGCAACGGCTCCCTGGACGCGGTGAGTAACGCCCTGAAATCCTACACCGGTGTCTGCTACACCCTGAAGGTCTACACCGAACACTCCGTCCAGGAGCGCAGCTCCGGCTCCACCGCCGCTGCCTACATCGGCCTGGAAAGCGAAACCGGCGTCATGTACTGGGGCGCGGGCACGGACACAGACATCATCAAGGCCAGCGCCAGCGCGCTGGTTGGCGCTTACAATAACATGATCCGGGAATGACCCTGGGCGGCTTTCTGACCGCCGGAAAGAAAGGAGCACAACCTATGGCAATGACAATGACACAGAAAATCCTCGCCGCCCACGCGGGGCTGGAATCCGTCAGCGCCGGACAGCTGATCCGCGCCAAGCTGGACATCGTCCTGGGCAATGACATCACCACCCCCGTTGCCATCAACGAATTCACGAAAAACGGCTTTGACCGGGTATTCGACAAGGAAAAAATCGCCATCGTCCTGGACCATTTTGTTCCCAATAAGGATATCAAAGCGGCGGAGCAGTCCAGGCAGTGCCGGGAATTTGCCTGCAGGCACTGCGTCAGCCACTTCTACGATGTGGGCAAAATGGGCATCGAGCACGCCCTGCTGCCGGAGCAGGGCATCGTCACCGCCGGGGACTGCGTCATCGGCGCGGACAGCCACACCTGCACCTACGGCGCTCTGGGGGCCTTCTCCACCGGCGTGGGCTCCACGGATATGGCCGCGGGCATGGCAACGGGGGAAGGCTGGTTCAAGGTTCCCTCCGCCATCCGGTTCCGGCTCACCGGGCAGCTGCCCCCCAATTGCAGCGGCAAGGACGTGATCCTCACCATCATCGGAAAAATCGGCGTGGACGGGGCACTGTACAAATCCATGGAGTTTACCGGTCCCGGCGTTGAGACCCTCAGCATGGACGACCGGCTGTGCATCTGCAACATGGCCATTGAGGCAGGGGCGAAAAACGGCATTTTCCCGGTGGACGGGGTGACGATGCGCTACCTGGAGGGCCGCGGAGAGCGGGCCCCCCGGATTTTCCAGGCGGACCCGGACGCGCAGTATGAAAAAACCGTTTCCATCGATCTTAGCGCCATTGTCCCCACCGTGGCCTGTCCCCACCTTCCGGAGAACACCCGCCCCGCCGCGGAGCTGGCAGATATCAAAATCGACCAGGTGGTCATCGGCAGCTGCACCAACGGCCGGATGGAGGATATGGAAACCGCTTTCCGGATTCTCCGGGGCAGAACCGTAGCCCCCGGGGTCCGCTGCATCATCATTCCCGCCACCATGCGGATTTACCGGGAGTGCGTGGAGCGGGGCTACGTCACCGCCTTTATTGACGCGGGGGCCGTGGTTTCCACTCCCACCTGCGGGCCGTGCCTGGGAGGGTACATGGGCATTCTCGCCGCCGGGGAGCGGTGCGTCGCCACCACCAACCGGAACTTTGTGGGCCGTATGGGCCACGTCAGCAGTGAGGTCTATCTGGCCAGCCCCGCCACCGCCGCCGCGTCCGCCATCGCGGGCCATATCACCCCAGCCAAGGAGGCATGAAACATGAACACACAGGGTAAGGTTTTCATACTATTCTTTAATTAAAACTTCACAAATCGTCCAGAATATGATATA
>CAZVDH010000133.1:0-5131 GCA_964625595.1 uncultured Oscillospiraceae bacterium | reverse complement strand
CCTTGGCGTGTCCCATTTTCCACCCGCTCACCATTTATCAAACAGCCCTACAAATTCCAATTTGTCGAACTGCTGAATGAACCCCATAAATATTTAAACCCGTTATTCATTGCCGATTGTCAATAACACCCTTTTTTGGCAAAAAAGGGTGTTTGGAAGCGCAAACGTTGTCGATAATTAATTCCGGAGAAAAACCGGGAGAAATCCGGGAAAAAACCGGAGAAAAAGTGTTGTGCAAACTGCCCTAAATCGCTGACAGCAAACAGTTGAATTTGTTGAATTTCCATGCTTCTGGCACAAAAAGGATTGACAAAAAACGGTTTCCCTACTAAAATAACATTAAAGGTTTTCGAAGTACGGAAACGTATGCGTAAACCGTGTGCAGAAACACTGCTTTTCCTGCCGGTATTTTCCCGGCGGCGGGCGAAGCGGGCGAAGAAGCAGGAAGGAGAAAGAAAGTGAAAAAGCGAAACGTTCAACATCCGCTCACCCGGACACGGCTGAAAAATGAGTTTCTTAACGTCGTAAAAAACCCGTTTAATATGATCGTGGCGGTGACACTCGTTATTCTGTTCTGCCTGATTGCGATTCCTCTGCTGCAGATGGTGGCTACCACCTTTACCGCGGCAAAGGCTGAGCTGAGCCGTATCCGCAGAACGGACCCCAATGCCCAGATAGGCAGCTTTACCCTCTACTACTGGAAGTATCTTATGGTAGGTAAGCTCTCCGGGGCAACGCTGTGGGGCCCGCTGAAGAACTCCCTGGTCTGCGGTTTCTTTACGGTTATCATTTCTGTGCCTCTGGGCGCGATCCTGGCCTGGCTGATCGTCCGGTCGGATCTTCCCGGCAAGAAGCTCATCGGCATGCTGGTGGTCATTCCCTACATGATCCCCTCCTGGTGCAAATCCATGTGCTGGCTGGCGATTTTCCGGAACAAGACCTCCGGCTCCCTGGGATTCCTGGAGGGCCTGGGTATTCCGATCCCCGACTGGCTGGCCTACGGCCCCATCGCCATCGTCCTCTGTATGTCCCTGCACTACTACGCCTTCTCCTATATCCAGGTTTCCTCGGCCCTGCGCTCCATCAACTCTGAGCTGGAGGAAATGGGTGAGATCTGCGGCGCTAACAAGGTCCAGATCCTTAAATCCATCACCCTGCCCCTGGTGCTTCCCAGCATTCTGTCCGCCGTGGTCATGACCCTGAGCAAGTCCATCGGCACCTACGGCGTGGCCGCGAACCTGGGCTCCCGGATCGGCTACTTCACCCTGGCCACCAAGATGAAGCAGTTCATCAACGGCGGTCCCCAGAGCGTAGGCTTTGCCATGAGTATCGTGCTGATCTGCCTGGCGGCGTTCATCATCTTCGCCAACCAGCGCCTGGTGGGTGTGCGAAAGAGCTACGCCACCATCGGCGGCAAGGGCGGCCGCTCCACGGAGATGCAGCTGGGCAAGGCGAAGATCCCCCTCATGGGCTTCATCGTGCTGTTCCTGTTCTTTGCCATGGTCGCCCCCATGTTCGTGCTGGTCATGGAGACCTTCCAGGTCACCACCGGCGGCGGCTACGGCCTGAATAACCTCACCACCTACTACTGGGTGGGCACCACCGACAATGCCCCTGTGTACATCAACTACAACGGCATTCTGCGCAACCCCGAATTCGGCCGGGCTTTCTACAACACCATCCGCCTGACCGCCATCGGTTCCACCCTCACCGCCCTGTGCGGCCAGTTCCTTGGCTATGTGATCACCCGCGGCCGGGGCAAGTGGTACGGCAATCTCACCGACCAGCTGGTATTTATTCCCTACCTGATGAGCGGCGTGGCGTTCTCCTCCATGTATATCGCTATGTTCAGCCAGCCGAGACTGGGCGGCATCATCCCAACCCTGTACGGCACCTTTACCCTGATCGTTCTGACCAGTGTTGTCAAGCACTTCCCCTTTGCCAGCAAGTCCGGAACTGCCAACATGATGCAGATCTCCACCGAGCTGGAGGAAGCCGCCGATATTAACGGCGCCAACTTCTGGCAGCGGATGGGCAAGATCGTTCTGCCTCTGGCGAAGAACGGCTTTATTTCCGGCTTCATGCTGACCTTCATCAGCATCGCCAAGGAGCTGGACCTCATCATTATGATGATGGATAAGCGGACGACCACGCTGTCCTACCTGGCATTTACCTATTCTCAGGACGGCTACGCCCAGATGTCCGATGCCATTTCCGTGTGCGTGCTGCTGTTCATCCTGGTGTGCTATGTGATCGCCAACCGGTTCGGCGCCGACATCGGCAAGGCCTGGTAAGTTAGAAAGGAAGGGAGATATAAAATGAGCCGCATTGAACTGAAGCATATTGATAAATACTACGGTGACAACCATGTCCTGCGGGACATTAACCTGACCATTGAGGACGGCGACTTTATGACATTGCTGGGCCCCTCCGGCTGCGGCAAGACCACCACCCTGCGTGTGGTCTCCGGTCTGGAGCGCCCCCAGAACGGCACCATGACCATCGACGGCGTGGAAATGATCAACGCTGCCGATGCCTACTACGCGGAGCCCAGCAAGCGGGGCCTGAACCTGGTGTTCCAGTCCTATGCTCTGTGGCCCCACATGACCGTCCGGGAGAATATTTCCTTCGGACTGAAGATTCAGAAGCTTCCCAAGGCCGAGATCGAAAAGCGCCTGCATGAAGCCCTGCGGATGATGCGGATCGAGGAATACATCGACCGCTATCCCAACGAGCTGTCCGGCGGCCAGCAGCAGCGTGTGGCCATCGCCCGTGCCGTGGCCTCCAACCCCAAGCTGCTGCTCCTGGACGAGCCCCTTTCCAACCTGGACGCAAGACTTCGTATCGACATGCGTTCCGAGCTGCAGCGCATCCACAAGGAGCTGGGCACCACCGTCATCTACGTTACCCACGACCAGGTGGAGGCGCTGACCATGTCCACCAAGATTGCCCTCTTCAAGGCCGGTGAGCTGAGCCAGGTGGCTACCCCCATGGAGCTGTACATGAACCCCATCGACCTGCAGGCCGCCGATTTCATCGGCAACCCCCGGATCAACTTCCTGGAGGGCACTGCGGAAATGAAGGGCGGCGCCCTCCATGTGACCAGCGAGCTGGGTGAGCATGTCTTTGACAAGGCGGACATGACCGATGAGCTGATCCCCGACGGCGCGTTCCCCTGCGTGGTGGCAATCCGTCCGGAGCAGGTACACATCTCCCGGCAGAACGGCCCCGGCCGGATCGCGGTTCAGGTCTATGCCAACCAGCCCGCCGGTTCCGAAACCCTGGTCTCCCTCCGGGCAGGCAAGAGTGACTTCCTGGCAAAGCAGATCGGCCTGAGCACCTACGCTATCGACGAGAATGTGTTCGTGGAAATCCCGGCGGAAAAGATCAATATTTACGATGCCAAGAGCACCCGCCTCATTAAGCGTGCCCGCTGATTCCCCCGATTTCTTTCGCCGCATGCCGGCGATGGAGATAACACCCCCGCAAGAAATGCTGCCCATATATGAAAGGAGAACTTGAAATGAAAAAACGGATCCTGTCCCTGCTTCTGGCGTTGGTTATGGTGCTGAGCCTTGCGGCCTGTGCATCATCCGGAACCGAAGCTCCCAAGGCCACCGACGCGCCCAAGCAGGACGCGGCCAAGGATGACGCCCCCCAGGAGACTGTTGCGGATGTCACCCAGTCCGATTTCTACGGCCCCATCTACGACGAGTGGAGCGAGATGACCGACGAAGAGCTGTATGCCCTTGCCAAGGATGAGGTTGCCAAGAACGGCCCCATCAACATTTACGCCACCTCTTCCAAGATGCTGAAGGCGGAGGAGCCCTTTGAGGAGCTCTATGCCGACCTGGATGTGGAGATCATGGACCTGGACAACGACGAAGTTCTGGAAAAGTGTGTTCTGGAAGCCAACGCCCAGAACGTCCAGGGCGACGTACTGCAGGTAAAGGATGTCAACGGCGACGTGTTCTTCAACTACTACGAAGAAGGCTACATGTCCGCTTTCTATCCCAAGGACATCTGCGAAAAGATTGATGAGTCCCTGCTGCGTTACGGCTATCCTCTGTACGCCTCCCAGTCCTTCTGGTACTACAACACCGAAGCCTTCCCCGACGGTCAGCCTGTGACCAACTGGTGGCAGATCATTGAGAAGAACGAGGACGGCTCTCAGAAGTACCGCCTGTTCACCAAGGAAATCGGAACCGAGACCGCTTACCTGTCCCTGTTCGCCAGCTTTATCGTCAATTCCGACCAGATGGAGCAGGCTTATAAGGACCTGTACGGCACCGATCTGGAGTACACCTATGATGGCAGCGGCTTTGAATTTGACGTTCCCGAGAACAACGCCGGTATCGAGTACATGTGGCGCTTCAGCCAGATGCAGATGACCTTCATCAGCGACGGTGACGAGCTGGTGCAGGCTGTCCATAACTCCACCGCTGACGATCCCGCTCTGGCTCTGGCCTCTGCCGGTAAGATCGAGAACCGGGAGGAGTCCGGCTACAACATCGGCTGGCTCACCGGTATCGCTCCCTACACGGGCCTGCTGAACCAGGAGAACCTGTACGTTGTCAATAACTGCAAGCACCCCGCGGGCGCCCGCCTCTTCATCCGCTGGATCACCGGTGGTGTTGACGGCAAGAGCGGCGGCCTGAAGCCCTTCACCAAGGAAGGCAACTGGCCCGTGCGCAGTGATGTGGAAGACAAGAAGAATCCCGCGACCCTGGAAGAGTGCGGCGCTGTGGCTTCCGACCTGGCTGCCATCAACGGCGTGTACATGGATACCCAGGACCTGTGGATCTACTGGCTGAGCATCAGCCCCTACACCAAGTAAGACGGATCAAGGATGATTCGCCCCTGCGGGGCAATTCCCGCCCCGCAGGGCCTTTTTATGACCGATTGCCGATAATGCCTATCGGGTCAACGCGGCAATTTGGGAATTTGTCGGGCAGAGCCCGAGTGGACAGTGGACAGTTGACAGTTAAGGAGTCCCTTCGGGACAATTTAAAAAATAAAATTCAACCGTTGCTACGTTTTTAAGATAAAACGAGGCATTTGGGGGCTTTTATATTTTCAATCATCCCCGAAGGGGATACCACAACTGTCCACTTTCCACTGTCAACTGTCA
>CAZVDH010000132.1:0-5169 GCA_964625595.1 uncultured Oscillospiraceae bacterium | reverse complement strand
AAAAAGCGCAGGATAAAATGGTATTAACCATTTTATCGAGAAATAGTATGAAAACAGCGGCCGCTGAATAGTGACCTGCACGGGTGGGTCAAAAGATTTGCCCGCCGGCCGCAGACGATTTAATCAAAGCTTCCCCAGGGAAGCAATGCGGCTGTAATTTCAAAGGGACACAATCCCCGTAAACCCCTCTGCGCAAATACTTACCGGCGGCCCGAACGGGCCGCCGATTCTTTTTTCACTTCTTATACCGGGGTTCACAGGTGAGATTCACGCCCAGGCGCTTGAAGATCTTCTCGTCCACCTGGGAGAGGATCACCGAGGAATGAACCTCGCAGCCCCGGAGCTTGCTCAGCTGCTCCATGGCCAGCCCCGCCGTGGGGTTGGTGGCGGCGCTGATGCTCAGGGCGATCAAGGTCTCGTCGGTGTGCAGCCGGGGGTTGCGGTTGCCCAGATGCTCCACCTTCAGATGCTGGATGGGATCCAGAGCCACCGGGGAAATGAGGTGCAGCTCGTCGGGCATACCCCCCAGCAGCTTCAGAGCGTTCAGCAGCAGCGCCGAGGACGCCCCCAGCAGGTCCGAGGTCTTGCCGGTGACGATCCGCCCGTCGGTCAGCTCCATGGCGGCGGCGGGCTTGCCCGTCTCGGCGGCCCGCTGCAGCGCGGGAGCCACCGCCCGGCGCTCCCCCGGCGTTACGCCGGCCTTGCGCATGAGCAGCTCCAGCTTCCGCACCACATCATCGGAAGCCTTTCCCTGCTTCTGGTCGCAGAGGGCAACATAGTACCGGCGGATGATCTCCTGCCGGGAAGCCTCCTTGGCGGCATCGTCGTTAATGATGCAGTTGCCCACCATGTTGACACCCATGTCCGTGGGGGACTTGTAGGGGCAGAAGCCCAGGATCTTTTCAAAGATAGCGGTAAGGACGGGAAAGGCTTCCACATCCCGGTTGTAGTTCACGGTGGTGGCCCCATAGGCATCCAGATGGAAAGGGTCGATCATATTCACATCGTTGAGGTCGGCAGTCGCCGCCTCGTAGGCCAGGTTCACCGGATGGTTGAGGGGCAGATTCCACACCGGGAAAGTCTCAAACTTGGCATAGCCTGCGGTCCTGCCCCGCTTGTGCTCATGGTACAGCTGGCTCAGGCAGGTGGCAAGCTTGCCGCTGCCCGGGCCGGGGGCGGTGACCACCACCAGCTCCCGGGTGGTCTCGATGTACTCATTCTTGCCGAAGCCCTCGTCGCTGACCACCAGAGCCGTGTTGGAGGGGTAGCCCTCGATGGCGTAGTGGTGGTAGACCTTCAGCCCCATGCCCTCCAGGCGCTGCTGGAACGCGGTGGCGATGGCCTGACCCCGGAACCGGGTGAGCACCACGCTGGACACATACAGGCCAAAGTCCCGGAACACATCAATGAGCCGGATCACATCCCGGTCATAGGTGATGCCCAGGTCTCCCCGAATCTTGTTCTTCTCAATATCGTCGGCGTTGATGGCAATGACCATCTCCACCTGCTCTTTCAGCTGCAGAAGCATCCGCAGCTTGCTGTCCGGCTGAAAGCCCGGGAGAACCCGGGAAGCGTGATTATCGTCGTAGAGCTTGCCGCCGAATTCCAGGTACAGCTTACCGCCGAATTTGGCGATCCGCTCCCGGATATGGGCGGACTGCATGGAAAGATATTTGTCATTGTCAAACGCCGGTTCCCGCATACAGATTCCTCTTTCTTTTCAGAATACCGGTTGCCATTATAGCGGATTCCGGCGAAAATAGCAAGGGTCTTTGACGCCGGGACGATTTTTTGGCATTTTCCCCATAGAGAGAGTTTCAAAGAATCCCCTTTTTCTTCCTCTTGACATTTTCGAACACTTGTTCTATAATAATAGAAAACAGATCTGCCCGCCCCAGCGGGCAGATAAATTGGAATTTAGGTTATCGGCCTAAAACAGCAAATAGGAAACCTGTGATATGGCAGTCCAATACCTTCCCCCGGGGGGAAGGTGCCCCGCAGGGGCGGATGAGGATCGGCGACACTTTCTGATATGGGACACCGGTAAATAAGAACATACAGCGTTTCAAGCAGTACCTTTTTTACGAGCCGAATACGAAATCGGTTCGTATCGCCGTTCCTCATCAGTCTCGCTGCGCTCGACAGCTAGAAATTATGGTATGATTGCCCCCGGCAATCATTTGGATTTTGATTCGCTGCGCGGAGCACCACCCCCGGGGGAAGCGATGGTGCTGCCGCACCAGTACACCAAAGTGCATTTTTCTGTTTGCTGCATAAAGCCGATAGCCTAAATTGGAATTTAATTGACAATTGACAATGAACAATTGACAATTAAGGAATCCCTTCGGGATGATTTAAAATAAAAAGAATTTGGATGAAAAACAATAGAAATTATTTCTAAATTGTCCCGTAGGGACACAATAATTGTCAACTGTCAATTGTCAATTCGGCGAAGCCGGCAAATTCCAATTTTCCGCGCTGATCCGATAAGCATACCGTACAGTCAACCAGGAGGCGCTCTATGGAAAGGACCTATGTAGCCATTGATTTAAAATCCTTTTATGCCTCCGTGGAGTGCGTGGAGCGGGGGCTGGATCCACTGACCACCCACCTTGTGGTAGCCGATGCCAGCCGGACGGAAAAAACCATATGCCTGGCGGTGACTCCCGCCCTGAAAGCCTACGGCGTTCCCGGACGGGCCAGGCTCTTTGAGGTGGTGCAGAAAGTGTCGGAGGTCAACGCCCACCGCCGCCTCCTGGCTCCGGGAAAAACCCTCACCGGGAAATCCACGGACGCGGAGGCCCTCCGGGCTGACCCCTCCCTGGCCCTGGATTATCTGGCAGCGCCCCCCAGAATGGCCCTGTATATGCAGACCAGCGCCAAAATCTACGGCATCTATCTCCGATACGTCGCCCCCGAGGACATTCACGTTTACTCCATCGACGAGGTGTTCATCGATGCCACACCCTATCTTCGCACCTACGGTGTGGACGGCCCGGGATTTGCCCGGATGCTGATCCGAGAGGTCTATCGTGAAACCCGCATCACCGCCACCGCCGGGATCGGCACCAACCTGTACTTGTGCAAGGTGGCCATGGACATAGTGGCGAAAAAAATGCCCCCGGATGAAAGCGGGGTGCGGATGGCCGTCCTGGACGAAATGACCTACCGGCAGCTTCTGTGGGACCATCAGCCCCTGACAGACTTCTGGCGGGTGGGCAGCGGAACCCAGCGGCGGCTTGCCCGGTACGGGATGTACACCATGGGGGATGTGGCCCGGTGCTCCCTGGGCAGGCCCGGGGAGTGCCAGAATGAGGATTTACTGTACCGGCTGTTCGGGGTAAACGCGGAGCTGCTCATTGACCACGCCTGGGGGGTGGAGCCCTGCACCATGGCGGACATCAAGGCCTACCGCCCGGAAAACAACAGCATCAGCTCCGGCCAGGTTCTCACCTGCCCCTATACCTGGGAAAAGGCGGGGCTGGTGCTCCGGGAAATGGCGGACAGCCTGTCCCTGACCCTGGTGGAGCGGGGCATGGTCACCGGCCAGCTCACCGTCACCGTGGGCTACGATGTGGAAAGCCTGGCGGGAAATTCCGGCTACCGGGGCCCGGTGACCGTGGACCGGTACGGACGAAAAATCCCCAAGCACGCCCACGGCACCGTAAATCTTCCCAGGAAAACCGCCTCTACCCGGCTCATCACCCAGGCGGTGATGGAGCTGTACGCCGGGATCACGGACCGGGAGCTTCTTATCCGGCGGCTGACCATCGGCTGCGGCCTGATTCCGGAGGAAGAGGCGGCGGACCCCTGCCCCCAGCTGGATCTGTTTGCGGACAGGGAGGCCCAGCAGCGGGAGGAAGACCGTCTGGCCCGGGAAAAACGGCGGCAGCAGGCCATGCTGGGCATCAAGCGCCGGTTCGGAAAAAACGCGATCCTGCGGGGGATGGATCTGGAAGACGGCGCCACCACCCTGGCAAGGAATGCCCAGATCGGCGGACACCGGGCATGATCCACCGTTGACAGGCAGGATAACCGGAAGTACAATAACCACAGCCCCAGGAGACACCATGAAACAATGCAGTGAAACCTACGCCGATATGCTCCGGCTCCGCCGCCCGGTATCCGGACGGCATGCCCGGATGGACAAGGTAGCCCGGGGCGCCCAGTTTGCCCCCTTTGCTGCCCTCACGGGCTACGAAGCGGTGATCCGGGAGACAGGACGGCTTACCGAAGAGAAGCCCTGG
Organism: uncultured Oscillospiraceae bacterium; assembly: GCA_964625595.1. Lineage (GTDB taxonomy): Bacteria > Bacillota > Clostridia > Oscillospirales > Oscillospiraceae > Faecousia. The sequence goes on along the minus strand of CAZVDH010000132.1, from coordinate 922 downwards.
CTGGAAGCGGACGAGATTGCCCGGCTGGATTCTCTGCTGCGCGGCCTTTCGGAGGACCCGGACCGGGAAGCGGTATTTGTGTGCTTCCTGCCGGACCGGGAGAAAGCGGGCGGCAGCTACGTTTCCTACCGGGGGCGGGTAGCGCGGGTGGATTCCATCCAAAAGACCGTCCTGCTGGATACCGGAGAGACGTTTCCCATTTCCGCCATTTGCGATATTGAACAAGGAGATTAGTCCATGGATATTTCCCAGGTCAGAATCCGGCGCAGCCGCAGGCGCACCGCCGCCATTCAGGTCACCCCACAGGGGGAAGTGGTTTTTCGCGCGCCACTGACCATGCCCCGGCGGGAGATAGAAAGAATACTGGAAGAACGCCGGGATTGGATCGACCGGAAGCTCTCCGCTGTCCGGGAGGACGCGGCAGCGGGCCGGGCCGCTCCCCTATCTCAGGAGGACCTTGCCGCCCTGGCCCGGCAGGCAAAGGATTCCCTCCCGCCCCTGACGGAAGCGTATGCCGCCCGGATGGGAGTGACCTACAACAGAATCACCATCCGCTGTCAGCAGACCCGGTGGGGAAGCTGCTCGTCCAAAGGAAACCTGAACTTCAACTGTCTCCTGATGCTGGCACCCCGGCAGGTGCAAACCTATGTGGTGGTGCATGAGCTGGCCCATCGGAAGCACATGGACCACTCCCCCGCTTTCTGGGCGGAGGTGGAAGCTATCCTGCCGGATTACCGGGAAAGTGTCCGCTGGCTGAAAACGAACGGAGGCAAGCTTCTCTCCCGGGCCCGGCAGGAGGAATCCCGGTAAGAGATACAAGATATAAGATATGAGATAATGCGCATAGCGGTTTAACGCAGCAAGTATACAAATTGGAATTTGCAGAGCTGTTTGGGCAGTGGTAAGCAGTTTCGATGCGGTA